>JACZVU010000008.1 GCA_022572485.1 Myxococcales bacterium
AATGGCAGGGTTCTCGCGAAAGAAGCGCTCGTAGTCGAACCAGACGACGTCGTCAACGTCGACGTGGTGCCGAAAGTGTTTGTAGCGGATGTCCTCGTAGGTCCCGTAGGCCGCGCCGCAGATCCAGATCAGGAACCTACCGAGGCGGGCGTTGTCCGCGTTTTGTTTGAACACGATGTTGTGACCACACTCGTGAACCATGTAGGCGGCGATCGTCATGCCGTGGGCGAGCAACAGGGTTGCCAGCGCATTGATGAACCAGCTCTCGTGGAACAGGCCGGCGATGCCGATCCCGTACGCGAGGAGCGCGTACGCGATGGCGCTCCCGTGGTAGAGGGTGCCGTCGGAGTTCTTGAACGCGGGTCGGTTGGCGAGAGACATGCGATCTCCTCTCAGGTGGCGAGTTCGATCATCTCAAATTCGCTCTTGGCCGTCCCGCAATCGGGGCAAACCCAGTCATCCGGAATGTCCTTCCAGCGCGTCCCGGGCGCGATGCCCTCGTCGGGCAAACCCTCGGCCTCATCGTACACGAAGCCGCAGATCTGACACTCCCAGCGCATCACGTCGCGATCGCCTCAGCGAAAAGACACATGGCGACCGGATGCTACCCGTCCTCAACAAACTCCGCCCGCTCGGCGGCCGGCGCGATCGAAGAGAGTCGCAAGCGACGTTGCACGCCAGCCGAAGCGGGGGCGTAACCCAAGTCCAAGTGGTTCCAATGTGGGGACGTTCTTGAAAATTGAATGGCTGATTCAGTGGGGAGGGTGAATAGGCAGGGACGTTGAAAATAGAATGTGGCTTATCGGGCACGGGCGAAAATACAGCTTGTTTTTCCCATTGCTTTCCCTTATGGCAAAGAATCACCATCTCGATTTCCAGCTGTACTCATGATTTCATTTCGACCGCCTGGGCCGTCCGGATCGAAACAAATGACCCGGAAGGCTACACTCTAGACGAACGACGTTCGATTCTTCAGGATAAACAGAAGTTCTCCATTCGCCGACGATTGTCTTTCAGTCCGAGGTTCGATCGGGCCTGATTCAGCGGAACGCGCTCCCTCAAGGGACGCATGCTGGCGCGGTCGAGGCCGGCCCACGGACGCTTCAGGAAGGGTGCGATGAATAGCTGCAGAAACACCGGCGGGGCGCGTCGACCGACTTCGGTCAGATGGGTGATTCTGAGCCTGTTGTGTGCCGTGACCTTCGTGTCCTACTTGCTGCGGATGAACATCTCCGTGGCGGCCAAGTTCATGATGCCTGACCTGGGCATCACCACAATACAGATGGGCTGGGTTTTCGGCAGCTTCACGCTCGTCTATACCGTGTGTCAGATTCCAGGAGGGATTTTTGGCGAATGGCTGGGGCCGCGCCGCGCAATCACGATCATCACCGTGTTGTGGGGGCTGCTGACCATTCTGACCGGATTGCTGCCGGGGCTCGTTTTTACCTCGACCACTGGAGCGCTCGTCACGCTCATCGTCTTGCGATCCCTGATGGGTGTGGTGCAGGCACCCATCTTCCCAGTGGAGGCGGGAACCATTGCCAACTGGTTTCCCGTGTCGGGATGGGCATTTCCGAATGGGCTGATGAGCACCGGCCTAACGCTGGGGGCCGCGGTTGCTTCGCCGCTCGTCGCCTGGCTGATGATAACCGTAGGCTGGCGCGCATCCTTCTATCTGACGGCGCCCATCGCTTTCTTGAGCATCATGGCTTGGTGGTGGTATGCGAGGGACCGGCCGGCCGAGCATGCCGCCGTGAACCAAACCGAGCTGGCGTTCATCACTGCGGGCCGGCCGCCCCGGAAGACGCAATACCCAAGAAAGAGGCTTTGCGGCTGTTGTTCAAGAACCGGGAGACTTTGCTCCTGGCCCTCAGCTATCTGTGCATGGTCTACGTCTTCTACATTTTCTTCTCCTGGTTCTACATCTACCTGGTGGACGTGCGGGGATTCAGTCTGCTGGAGGGCGGGGTCTACGCTGCGCTCCCCTGGATTGTCGGCGCCATCGGTGCCTCACTCGGTGGCGCGCTCTGTGATTATCTCTGCAAGCGAATTGGACCACGCTGGGGCTGCCGCCTGCCATGCATGATCGGACTCATCCTGGTAGCCGGCTTTCTCTTCGCCGGCGTCAAAGCGGAGAACCCGCACCTGGCCGTCGTCTACCTCTCGATCTGCTTCGGTTTCACGCAGATTACAGAGGGCGCTTACTGGGCAGGCTCGACGTTCGTGGCCGGTCCGCATACGGCGGCGGCTACGGGGATCTTGAACACCGGCGGTAACCTGGGCGGAGTCATCTCCACGCCGCTCATCCCGATCCTGGCGGATTCGTATGGCTGGGGGGCCGCCCTGGCGACCGGAAGCGTGTTTGCCATCATCGGCGCCGTTCTCTGGCTCTGGATCGACGTCGAGCGCCCCCTGGTGGAGGAGGCGCCGCGAACTGCGGAGTAGAGAATCGCCACGCTCAGGATGGGTATTGGAGCGCGCGGGAGGTGGGTGCTTCGCCGATCTGTTTGCGCGCGAGATACGCTCGACAGCCTTGCGGACCCGGAGTTGAAGCTGAATGGCTATTGGAGTTTATCATATTCTGGATAGAGGCCTGTTTCTTCTCGCCTAATCCTAGACCCAAGGCTACCCACCAGTTTTCCGATGTCTTTCGCAAAATCGATTCCGCTGCCCCCCTCTGAATAGGTATCGAAAAAATCGATCGCTTGTTTGGAGACTTCTTTCATATCCTTTGCAAACAATTCCAATTTTCTCTGCAGTTCGCTATCTGTTTTAGCGGCTTCATTCAGAACAGGATAGAGTTGCTCGTCTTCTTTTTTCAAATGTGCTAGAAGTTCATTTTTGGCTGACAGAATAATGAGTTGTCCCTCTTTCGTTGTAATGCCAAGAGACTTGGCTTTTTCGAGCATCTCAATTAAGTTGGAATGTTCCGCTTTCAATGGATCGACCGATGCACTCATCGCTATTCTCCAGGGTTTGAGAATTCAATCGCTCCAATTTTGGCCAGACGAATACACCGTACAATAACGTGCGGAAGAAGTTCATATAATCTGGAATCGGAAGTTTCAATTGCATGCAGTACAAGACCGATCAGATGTTGCTCCGACATGGGGCGGTTTCGCCTCTTCAAAGTGAATTTTGATCGTATTCGGCTTGTCGGACACTGGTGAAAATGCAGTTGGGTTTTTCCTATTCCTCGATCTCGTCGAGAAATTTGCGGATGCGTTCGAAGTAGGGGCGCCCGCCGACCTGGGTGAGGTCGTTGTGTCCCGCGCCATGGATGGTTTCGAAGGTCTTGGGTTGCGGGGCTGCGTCGAAGAGTTGCCGCCCGAGTTCGTAGTCGATGACCTCGTCGCGATCGCCGTGAAAGAAGAGCAGCGGTGCTCGAATTCGCCCGATTTTCGACGCGGAATCGAAGCGCTTGCCGGCGAGCGCGCCGAGCCATGCACCACCGGGCCCGTTGGCCACGATGGCGGCGATCGACGGAAAGGTGCTTTCGAGAATCACCCCAGCCAAGCTGCGGTCCTGGGCGAGATCGACCGCGACCGCACCGCCCAACGACCGTCCAAAGACGATGATGCGGCTTTCCGGAAAACCGCGCTGTTCGATCAAGTGGCGGAGCCCCGCGCGGGCATCCGCGTAGGTGCCCGCCTCGGTCGCTCTTCCTTCACTCAACCCGTAACCGCGGTAGTCAATCACGAGGACGCTGCATTCGAGCCGCACCAGGTCGGCCGCATTGGGTAGGCGATGCGAGGCGTTTCCCGCATTGCCGTGAAGAAACAGAAGCGCGCGACGCGCACCTGGCGCCGGTAAGTAGAAGGCGTGGATCCGGACGCCGTCCTCAGTTGTGAAATAGGTTTCCTCTCCGGCGATTCCGAGTTGCTCCAGAGTCACCGCGACGCCCCGCGCGGGATAGAAGATCATCGACTCGACGAAGCGACCCCACATCGCAGCTCCCAGTACGAGTACGAGAAGAAGAAGGAAGGCACTCCGGACGCGCACCCGATCAGCTTACGCGATCGGTCAGCACGCGCACCTGCTCAAGCTAGAGAGTCCCGCAGAATACCGTGACACCGGTTCCCGACGAGGATCGGTGTAACCCTATTCCGCGATCTTCTCTAGGTGCTCGGCCAGTACGCACACCCGCTCAAACTAGGCGATCGGCCAGCGCGCGCGCTCGGCCGCGGCGAATCGCAATACCCCCCAGCGCGATTGCAATAGCCCAGACGCCGAGCCATTTCACCGCGAAGGCGATTCCCGCTTGGTCTCCGAGCGCGCCGGTGAGCCACGGAATCACGAAACACCCCGTCGACCCCGCTCCTGAGACCAGGCCGATTACGGAACCGTGAGAGTGCGGAAAGCGCTGTGCGGCGAGCGCGAGGGCCACCGGGAAGACCGGGCCCAGCGCGAAACCGACGCAGAAGTAGAGGGTCGCGATCTGGCTCGAACCGAGCACCGCACCGATCGCGATCACCGCGCAACACAGAATCCCAGACCCGATCAAGACGTTGCCGTCCAGGTTGCCCCGCAACATGAGCGTCGCGAGTCGACCGGTCAGCAGGCCAAACCACATGCCGCTGATTGCGGTCTGCCCATGGATCACATCGAGCGCGAGGCCTTCGGTCGCGTAGGGGACGGCAAACACCGCCATCGCGGTCTCCAAACCGAGATACGCAAAAATGACCACGACGAACGGAACGATCGCTTTTGAGAGAACTGCGTGTGCATCCGCTTTCGCAGTGTCAGCCGGCCGCGTTGGCGCCGGAAATCGAACGAGTGACGCGGCTGCGGCGAGTGCAAGGTGGGCAAAGCCGATCGAGTGAAAAGACATCGTCCAATGCCAACGGGTGGCGATTGCGGCGACCAGGAGCGGTCCGATGATCGCACCGATCGCGGTCCCGGCGTGCAGGAGCGCCATCGGTCTCGCAGAGCGCTCGCCAAATCGTTCGGCGACCGCCGCGATGTAGAGCGTGTCGTACGCCCCTGCGCCCAGGCCGATTGCGCCAAAGAGAACGAGAACTTCCCGGAAGCTGTTGGTGGGGCTGAACTCGAAGAGCGCGATTGCAGTGAGCAGGATCGTCGTGATGAAGAGCGGGCGCCGGGGCAGGCGGTCGTACAGGAGACCGGCTCCCGTCATGCCGACGAGCATCCCCGCCGCGATCGCCGCTGCGAGCATCCCGGTGTGAGCGAGGTCGAGATTGAGATCCCGGGCGAGGTCGGCCTGGTTTGCGCCGAGCAGGATCAGGACGAGACCGAGGCAGAAGAATCCGCAGAAACTGAGTGCGATCATGGGTGCGCTGACGCTAGGGGGTCCGAGTCGCGCCGGCTAGGCCATTCCGAGATCGAGCTTGGCGGCGTCTGACATCATGTCGGGTGACCAGGGTGGATTCCAGACGAGGTCGAGCTGGACCGAAGTCACGCCCGGAACGCCCCGAGCCTTGGTCTCGACCTCGGAAGGGAGCTCTTCTGCGGCCGGGCACATGGGCGTGGTGAGCGTCATCGCAATCTGTGTGGCGCCGCCCTCCGCTACGTCGACTTTGTAGATCAATCCAAGTTCGTAGATGTTGACCGGGATCTCCGGGTCGAAGACGGTTTTGATCTTCTCGATCACCCGATCGCGGATGGCGTCGGGGTTCTCCGAACGCGCAGGAGCCGCGTCATCCGAATCAGATTTCGTGGTTTCTTCCACCACCTCTTCGGTTCTGGGGGTCATCATGCCGTCATCTCCCTATTCGGTTGTCGCCGTCTCGCCCGTGTCGCGTAGTGCTTCACGCATTGCGTGCCACGCGAGCGTCGCACATTTCACCCGCATCGGAAATTCCCGAACGCCCGAGAAGACCGTGAGCTTGCCGAGCTTCTCGTCTCCGGCGCTCGACTTCGGGTTTGAAGTCACCATTTCATGAAACCCCTCGAAGAGATGCTCGATGTCGCTGATCTCCTTGCCCTTGATGGACTGCGTCATCAGCGACGCCGATGCGGTCGATATCGCGCACCCCGTGCCCTTGAAGCCGACGTCTTTGACGACGTCGTCCTCGACAGCCAGATACACGGTGAGCTGATCGCCACAGAGTGGATTGACGCCCACCGCGGATCGGTTCGCGCACTCGGGTTTGCAGAAATTACGTGGCCGTTTGTTGTGATCGAGAATCACGGACTGGTAGAGCTCGCGAAGGTCAGCACTCACTGAAATAGCTCCCGAACGGTATGCAACGCTCGAACCAGAGCGTCGACGTCTTCCCTGGTGTTGTAGAGCGCGAGCGATGCCCGCACCGTCGCCGGGACGCCGAAGCGCTCCATCACGGGTTGCGCGCAGTGATGGCCGCTCCGCACCGCGATGCCCTCGTGGTCGAGAATCGATCCGACATCGTGGGGGTGCACGCCGTCGAGTGAAAACGACAGAATGGCGGCCTTTTGTGGTGCCGTTCCGATCAGCCGCAAACCCGGGATTTCGGCCAGCGCATCCGTCGCGTAGGCGAGCAGTTCGCGCTCGTGGCTCTCGATCGCATCGAGTCCTAGGTGGGTTACGTAGTCGAGCGCGGCCCCGAAGCCCGCGACTCCGCCGATGTCCGGCGTGCCGGCTTCGAAGCGTTGGGGAAGGTCCGCATAGGTGGTCTTCTCGAAGGTGACGGTTTGGATCATCGACCCCCCGCCTTGATAGGGGGGCATCGATTCGAGAAGCGATGCCTTGCCGTAAAGCACCCCCACGCCGGTCGGTCCGAAAACCTTGTGGCTCGACAGCGCGTAGAAGTCGCAGTCGAGGTCGGAAACGTTCACCGGATAATGGGGGACCGCCTGGGCGCCATCGATGACGACCGCGGCTCCGTATGCGTGGGCGAGCCGGGTGAGCTCCGCCACCGGATTGACGGTTCCGAGAGCGTTCGAGATGTGGGCGACTGCGACGATCTTGGTGCGTGGGCCGAGGAGCTTCTCGAATTCGTCCAGCATCAATGTGCCGCGATCGTCGATCGGCGCGACCCTGAGAATCGCACCCTTTTCTTCGCAGAGCATTTGCCATGGAACGATGTTCGAGTGGTGCTCCATCGTGGTAATCAGCACTTCGTCGCCCGGTCCGACGTTCTGGCGGCCGTAGGTCGAAGCGACCAGATTGATCGCCTCGGTGGTGTTGCGCACAAAGATAATCTCGCGAGCCTCGGCGGCACCGATGAAACGCCGCGCGGTCTCCCGGACCGCTTCAAAGTTCGCAGTGGCTCGGGCCGACAGTTCGTAAATGCCGCGATGGATGTTCGCGTAGTCGTGGTTGTAGCAATCGGCGATTGCGTCAATCACGCATTGCGGTTTCTGAGCGCTGGCGGCGCTGTCGAGGAAGACGAAGCCTTCGGTCTGCAGAATCGGGAAGTCCCTTCGCGCACGGACCGGGTCAAAGCGAACGGCCTCGAGCGCTCGACTGCCCACAGACACCACAGCAGCTTCTCCAGCGAGGGTCATGAGGCTTCCTTCGCCGATTGGCTGCGCTTTAGCTTTGCGGCAACCAACTGCTCGACCTGTGCTCGTAGCGACTCTTGCGGAATGGCTTGTGCGATTTCTGATGCGAACGCGACGGTCAACATCTGTCGCGCCGCGCGCTCGTTCATGCCGCGGGTTCGCAGGTAGAACAGTGCGTCTTCATCGAGGCGCCCCACCGTCGCGCCGTGGCTGCACTTGACGTCGTTGGCGGAAATTTCGAAGGTTGGCTTCGTGTTGATATGGGCGCCGTCAGAAATCAACAAATTGGGATTAAATTGCTGCGCGTTCGTCTTCTGGGCATCCGGGCGCACCAGCACGGATCCGTTGAAGACTCCGCGGGAATGGCCGCCGAGAATCCCTTTGTAGAGTTCGCGGCTCGTTCCGTGGGGGCCCGCGTGATCCACCGTAGTCTGGCTGTCGACGTGCTGCTCGCCATCGACGAGAAACAGTCCGTTGAGCGCGCAGTCGGCTCCGGGCGCGTCGAGTCGCGCGTAGATTTCGCTGCGGGCGAGCGCGCCGCCGAGAGAAATGTAGTGGGATCGGAAGCGACTGTCGCGCTCCTGCCTGATATCGAGGGAGGAAAAGTGATACGCGATGTCCGATTCCAATTGGAGGGTGATCAGATCGAGTTCGGCGTTGTCTTCGAGCAGGATCTGCGTCATCGCATTCGTCCAGTAGACGCCCGGACATCGAGACTCGTATCGGAGTGCGATTGCGGCTTTCGCACCGCGATCGATACGGATGATGTTGCGCGGGTTCGCGACGCGGCCAGAGGCACCGGGGCTCGCGACGAAGAGCAATTGGATCGGCCGCTCCGGCGTTGTGCCCGCCGTCACCCGCACGAATGCACCGTCGCGTTGGAACGCGCCGTTCAGTGCCGCGAAAGGCCTGTCAAGCGGATCCGGGCGATCGAGCAGTGGGCGAATCAACTCCGGGTGTTCGCCGAGTGTGTCCGCGAGGCTCCCGACTTCCACACCCGCCGGCAGGGTTTCATCAGAAGAAAGTTCTGGCGCAAAACGGCCATCTTCGAAGACGAAGACGTCCGGCGAGACGCTGCCGCCAAGAAGCTCGTGGAGGTCATCGCGCGAAATACCATCGCGTGTCGGGGGCTTGGGATCGAGGGACGCCTTCGCGATCTCCGAAACACTGGTGTACTTCCACGCCTCGTTCTTCCGGGTTGGAAACCCGAGCTCCGCGAATCGCTCGATCGCCGCCCGCCGAACCGGAGCGAGCCAGGCGGGGCCCGAGCCGGCCAGCTGAGCCTCGCACTCTCCGAAACGGGAGACGAAGTGCGCTTGTGCGACGTCCAGGATCGTCACGGCGCGGCAGCCTCCGCGGGTGCGGCTTCGAGCCAGCCGTAGCCCTTCTGTTCCAGTTCGTGGGCGAGTTCTCGGCCACCCGAGTGCGCGATTCGGCCCTCCATGAGCACGTGCACGAAGTCCGGAATCACGTAGTCGAGCAGTCGCTGGTAGTGGGTGATCACGATTGCCGAGCGATCCGGCGATCGAAGTGCGTTAATGCCGTTGGCCACGACTTGAAGGGCGTCGATATCGAGGCCCGAGTCCGTCTCGTCCAGAATTGCGAGGCGCGGTTCGAGGATGGCCATCTGGAGGATCTCGTTGCGCTTCTTTTCGCCGCCCGAAAAGCCCTCGTTGATCGAGCGGTTCAGCAGAGCCTCGTCGAACTCGACGAGTTTCATCTTCTCGCGCGCGAGCTCGAGGAAGTCCATCCCGTCGAGTTCGTCTTCACCGCGATGGGTGCGGGCGGCGTTGAGCGCCGCCTTTATGAAGTAGGCGTTCGAGACTCCGGGAATCTCCACGGGGTATTGGAAAGCGAGAAAGAGGCCCTCTTTGGCGCGATCTTCGGGAGCGAGTTCGAGGAGGTCGCGGCCCCGGTAGAGCACGCGCCCCGCGGTCACTTCCACCGATGGTCGTCCGGCGAGAACATTCGCGAGTGTGCTCTTGCCCGAACCGTTCGGTCCCATGATGGCGTGCACTTCACCGGCGCCCACCACCAGGTCGAGACCCTTGAGGATCTCGGCGTCACCGGACCGAGCGTGCAGGCCTTGAATTTCCAGCATCGGAGTCACGTGACCCATCAGCCGACGCTCCCTTCGAGGCTGAGACCCAGCAAGGCCTGGGCCTCGACGGCGAACTCCATCGGAAGTTCACGGAGGACCTGTTTGCAGAATCCGTTTACAATCATCGAAATTGCATCTTCCTCAGAAATGCCACGCTGGCGGCAGTAGAAGAGTTGGTCTTCTCCGATCTTCGAAGTTGTCGCCTCGTGTTCGATGGTCGAAGACGCATTCTTCACTTCGAGATACGGAAAGGTGTGGGCGCTGCAGCGATCGCCAAGCAGCAGCGAGTCACATTGGGAATAGTTTCGCGCCCCGGTTGCACCCGGTTGGATACGCACGAGCCCGCGGTAGGCGTTGCTAGAGCGGCCTGCCGAAATGCCTTTGGAGATGATCGTGCTCTTGGTTCGCTTTCCGATGTGGATCATCTTCGTGCCGGTGTCGGCCTGTTGCAGGTTATTGGTCATCGCGATCGAGTAGAACGCGCCCACCGAATCATCGCCCTGGAGCAAGCAACTCGGGTACTTCCAGGTGATCGCCGAGCCCGTCTCAACCTGGGTCCAGGAGATCTTCGAACGCTTACCACGACAGGCGCCGCGCTTGGTGACGAAGTTGTAGATGCCGCCGACGCCGTCCTTGTTACCGGGATACCAGTTCTGGACCGTCGAATACTTGATCTCGGCGTCGTCGAGGGCGACCAATTCTACGACCGCCGCATGGAGCTGATTCTCGTCGCGCATCGGAGCCGTGCAGCCCTCGAGGTAACTCACATAGGCGCCCTCGTCAGCGATCAGGAGCGTTCGCTCGAACTGCCCGGTGTTGGCGGCGTTGATCCGGAAATAAGTCGAGAGCTCCATCGGGCAGCGAACGCCCTTGGGGATGTAGGCAAAGGAGCCATCGGTGAAGACCGCGGAGTTGAGGGTGGCGTAGAAGTTGTCCGAAACCGGAACCACCGAGCCGAGGTATTGTTGAATCAACTCAGGGCAACGTCCGACTGCCTCCGAGAACGAGCAGAAGATGATCCCGTGCTCCTCGAGTTCTTTCTTGAAGGTGGTCGCGACCGACACGCTGTCGAAGACTGCGTCGACCGCAACGCCGTTCAGGCGCTTTTGTTCGTTCAGCGAGATGCCGAGCTTCTTGTAAGTTTCGAGAAGCTGCGGATCGAGCTGATCGAGGCTTTCGATTTGCTCGGATTGCTTTGGCGCCGAGTAGTAGATGATGTCCTGGTAGTTGATCTTCGGGTGTTGGACTTTTGCCCAGGTCGGTTCAGTGTCGTTCTCGAGCATATCCATGAAGCGCGCGAGCGCCTTCAGGCGCCAGTCGAGCAACCACTGCGGTTCGTTCTTTTTTGCCGAGATCAACCGTACGATGTCTTCGTTCAATCCCGGCGGTGCTGTGTCGGAATCGATATCGGTTACGAAACCGTATTGGTAGTCGCGGTTGGTGAGTTTCTCGAGAATCGCATCCGAGGACTGCGTCATCTTCTACTCCAATGTTTTCGTGGCCGATTGGGTGTGGTCGGCCGTGCCAGCGTTCATTTCCATGAGTGGTACGAAGGGGCTCGCAGAATCGATCGGCTTGGCGAGGTCAGCGAGCGTGATTCCCTCCAGCGTGGCGTGCACCGCGCCGTTGATGCGCTGCCACGGAACCCTGACCTGACAACTCGACTCTTGTGCGCAAGCTCCCGGGTGAATCGTGCACTCGGTGATTCCGACCGGGCCTTCGAGGGCGGTGATCATCTCGACCACGGAAATTTCGCCGGGGGTACGCGCGAGGCTGTAGCCGCCCTTGGATCCGCGCTGTGAGGCCAACAAGCCCGCCCGGGTCAGTGATTTGAGGATCTTGCTCACGAAGGGTGCGGGAAGCTGGGTCTCTTCGGCCAGCTCACGGGCGTTGTGCGAGTCATCGTCTTTACACTCGGCGAGATGGGCCATGACGACGATTCCATAATCTGTGAGGCGGCTGATTCGAAACACGTCCTACCCGCTTTCTGGGGTGTGCTCCATCTGTGAACTGGTCTTTAAACGATATCGGACCAAAGCAGTCCTGTAAATATCGGACTGTTTTAGTACTTTATTGATCTTTTTATCAATGAAATCCAGTATTTAAGCAATAGATGGGGCTTTATCGGGCGCTCTAGGAACGCCAGCCTGTGGCTCTAGGGCTTTTCACCCCCCCTAAGGGAGTGCCTCGATGTCGGCGAAGCGAGCCAGCGGAGCCAGGACGCCTCGGCCCCCGTGGCGCCAATCCAGTGGGGGGCTCTGGAGCGAACCTGGCGCACAGATGCGCGAAGCGCCGAGCTCGGCGAGGGCGCTGGCGAGGGCTCGTGTCTCTTCTCCAAAGCCCTCGATGGCCACGGCTGCCAGGTGGGGGCCGAGCGGTCGAATCGCATCGAGAAGGCTCTTGGGGTTCGCCACCGGAATGACCCGAATGAAGCGATGCAGTGGGGCGGGTCTCAGTTCGGGTCCATCTTCAAGGATCACCGTCCAAGCGGTCGAGTCACTGATGTGAACCTCGACGGCGCGCCCCGCCGCGCGGCGAAGCTCGGCCTCGGCGCGCTGCTGCGCGATCGCGTGGGCAGCGTTCGCGTCGATCGATCCGCGCGGCCAGTTCTTTTCGGCGTTGGCGAGTGCAACCGCAATCGCTTCGGCGAGCGCAGCCGCGTGCGAGGGTGCTGGATCGACGGCGAAAACGGCGATCGGCGAGAGACAACCCAACTGATCCCACAGCGCGATGTCTACGGCCAGGCGCTCCGCGAGGTCGATGCGACGATCTGCGCTTTCGGGAGGGACGACTGTCGCGATTGAAAGTCGATGTCCGTCCAGGACCAGTCGCCGTGGAGGGCTCACCTGGGCTTGCACGGCTGCGATGGTTGCATCGGAGCCGGTCGCGCAAATGCAATCGGCTTCGAGCAGGGCTCGGGTGCAGTCTCCGTGGGTGGCCGGGAAGCTTGCGACTCGAATGCATCGACCAAGTTCTGTGTCGATCTCCGAGATCGACCGGGCGACCAGGTGCGGAGTCAGGGGATCTCGTGAAGCTGGTTTGGCGAGTACTGGGGATCGCACCGCTAGCGGTGCGATCAGCGCGAGGAGGCTTGGCATCGGGATCGAGCCCGCGAGCAGGACTGCGGTGGTGTCGAAACCCGAGACCCTGCGGCCCGGCGCAGCGTCGAGCGGGCCGAGTTCGCGGATTGCGAGTTCTCGTAGCGCATCGCTCGTCCAATCATCGAGTGCTCGCCGGAGGCCCTCGCGAACCAGTGGCGCCGTGAATCCGGTGGCCGCTGGCAATCGCTCCTCCAGATCCCGGCGCCAGATGGAGTTTGGGTCTCGCCAGCTGTCGAGCACAGCGCCGAGTACGTCGAGGACTTCGCCGATGGGGCGCCTCTTGAGCCGCTCGCCCGCGTCGCGTAGCTGGGTAAGGTGTTTGGCGATTTGGCCAGGCGTCACGGGGATCGCCGGCCCAGGATTTCATCGGCGCCGATCGAGCAGCCCCGCGCGTCCGCACCGGATTCGCGTCCGATCACCTCGAATCCGTCGAGTACGGCGCGACCGAGGTCGCCGGTTCGCAGAGCGAGCACGCTTCCCGTGTTGGCGAGGTCGACGACGACGATGGATCCCACCTGTCCGGTCGCGGCTTCGTGGCCCGTTTCAGGATCGACGATGACGACGCGCGCCCAGGGCGGGCCCAATTTCCGACGGGGTTCGCTGGGTCCGCGAATCACCGCATCGTAAAATTGGCTGCCCAGCTCCGTCATCCCGTATTGGTTGACGATTCGCTCCGCGGGTATACCGAGTACGCGTTTGAATTCCGTGTAGAGTTCTGTGCGGGGGATTTCGCGAGAGCGCCCCTTGAAGCCACCTGTCTCCATGATTCGCGACGCGGAAGGCAGGCCGATCAACACGCCGCGCTGATTCATGTGGTCGATCAGGTGCACGAGTGCGAAGGCGGTTCCGCACAGGGTGATGGGTACTTCCGACGCGGCGGATTCGACGAGGGCCGTCAACACGCGATCGAAGAGCAATTCGCCGTTTTCGACGTCGAAATCACTTCCGGACTCACCCAGTGCATCGAGTACCACGCCGAACATATGGGAGAGCGATGAGTCGGGTTGTTCAGTCTGCGAAGGAGCGAGTACTCGCATTGCTGCGCGATCGTCGGGCAACAGAAACTCCGGAAACATGAAGCGGCGAAAAGTCGGAAGCAGCGAAGCTTCGTAGAGTTCCAGCGTGTCCAGATACAAAGTGCCTCGAACGTCCGTTGATGTGCCACTCGTGCGAAAACAGTGTGTTGTGTTCTCCGCGGGGAAGCACCGCAACTCGACTTCTTTGAATGCGCTCGTTGGAATCGCCGGGATCTGCCTCCAGGTCTTGACGTTATCGGGTGTCTGGCGGCGTCCTTCACAAAATCGTCGATAGATTGCGCAATGCTCGAACTGGAACGCGAAGAGTTCGAGCGCGAGTTCTTCGAAGCGCTTTTCGCTGTAGTTCCAATGGGGTTCCCGCATCCATTCGAGCACGCGGCGGTCGATTTCTGCGCGGCGGGGGTCGGCACTCACGCGATGGCTTCGATCAGCAGGTCGATCGCAAGCTCCAGCAGGTCGCGATCGATGCACAGAGGTGGGCAGATCGAGATCACACGCCCGTCATCGCCACTCGGCAGGACGATCAGCCCCGAGGCGAGGGCGCGTGCACAGGCGCGCTCTGCGCGCTCAGCCGTGTCGACTTCCACAGCCAATAAGAGTCCGCGACCGCGCACATCCCGAATCTCCGGTCGTCCATCGCAGCGCTCGTGCAGCCGTTCTAGCGCGACGGTGCCGAGGGCGGCCGCGTGTTCGACCAGCTTCTCTTCTTCCAGGATCGCGATTGAAGCGAGCGCGGCCGCGCAGCTCGGTGGGTGTCCGAGAAACGTCTGGGTGCGCAGCGCCTCGCCGTCCGAGGTTGGCCAGGCGTCCATGGTCTCTGCCCGGCCGAGACATGCCGAAATCGGCATGCCGGAAGAGAGCCCTTTCGCGACGCACAGCAGGTCTGGGATCACGCCCTCGTGATCACAGGCGAACCATCGTCCGGTGCGTCCGAAGCCCGTGTAGACCTCGTCCGCGATGAGCAACCACCCCTCGGCGTCGCAAATCGCGCGGAGCTCGGATAGAAAACCGTCCGGCGGGATGCGTCCGCCGCCGCGCCCCTGGATCGGCTCGACGAGCACCGCGCCGACCGGAGCGCCGCAGGTTCGAGCGGCGCGGTGTACGTCTTGCGCCTCTCCGAAGCGTGCGAACACCGTCAGTCCGGGAAGTCGCGCCGCAAAGGGTTCGCGAAACATCGGCCGCCAGGTCGCGTCGCGCGCACCGAGACTCAAGCCGTGGTACGCGCCCTCGAATGCCACCACGCCTGGGGCGCCGGTGGCCAGCAGTGCCGTCTCGAGCGCCATCTCTACCGCGTCGGAACCCGAAGACCCCAGGATCGCCCGGGCCGGTACGCCGCCCGGGAAGTGGCGCGCGAGCGCTTCGAGCAATTCGAGTCGGACCCGTGAGGGATGTACGTCGCCGAGCCCGTGCATCAAGCGTTCGGCTTGTTCTGCGATGGCTCGGCTGATACTGGGGTGCGCGTGGCCGACGTTGGCCACTCCAAACGCTGCGGTCAGATCGATGAAACGGTTGCCATCGACATCCCATACGTTCGACCCCGAAGCCCGCTCCCAGAAGATGGGTGGCTCCGGATCGAGACAGATGATGTTGCGGCTTTCGACGGCGCCGAGCCGCTGCGCGAGTGCGCGCGAGCGCGGTCCCGGGACGGGAGTCGCAAGTGCAGGGGGGAGATGGGTAGGCGCTGACACGACGGTGGATTGTAGCTGTAGAATCCAGCCATGGATTGCGGGTCGATGCAAGGGCAGGTCTATGTCGCGATGGGTTCGAATCTCGGCGACCGCAACGCGCACTTGGCGGCGGGATTGGCTGCGTTGCGAGCGACCGAAGGCATCGAGATCGTCGCCGTCTCGCCCCTATACGAGACCGATCCGGTCGGCCCGCCACCACAGGGTCCCTATTTGAACGGTGCCATCGAACTCGCCACCACCCTCCCCCCCGATACCCTGCTGGAGCGACTGCTCGAGATCGAAATCAGCCAGGGCCGTACGCGCGGATCCGACCGCAACGCGCCCCGCACCCTCGATCTCGATCTGCTGCTCTACGGGGATCGGAAGTTGGCGGCCCCAGGTCTCGAGGTTCCGCATCCGCGCCTTGCCGATCGGCCTTTCGTGCTCGAACCGCTATGCGATCTTGCGCCGAATCTCATCCACCCGACTCTCGGCGAAACCATCGAGGTGCTGGCGTGCAAGGTCCGCGATCCTGTGGCTGTGCGTCGGTGGACTTCGTCGAGTTCGCTTTAACTGATCGAGGTCGCCCGCTTCGGGGGTGTGGCGCGGATCGCGTTCAACCACCCGGCAGATTCCAATTGCGAGCTTGATTCGAGTGGTTGCGGAAGCCGCCGCCAGCGCCACGAACTGCGCACTCCTGTCATGGGCCGCGATGTTATCTCTTGAAGTGTCCATCCCTCTGCACGTCTTCCATTGCTTTCTCAATCCCTATGCGAAGGATCCGAACCATTTCGTCGATCTGCTCGCGAGTGATCGTGCACGGCGGAGAGACGATGCACATGTTGATCGCCGGGCGCAGAATCAAGCCGAGCTCTTGGCAGTATTGGTCGATGCGATTTCCGATTTCGTAGTCGAGCTTGAGCGAATCTTCGTTGTCCGAGTCGACTACGCACTCGACACAAGCCATCAAGCCGACTCCACGTACATCTCCGACGAGTGGGATGTCGCGAAGCTCCTGCCATCGCTCCTGAAAATAAGGTGTGATTTCTCGGACGTGTTCGAGGATTCCCTCGTTCTCGATGATGTCGAGTGTTGCGAGACCCGCTGCGCAGGACGCCGGATGGCCCGAGTTGGTGAATCCATTGGCGAATATCGAATGCGGCGAACCCTCTGCGCTCGCCTCTTTGATCAGCCGATCCGAGATGAAGACGGCGCCGAGCGGCACGTAGCCCGAAGAGATTCCCTTTGCGGTCGTGATGATGTCCGGGATGATGTCGAATACGGCCTCGCTTGCAAAGATGTGTCCGCAGCGCCCGAAAGCGGTGACGACTTCATCGGAGATGTAGAGGACGTCGTGGCGATGGCAGACTTCGAGACACCTCTTCTGGTAGCCGGGAGGTGGCACGATCACGCCACCCGATGCGAGGATCGGCTCCGCGATGAACGCGGAGACGTTTTCTGGTCCGAGTTCTAGGATCTTGTTTTCGAGGTCGGCGACCTTCTCGTCGCAAAACGCCTCGACACTCATGCCCTCCGGCCGTCGGTAGGGGTTTGGCGAAGGGAGGTGGTGGATGAAGTTCTTCTCGAATACCTGGTAGGTCTTGTCGCGCTCCTTCCCGCTACAGGACGCGCTGAGGTAGGTGCTTCCGTGATAGGAATCTTGTCGCGAGATGATATGGCGCTTTTCGGGTCGACCTAAAATGGTGTTGTAGAACATCACAAATCGAAGCGCGGAGTCGACGGAGAGTGAGCCGCCGGTGGTGAAGAAGACGTGATTGAGATCTCCAGGTGTCAAGGCCGTCAGCCGTTCGGCAAGTCGAGCCGCGGGAATGTTCGTGAACGACCACGGGCTGTCGTAGGGCATTTCAAAGAGTTGCTTTGCGACCGCGTCGACGATCTTGCGTTGGCCGTAACCGAGATTCACACACCACATCCCGGCGGGGCCGTCGATGTAGCGCTTTCCATCACTGTCGTAGACGTATACGCCCTCGCCGCGGGTCAGAACGTGTCGCTTGTTCTGGCCGAGGTTTTTGAGATTCTCCCAAGGGTGAACGAATTTGTTGTCCTGGGCCTGGATGTCTTCGGTCCCGCCGCCGGCCTCTAACACGCCGAGGTCCGCCGCGCTGCTCGAACTCATAAAGCCTCCATAATGATCGATCGGGGGAGGATATCCGCTCGCCGAGATTCAGTACACCCAGGTCTTCGAGCGGGTCGGAGCGGGTGATGTCCCATCTATATACAGGATGATTTTGTTGCCATGTATAGATGTAGGGGCCGACGATGTAGACGTCATCCGCAGAGCTGCCTTTGACCTTCAGGGCATCGACGACCCCGAGCGGAATGAAAGAGGAGGTCAAAATCCTCAAGGGAGAAATCGACTGCGATCTTCCAGAAAGAGTGTAAAACAACAGTTATAAACTGTGTTATTATTTGAAAATGCGCAGAAATTGAGTACATTATTCGACTATGGCGTTCGAGTGGGTCGCAGAAGAATCAGAAAACAAATTGAATATCAATCTATTGGAGTATATCCGATCTGGCGCAGCCGAGCTGTTGAGCCCCCAAGAGATCTTGATCTGGGGACTCGAAAACTTTACCGACAAACTCGCGCTCTCGTGTTCGTTCGGAGCGCCTGAGGGACTCGTTCTGCTCGACATGATGCATCAGATCGATCCTGCATCTCGCGTCTTCGTGCTCGATACCGGGCGCCTCCCGCAGGCTACCTACGATCTCATCGATCGCGTGCGGGACCGCTACGGCAAGACCGTCGAAGTCATCTTCCCGGACGCCGAGCGCGTGCGGTCGATGGTCCGCGACAACGGATTGGATCTCTTCTACGAAAGCGTCGAGAAGCGCGAACTCTGCTGCCGGATCCGCAAGGTCGAGCCGCTCAACCGCTTCTTGTCAGGACTCGACGCCTGGGTGACCGGTCTTCGCCGCGGCCAGAGCCGTGCGCGCGGGAAGACCGCGAAGATCGAAATCGACCGAGCCCACGCTGGAATCACGAAGCTCAATCCGCTCGCCGACTGGTCGCGCGAGCAAGTGCTCGACTACGTGAAGGAGCACGAGGTTCCGATCAATCGCCTCCACGCCGAAGGCTATCCATCGGTAGGTTGTGATCCTTGTTCGCGCGCGATTGGGCCTGGTGATGAACTGCGCTCCGGCCGCTGGTGGTGGGAGAATTCCGACCTCAAAGAGTGCGGAATCCACCTGGAAGAAAAGGGGTCGGGGATCTAGAGAATCCCGCAGAATACCGTGACACCGGTTCCCGACGAGGATCGGTGTAACCCTATTCCGCGATCCTCTCTAGCCCGCTCTCGCCGACGTCACGTAGTTGCGCAGCCTGCCCAGTGACTCGACCTCGACCTCGACGAGGTCTCCGTCTCGAATCCAACGTTCCTGCTTTCTGGCCACCTCGAGACCCGAGGGTGCTCCCACCAGAACCACGTCGCCTGCCTCGAGCGCCATGGTCGTCGATGCATGAGCGATGATTTGCGCGATGGAGAAACGCATCTCCTTTGTCCTCGAGAGCTGCACGACATCGCCTGAAACGACGGATCGAACTCCCAGATCTCCGGGATCCAGGACTTCATCCGTCGTGACGAGCCACGGGCCGAGGGGCGCGAAGGTGTCGCATGACTTCCCGACCGATTCGTCTTCGAGGCCCGGATAACTCACGTCGTTGGCCGTGCAGTAGCCCGCGACACAGCCAAGCGCTTCGGTGGCGGTGACGTTCCGGGTCCGCACGCCGATCACAGCGGCGAGTGCCCCCTGGAAGCAGACGCGGCGCGTGTCTGCAGGCAGTGCAATCTCGTCGTCAGGTCCGATCACAGCGGACGGTGCCTTCAAAAAGAGCCCCGGCGCCGCGTGATTTTCCGAATTCGAGGTGCCCGGAGTGAGGTCTTCGCCGGATGCCCCGATAATCTTTCCGGGTCGCGGCAGGGGTGCACACAGCTTCACATGGCTGGCGGGTTCGACCGCGCCCGCTCGCAGGAAATCGGGCGCGTTGTAACAATCGAGTGTTTCGATTGCGAAGTCGAGCGCCATCTTTGCTGCTTTCAGCGCCGCGGGGCCGAGGCGCAGAAACGGGAGCATTTCCGAGGGCACCGCCGAATTCGCCTCGACCTCGGGTGCACCGACGTCGTCGTACGCGAGTTTGATCGCCAGGGTGCGGTTGAGGTCCACCACCCAGCCCGCGTAAGTGCCGGTCGAAAGGATGGCACCGAGGCGCCGTGAACCCGGGCGCATGGGTTCGAGGGATTCGAAACCCATTGCCGCATCACCCAGGGTGCCGGTGTCGTCCTGAGCCTTGTGAGCGCTGGATCGCTCGAAAGTGACGAGGTGCATGGGGCCTCCGGTTCATCAAACTGTTCAATCGGCAAATCCCCCGCAGGTCCCGCGAAAGAGAAGCGCAGCAGTAAGGCAATCCGGAAGCAGGCAGCGTCAAGCTCCGGGGGCGATGTGCCGATTGGGAACAAGACGAAGCAAGGGTACCACGGAGACATCCATGAGACTGCCCAATTGGAAGGCCTGCGCCGGCTATCTGGCTGTTTTCGCCACACTGGCGCTCAGCCTGCCCGGCGTGCGGGCCGTGCGCGCCGACGACGAGGTTGGTGTGGTCTCTGTGAACCTCGTCGATTCAGGGCCGAGCTGCGACCCGAGCCTCGAAGTCGGTGCCGCGAGATCAGTCAGGGTATTCTTGAGGGACACTCCCGATCGGCCCGAAGGTCCGCATCCGATAGCGCTCAACACTCAGGGCTATAGCTACCGACCGCCCGGCGTCGACCCCGAGGCGCGTCGACTCGAGTAGTGCTGATCTCTGATCCGGTTCGATGCCATTTCGATCTTGTACTTCGCGTGATTCCGTGGATTCAATCGCCTCGCCCTGAAGCCATGAACGCGCGCCGAACGTGAGCGGCATCAATCCAACCAGAAACACCATTTCCGGTATCTTGAGGGTAGGTACGCCTGGCTGGTATTGACTTCGTAGAGTGATTCTACGCAGCGTTCATCTCCGCTGTGGATTCGAATCCGGTATGCTGCAGGGTACGGGTTCATCCCAATCTGAGGTCTTCCCATGCGACTCGGTCTCCTCGTTGGCCAGTTCGGGCCCGACATCCGAATTGATTACGATCTGATTCTGGAAGCGGAGCGCCTTGGTTACAGTTCGGTGTGGACATCGGAAGCCTACGGGTGCGATGCTGTCGTACCCCTTGCGTTCATCGCGGCGAAGACAAGCAAGATCGGACTCGGAACAGCGATCATGCAGATGCCAGCGCGCTCGCCCGCGATGGTTGCGATGACGGCGATGACACTCGACCACCTTTCCGGTGGCCGCTTCAACCTCGGGATCGGGCCGTCCGGCCCGCAGGTCGTGGAGGGGTGGCACGGGGTCGCCTACGGGCGCCCTCTCACGCGAACGCGCGAGTACGTCAGCATCGTCCGAAAGATCCTGGCGCGAGAAGACCGGCTCGAACATCACGGTTACCACTATCAGATTCCCTACACCGGGGAGGGCGCGACCGGGCTTGGTAAACCACTCAAGAGCATTCTTCACGGTCGAGCGGACATGAAGATTTATACTGCTGCGATTACCCCGAAGGGCCTGGCGTGTAGTGGAGAGGTGGCCGATGGCGTATTTCCCGTCTGGATGGATCCTGGGAAACCGGAAGCGCTCGTTCCCTACATTGAAGAGGGATTTTCGAAGAGTGGCAGCGCCAAGAGCATGCTCGATTTCGATATCGCGCCCTTCGTGACGTGCATCGTCGGAGACGACCGCGACAGCTGTCGCATGCCCGTGAAGGGCATGCTCTCCCTCTACATCGGAGGGATGGGCGCTCGGGGGAAGAACTTCTATACCGATTATGCGAAGCGGCTCGGCTACGAAGAAGCCGCGGTGAAGATCCAGGATCTGTACCTGGATGGGAAAAAGGCCGAGGCGATGACGGCGGTTCCAGATGAGTTGGTTGATGCGGTCTCACTGATCGGTACCCGGGACAGGATCGCGGATCGCATTCAAGTGTGGAAGGATTCTCCTGCAACGACACTTTTGTTGGGTGCCCAACAACCCGAGGCCGTCCAGCTGCTGGCGGAACTCGTTCTCTAGGTTCCGGAGGCGGTAGATGTCCGAGGGTTTCTCCAAACGCATCGTCGAACTCGACAAGCGCTACGTGTGGCATCCTTACACGGAAATGAGCCATTATCGGAAGAGCGTCGACCCGCTGGTCATCGTCGAGGCCATCGGTTCTCGACTGATCGGTACTGATGGACGCAGCTATATCGATGCCAATGCGTCATGGTGGACGTCGGCTGTTGGTCACAATCACCCACGCCTCGTGGCGGCGTTGCGCCGGCAGTCAGAAGTCCTTTGCCACACTGCGCTGGGTGGAATTGCGCACCCTCTAGCGTCAGAACTTGCGGAAGCATTATGCGGCGTTGCTCCCGACGGGCTGTCTCACGTCTTTTACAGTGATAACGGTTCTACGTCGATCGAAGTGGCGATGAAACTTTCACTTCAGTACTGGGCGCAAAACGGACTCCCTAGGAGAACTCGCTTCGTGGCGCTCGAAGAAGGCTATCACGGCGACACGATTGGTACGACAGCACTCGGTGGAGTCGAAGTATTTCGGAAACCGTTTTCGGATGTGCTGCTCGATTGTTTTTATGTACCGCCAGCGCGAGAAGCCTCGCAGCGCGCGCGTTGCCTCGAAGAACTCGAAAAGGTAATCGACCGAAACACCGATACGATTGCAGGCGTGGTCTTCGAATCAATGGTTCAGGGGGCCGCGGGTATGCGGATCTACGATCCCGCCATGCTGCGCGTCGCTCGCGAACTCTGTAATCGGCACGGCATTTTTCTGATCTGTGATGAAGTCTTTACCGGCTACGGACGAACCGGGCCGATGTGGGCCTGCGAACATGCCGGCATCGCGCCTGATCTGTTGTGTATCTCAAAAGCTTTCACGGGCGGAGTCATGCCGATGGCGGCCACTCTCGCTACCGATCGAATCTTCGACGGATTTATCGGCGACGCGGACCGTGCTTTCTACTACGGACACACTTTCTGCGGAAATCCGCTCGGCGCCGCGGTCGCGTTGGAGGTGCTCAATGTCTTCGACGATGAACAGATTCTCGATCGATTGAAGCCAAAGGCCGAGCAGATCGCACGTGCATTCGAGGAGATGGGAGCGCTTCCTGGCGTTGCGGCGACGCGCTCGATCGGGATGATCGGCGCCCTCGATTTGAGAGGTGATGCTGGCTATCTGGCCGAGCTGGGTTGGCGGGTCTACAGCGAGGCGCAGCGACGCGGTGTATACCTGAGACCGATCGGCAATGTGGTCTACGTGACGCCCTCGCTCAATATTCCCGATGAAGACCTGTCGGAACTGCTGGCGGTTGTTCGCGAGAGCGTGGCGTCTGCCACGGAAGGGTAGAGTCGCGAGAATCTGCGGTCCCGCTGCGCGGCACCTTCCGCATCGTCGCGCAAACCCGAGAATCGGGTTTGCACTCCTCGCACCCCATGGCCGCCGAGAGTTGCGCCGAGCCTGTGCTCCGGCATGTGGACGCTCTGGGCTAGGATCTGGCTGTGTCGGAACGCGCGGATGTTCTGATCGTGGGCGGAGGCGTGATCGGAGCTTCGGTCGCCTGGGCGTTGGCCCGTCGCGGCGTCACTGGAATCGTCGTCGTCGATCTGGACCTCGCCGGCCTCTACGCGTCCTCGGAGTTGAATGCCGGGGGCGTGCGCGCGACCTAGTGGCATCCGGTCAACATTCAATCGTGTCTCGTCACGCTCGATTTTTTTCGCGACCACGCCGCGGCTTTCAGCTTTCGCGACCGCGGCTACCTATGGCTCTATTCTGATCCCGAACTCTACGCACAGGCGATCGAGAAGAGAAGATTCCAAAACGACTGTGGACTCGGTATTGAGCTTCTTTCGACATCTGAACTTCCTGAACGATTTCCCATACTCGACCGTGGCCTCGAAGAGATCGTGGGCGCCACCTTCTCACCTCGCGATGGATTGGTGAACCCCAATGCCGTTCGAGCGTGGTACCGATCCGAGGCCGAGCGATTGGGTGTCGTCTTCCGTAATCGGCACTATGTGGCCGGCGCGGTGACCCAGCGCGTTTTGGGTGTTGCGGGAAGCCGGCGCCGCGTCTCTGCAGTCGACGTGATCGAGGTCGAGTGCGGAGACGTCGCGGACACGGACGGAACGGTGAGGGAAATCCTGACCACCCATCGCGTGCCGATCAACAAACGGTCCGGTGAGGTGCGCATTGGTTGTGATGTGGTTGTGAACTGTCTCGGTGCCTGGTCGCCGATCTTTTCGTCAAAGATCGGAGTTTCGGATGTCACCGAAGCCGTCCGTCGGCAGATCTGCCTGATCGACGTCCATCAAGAAGACATTGCACCGGGAGTTTCGTTCGATGACCTCGGCATGATTGTAGATGCCAGTGGGCTCTATTTTCATCCTGAGGGTGCCCACATTCTCGCAGGTTTCTCGATTCCCGACGAGGCTCCCGGTTTCGATTTCGGCTACGACGGCAACGATTTCTTTGAAACCCAGATTTGGAAGCGGCTCGCCCATCGTTCGAGCAGCTTTGAACGCTGCGGACACGTGCGCGGTTGGGCGGGCCTCTACGCGGTGACGCCCGATTGCAGCGGTATCGCGGGTAAAATCGCTAGCTTCGACAATCTCTTTGAGGCGCACTCTTTTACCGGGCGTGGTGTTATGCAGTCCTACGCAGTCGGGCGTGAAATAGCGGCACTCATTACGACTGGGCGCTTCGAATCGTGCGATCTGAGCGCCCTCGCCCGCGAGCGATTCGAAGATCCGGCTCATTGGGTTCGAGAAGAACTCCATATCTGACTCGCGCGCGCCGGGAGGTGTCAGGGGCGATCGAAACGGGTGCGGAGGTGCGGAGGCAGGGTCGGACATGCATCGAGCGGTTTCCTGAAGAGCCTGTTGCGGACTTTCGCGATTCCGTCGTAGCCGGCGTCGAGCCAGTGCAAAGGCAATACGCTGGCTGCGATTGCGACCACACGCCATAGGCCGCCCAGCCGCTTCCCGATTTCGAGCATCGCCGCGGAACGAAGGCGTGTGCGAGTAGAATCCAACCGATGAACGGCATGCTTGAATTCGAGATCGGTGGATTCGTCGTGAAGAGGACCCCCCCCAGATACAAGAGGATGAGGCCCACGAGGCGATCGCGCACTCCCAACGCGAAGAGCAGGCTCACTCCGGCGCCTGCGAGAAGCAGTGCGACGGCTACAGCCGGCAAATCCCAGAAGCACAATATATTCGGAAAAAAGGCATTCAGAGTATTTTCAGATGATTCGCCTAGCATGCGCGCATCGGAAGGCACCTTGGAGGCCAACGGAACAAGGCATACGAGATGAAACAGCAGATAAACGCCAAGCGCGCATCGGAAGACACTGTATTTGGCCGCCCGTCCAACCATTCGCGTTGCCAGCCGTCATCGACGAGGAGGCTCCCAGATAAGCACGGCTTCTCCCGCTCTTCTGGCCCCGATCGCTCACTTGGCCAGATTTGATCGTTGCGATTCGCTTGCGAGAGCATAGGGGGGTTGGTAGGGGAGCCTACGTCGGCGAAGATCCGCTCACTTCGAACGCTTGTGGGATATCGGACCCGGTGGCGTGGGGCCGGAGAGTCTGGCAGAAGGAGCCGCGTAACGCTCAGGCGTGGTTTTCGCACCACTTTTGAATCGCCCGCAGGCGCGAATCGATCATTTTTGCGGACAGGCGCCGAATTGCAAATCGATCCATCGCCCCGCCCACAACCGGCGTCGAGCTCGACGCGACGACCTTGAGGCTCAGCCGAGTTCGATCGGGCAGAGCGACCTCTCTCGTGAGTGTGTAGGTTTCGTCAAAACAAAAGACGCCGCGGGAAATTGCCGATTGCAGGCGCTCGCCCGGCTGAACTTCCTGGATGATTTGATGGACGACGATCGGGACGGATCCGATCCGGTACCGCCAACGGACCTGTTGGCCGAGCTGCGGGTAGCCGGGAGCCGGGTCGAGCAACGCGACGATCTGGTCATCCCAGCGGATCAGTTCGCTCGGAGTCGTGAGCGCGCGCCAGATCCGGTCGCGCTCAGCGGTGATCAGTGTAGACATCGTGCTCGTAATCACGTGAGCGCGTCACCCCCTGCACGCCAGCAGGATTAGCCCCATTCGCCGGTTTTGCAAGCGGTCTAGGCCGCAAAATCCGAATTTCGATCGAGTGCAGAGGCCTCACTTCCTCGCTCTCGGGCCGCCGGACGTTCAGCCGGTACGGATTTGATCCTCCGCGGTCCGGACCCGCTCCACTAGCACACGGAACATTTCGAACGAAATTTCGGGCATTTGCATCAGCAACTCTCGGAAGCTGTTTCCATCCAGGCAGAGCAGGTGTGATCGCTCCGCAGCGACGACGGTCGCAGTTCGCGTTCCGTCATGGAGTACCGCCATCTCTCCGAAGGAACTCACGGCGCTTTGCTCGGGTTTCTCGTCCTCGTTGGGTAGGTCGTAATTCGTGAAAATGCGGACCCGCCCCTTGAGGAGCAGATAGAGTTTATCGCCCCGCTCGTCTTGTCTCAGGATCACTTCACCCGGGAGGTACTCCACTTCTTTGGTGATCTGATGCACGGCTTCGAGCTGGTCCAGACTCAAATTCTTGAAGAGTGGAATTTCCTTGAGAGCCAGCAGTCGCTCCATTCTTGCCTCCTCGGGTAGTTTCTGGTCGACCTCAGAGTCGAAGGCCGCAGCGCCCATTCGAATCCATTTCGAACCCGATTTGCACGCGTCGTTGACGAACTGCTGCGGGTCGTCGGGGATCGATAGTTGTTTTTGAGCAGCTTTGATCCGATCTGCTAGCGGTCCAGGTTCGTGATACATCACGAGCAGTCGCGTGGCCTCCCGGTCGCCCAGGTGAGAAAGTATTTCGAGCGCGTCGCCTTTGGATCGGACTGTGCCAAAGCGCAGTGCCTTTTCGATATTCCGCACGACGCCGGAACCTTCGAGGAGTTCCAGAACCCGGAAGGCGATTCGCCGATTCCGGACCGCTCCGTCCAGGTAGGCGGCGCGAAGGAAGCGGTTTGCCAATCCGCCCACAGCGGTCAGCTGTTGGTGGGCGATCATCCAATACCAGAGCTCGTGGACGCGGCGGCGCAATTCGCGGTGCAGGATTTTTGTCGATTGGTCGGAACCCAGATGCGCCGCAACCCACAGGGCGGACAAGACGGTGCGTTCGGACTCGCCGCTGAGATGATCTTCGATTGCCGTCGCTGCTTTATCTCCGTGTGAGACGAGCGCCGACCCGGCTGCAAACCGAACTTCGTCGGAGGGGTCTGCAAGAGCCGTCGAGAGTGCTTCGAGCGCTTCTTTTCCCTCGATATTCGCCAGCAGGTACACTGCGGCGCTCCTCACGCGGTGATCGTGATCCGCGAGGGCTTGTCGAATTTCGCGTAGGTCGATCGGTGGTTCTGGAGAGATCTCCGCCATTCGTTTGAGTGCCGCCGCTCGTACGCCGGGATCGGTGTCGCGAAAGCGTTTTTCGACTGCTTCTTGTAGGGGGAAGCTCGCGTTGGTGAGGGCGGCGATGCTTTCTGCGGCATCAGGCGAGGCGATCATTTTTTCGAGCACGGTCGCGCCCACGGCACCAGCCCACCGCGCAGCCTTGGCGCGAACGACAGGATCCGGATCGCCGAGTAGCTGTTGGATGCGCGGTTCCAACAGATCTTCGCCACCGAGTTTGACGAGGCCCTCGATCGCGGCGATCCGAACTCGGGCTTCAGGGTCGTCCAGGCTGGATTGGAGTGTGGGAGCGACGTCGCGCCGGCCCGTCGAAGCCAGTGCCGTGATGCACGAGCAGCGTACGTCGACACTCAGATGAGTGGACGCGCGGCGCAGTGGCTCAAGGATTCCCTGGTCTGCCAGAGTTTTGATGAGCTTGAGGAGAGATTTCGATGGACGCTCTCCTTCCCTGCGAATGAGCTGCTCCCATAGCGCTGCAAGGCGGGAGACTTCCCACTTGCCGATCTCGTCTCCCAGGCTTTCCAGGTCGATCCGGCCGGCGCGTAGCTCATCGATCAGAGTGCGAAGATATTCGCGTCGCACCAATATGTTAGCGGCGATATAGATCACACTCGCGGCTCCACCCGCTACGGCGAGCCAGAAAGGTTCTGGGTTTCCGAGAGCCCATAGGATGCCGCCGCCGATCGACATGCCTGCGTAGACTGCAATTCCCTCGATGAAAGCCCTCACCCGACCGCGGAACCGCAGAGGAATTGCATTGCAGAGCAGCGCGCGGATCGGATTCGCGAGCGCGTTTTCCAGCATCTCTCCGTTCATGCGCGCGATTGCACCCGAGATGATGTTGTACTGATAGGCCAGCCCGGAGAAGCTCAACAGAGTCAACATTGGGTGGATGAGATTGGTGCTCGGTACGCCGATGCGTCGAATGAGCCATGGCGTGACCGACATCTCGATCGCGATTTCCATCGCGTTGGTGACGGCGAGGAAGAGGCCGATGAAGGTCGCCAAATCCGCCGGGTCTGGGAAGCGCAGGGAAAACGCGTCTAACCACATATACCTCGCCACGATGAGAGCGAGAATCATGCCGATCGACGAAACCAGGAGGGCGCCCCCGAGTTTCGAGGTGCGGACGTATTGGACCGCTCCCCGAATGCCTTCTACGGAGGTCTCGTCCGCCTCCTCGAGGTCGATCGGCCCCCAGCTGTGCAGTCGCGAGCGACCGATGCGAATCATCGAGGCCGCGCCAAAGAGAAAGAGCGCCCAGCCGACGACGAGGCTCGCGGCTCCCGCTATCCCGGTCATCCCCGCGGCGATGAGGCCGCCGACTACGCCTCCGATGCTTGCTCCGATGGTGAGAAGCGGAACGATCCGCTTGCTGGCGACCGTGTCGAAATAGTCGGTGGTGAATGTCCAGAGGTGGTTGACGAAGATCGCTTGTGTGACGAAAAAGAAGCAGATCAGGAAAATCGATACGCCAGGAATCTGGAGCCAGATCCCGGTTGCCGCAGCAGTGAGAGCGATCCCCGCTCCGACCAGCATCTGAGCGAAGAAGCTGTCATTTCGAACATCACCCACCCGCACGGCGTACATCACGAATCCCAATACCGTGACAACCGAGCCGCCGATGATCGTGATCGGCAGATAATCGATCCCGACTTCGGCCAGGAACAGTGCTTCCGCACCCGTCAGTCCGAGCGTCTGTGCCAGGCTTACCAGTGCGGCCAGTTTCGCGAAAAAGAGGAAGCGCGATCGCTCCTGTACGCGGACATCGGGAAACAAGCGCCAGAAGCGGTTTGTCAGGCCCTGCATCGGCATTGACCTGCTCCTCGTGTGTTGGAGCGGGACACTACGGCTTGAACGCGATGGGGTACGCGATTCATGAAGCCGCCATGGGAGCGCCCAGCATACCTCAGCTGCTACCGCGGCCGGTTTGCGCGCAAGTGTGATTGTCGATGGGGGCCGGGTTGGCCTTGGCAGCCATGGATCACCACTCCCCTGCACTGACTCTGGTACTCGTCCTGGCGGTCGGCATCTTCTCCCAGTCGGTGTCGCGACACTTGCGAATTTCCGGGATCGTGCTGTTGTTGCTGTTTGGTGTCGCTCTTGGCCCCGATGGGCTGGCGTGGATCGATCCGTGCTCCCTCGACTTGGGCTTGGTTGCGGTGGTCGATCTCGCGGTTGCGGTGCTCCTCTTCGAAGATGGGCCCAACCTCAAGATTTCAAGATTGCGGCGCGAGCAGACGTCGATCCGACGTCTCGTTACCTGGGGAGCGTTGATCACACCAGATTGCGACGCCGCAAGCGAATTCGCAGGATTCGCCAGCCAGGCGGGACCGAACAGGTCGCGACGCCGCAAGCGAATTCGCAGGATTCGCCAGCCAGGCTACACAGATCGCTTGACAGCCGATTCGAGCGCAAGCGATAATGGACGAAACATGCTGGGAACGGGCCTCCTCATCCATCAGTTCCCATGTCGGTCCCTAATTCGGTCGGGAATTTAGATTCGGGATTGTTGGTCGAGGTGGAGCCTGCGCGTGGGGCGCATCTCAGCCCACGTCGGAGCATCACAGACATGTCATTCACCAACAGCCTGTTGATGATCGGCCTGCTTTGCGTCGGCATCAGCACCGCCACGACCGCTCAGGCCGGAAACCAGCTCTTTGAGGGTTCGTGGTCCGTTAAAGCGTTCGGAAACGAAATATCCGGCGGGACTGGAGATGAGGAATTCTATTCAGCGATCGGGATCCCACTCGGAATCCAGTGCAACCCGAATCAGCCGCGCTGCCCGTTTGAGTCCACGCCGACGGACGGATCCGACAACTTCCACCCCTTGGGCGGCACTCTGTATGGTACGCCGTACTGCGCGCCCTGGTACAACTGGGGCGGCTATGGGGCCACCGCCCGCCCCAGCAATGGGACCTCCTACAGCTGCTCGATCGGCTGCCCCAATCCCCCGATTCCACCCTTCTATCGAAACCCGAATTTCTTCACATCCGCTGGCCAGCCCCGCACCACTTTCTGCACCGCGAAGAGTACGAATGGGATGGGTGGCAAAGGCCTGCTCCAGGCGGGCCAGCCGGTAGCCGGTATATGGAGCGCTAAGACTAACGGTGCTCAATTGGGTGGATTCACTTTTGCCGCAGCCCCGGAAAATCACAAGTCCGGCGTCCGGACGACGGGTCAGATTGGCGAATTCCCGGTCGCCTACCCCTACTTGTACCGCTACACCTACGCGACGCTGCGCAACGACCAGGGGGTATTCAGCCCGGGTGGCGGGCCGGGTAATTTCAACCTCCTCTTCTTCAAGCAGGGCGTCGATCAAGTCGCGAGCATCAAGGTGACGCAAGGCGCCGCCAAGTTCGGTGGCACCATGCGGATGTTGGGCGCCTTGACGTCCAAGGTCTGCTACTACCGCGCCGGAGGCTGCTCGCTTGGCGAAAACAACTGGCGCTATGACGCGGTTGGCGCGTCTGCCATGACGGCGAAGGGTGTCGTCACGGAGGGCTACATCGCGACCTACAAGGCGTACTACTACCACACGGCCCTGATGCAGCAGAGCACGGCCAATGTGTACGGCTCACGTTTCCCGTGGACGACAGGAAGTGTCACCGTCACTGCGACAGGGCGTGGGCCGCACAAGACGGTCCACTACGCGCAAGGCTACGACAACCGCAATACGGCCCCCCCCAGCGGCAAAGGGACGATTCAGCTGGTGACTCCGGTGCTCACGCGCTGGCTCCGGCCGTGCTGCAAGTTCAAGACCGGCGGCGTTGGCATTCTGCGAATCAAGTTCGTTCCGGAGCCGCAGACCTGGGCGATGCTGGCCGCGGGCGTCTCGCTTCTCGGAGTGGGTTACCGGATGCGCGGGCGCTGATCGTCACCGCGAACTCCTCTGCGGGAGTTGGTTGCCTGGGCGCGGTGGCGCGAGGCCCGAGCGCTCGGACTCCGAAGAACGGCGCTATCGTGACTGTTCCTGGCGACACGGCCCGACCTCCAATCGCGGAGCGAGATGATGAAAGAAATCCTGAACAAGATCAGTCGTCGCATCACGCAGCCCAAGGCGCAGGGGGCCTCGCAGGCCATGCTCTACGCGACGGGCCTGACCGAGTCCGACATGGACAAGCCCCAGGTGGGGATCTCCAGCGTCTGGTACGAGGGTAACCCTTGCAACATGCACCTGAACGACCTCGCCGCGAAGGTCAAAGAGGGCGTCGTCGACGCTGGAATGGTCGGGATGCGATTCAACACCATCGGTGTTTCGGACGGCATCTCTATGGGAACCGACGGCATGAGCTACTCGCTGCAATCGCGAGACCTGATCGCGGATTCTATCGAGACGGTGATGTGCGCCCAGTGGTACGACGCCAATATTTCTCTGCCCGGATGCGACAAGAACATGCCTGGCTGTGTGATGGCGATGGCGCGTGTGAACCGTCCCTCTCTGATGGTCTACGGAGGAACCATCAAGCCAGGCCACACCCGCAGTGGCGACAAGCTCGACATCATCTCTGCGTTCGAGAGCTACGGAAAGTACCTATCGGGTGCAATCGACGACGAAACGCGGAGCGATATCGTGCGCAGAGCCTGTCCTGGGGCTGGCGCCTGCGGCGGGATGTACACCGCGAACACGATGGCTGTCGCGATCGAGGCGCTCGGCATGAGTCTTCCCTACAGCTCGTCGACGCCTGCCGAAGCTCCTGAAAAACGCGAAGAGTGCCATCGCGCGGGCGCCGCGATTCGAAATCTCCTCGAACGGAACATCAAACCCAGCGATATCATGACCCCTGCGGCGTTTCAGAACGCCATCGCGATGGTTGTCGGGTTGGGTGGCTCTACGAATGCTGTGCTCCATCTGATCGCGATGGCTCACGCGGTCGATGTTCCGCTGCAGATCGACGACTTCCAGGAGGTGAGCGACCGCGTTCCCTATTTGGCGGATCTGAAGCCGAGCGGCCAATACGTGATGGAGGATCTCCACAACGTCGGTGGAACGCCAGCCGTGATGAAGTACCTGCTCGAAAAACAGGTGCTTCACGGCGACTGCCTCACGGTGACCGGAAAGACCCTGGCTGAGAACCTTGCAGAAGTGCCACCGCTCGCGGAGGGTCAGCGGGTGATTCGGAGTTGGGACGCCCCGATCCAGGAGACGGGGCATCTCCAGATCCTGCGCGGTGGCCTGGCACCCGACGGAGCGGTCGGAAAGATCACGGGCAAGGAGGGTTATCTCTTCTCGGGGCCGGCGCGACTCTTCGACTGCGAAGAGGACATGCTCACCGCGGTCGAGAACGGGCAGATTCGCGCAGGTGATGTGGTCGTGATTCGCTACGAGGGCCCCAAGGGCGGCCCCGGAATGCCCGAAATGCTCACCCCGACTTCCGTGCTGATGGGTGCGGGCCTCGGCTCGGACGTTGCGCTCATCACGGATGGCCGTTTCTCCGGAGGTTCCCACGGATTCTTGATTGGGCACGTGACGCCCGAGGCCCAGGAAGGCGGACCGATTGCGCTGGTGGAAGACGGAGATCTGATCACGATCGACGTGAAGAAACACACCATCGAGTTGGAAGTGAGTGCCGATGAGCTCGAAGCACGACGGTCACGCTGGAAGGCGCCGGAACTCAAGGCAAAGCGGGGAACGCTCTACAAATACATCCAATTCGTGAGTTCGGCTTCGTTCGGGTGCGTGACCGATAGAAAGAAGTAGCGGGACCGCGGCCGCGGAGTGATTACGTTCCCTTGAATCGGGGCTTGCGCTTTTCGCGAAACGCTGCAACTCCTTCGCGTCCATCCGACGTACGGGTCATGGATACGATTGCGCTCGTCTCGGCATCCAGCTGGTCTACGAGCTTCGCGTTTTGACTCGCGAGCAAGAGTTTCTTGACAGCACCGAACGCGAGTGTCGGTCCGCTGGCCAGCGCGCGTGCTAGTTTCTCTGCTTCGGCTATGAGGTCGTCGTCGGGGACGACTCGTTCGATGATTCCCCACGCATGGGCTTCGGCGGCGGAGAGTCTGCGATTGGTGAGCATCAATTCCTTGGTGCGCCGCATGCCGATAGCACGCGGTAGGAAGTAGGTCGAGCTCCCGTCTGGTGTGAGACCTGATGCGGTGTATGCCATGGTAAAGCTCGCAGATTCGGCGGCCAGCGCCATGTCTGTCATGCCGACCAGGCTCATTCCCGCACCTGCAGCGGGGCCGTTGACGGCCGCCACGATGGGTGCGTTCATGCGTACAAATTTCAAAATCGCGGCGTGCAGGGTGTCGGCGGTCTCCGCGACTCGCTCCGGGATCTGATCCTCCGCGGCCGCGAAGTTCTTGAGGTCGCCGCCTGCGCTGAAGATCCGGCCAGCCCCGGTTAGCAAGACCGCGCGAATCGCCGAATCTTCTGCGCAGATCGTGGCGGTCTCGAGAAATTCCCGGGCCAGATCGAGGTTGAAGGAGTTGGCCGCTTTCGGGCGATTCAGCGTCAAGCGAGCCAGTCCATCCCGGACTTCAAAGGTGAGATTTTCGAAACCCATCCTCGATCCTCATTGGAAGAAAATGTCCAGCAGGCTCGGTAGAGCGGATCCATCCGAGCCCACGGGATTTTTGCTGAAAAAGTACATCCTCGATTCCTGGAACGCTGAGCCAGTGCGACTCGATCCGCGGGCGCGTGTTTTCGCGATTTCGGCCGAGGCCATCGCTCTTTGCATCACTTCGCTTGGCCTGGTGACGGTATCGCTGCGCAGATCGATCGTCTTCATGTTGCTGGATTTTAACAGGAGCCGTACGAGAGCTGAAGATTGGGCTGGAATTTCGGAACCTTCGAGGCGAGAACGGTGGAGGCTCTGTCCCCACTCGCTGTTCCGCCTCGATCTCGACCGTCCATTCATTCTGGGAGGCTCGAAAAAGCCGCCCAGAGGGCTTCTCGTGCCTATTTTTGGTTTGCTTCCAAGAAAAGAACGTCTATGATGCGCCGGTCAAACCATGCCGTAAGGTGCGACATGGGGGAGAATTTCGAGCGGTTCACCGAGCGATCTTGTCGAACGATCTTGACGTATCGACGGTGATCGAAGGGAACACCGACGAAACAGGAGAGACAATGGCAGCGAAGAGGAAGGCGGCAAAGAAGAGCTCCGGCAATCTGATCATCTCGAAGTCACGCACCAAGGACGCGTCGAAGAAGTGCAACGTGAGCAGCGAATTCTACGGCGCACTCGACAAAGCCGTCCGCGGCATGATCGCGAGCGCAGAAGCCCGCGCACTGGGCAACAAGCGCAAGACCCTCAAGCCGGTCGATCTCTAGGGAACGGTTCCGGTTCGATTTCAAGGGCCCGCTGGCCGTGTGGTCGGTGGGCTCCTTGTCGTTCAGGTGTTTTCTTTGTCGCGCGGATAAGCCCGTTTGGGTTCCAGGTTTGCGCCGACCGAAAAGAGTCGCTGCAGTGGTACGCGCCGAAGTACATCCGCGGCGTTGAGCCCGAGTTCGGTCGAGATGAACTCGAGCCCTACGCTGGCGAAATCCGCGGCCTTGTCGATTGCGATCGGGGTCGACTCGGCGTCGCTCAGCTCCATTCGGTCCGCGACCGCGACCTTGTTTGCGAGCGCGATGAAGGCGTAGAGCGCGGAGCGGCGCTCGGACTCGTCGAACTGCTCGAGGGTTCGAAACAGCAGGTGTTGGTGATCCGCCGATGTGGGAAGGCTCGGCATCCAGACGGGCAGATGCCATTCTCCCACGTCGAGGCTCGCCGCCTTGTCCGAGATTGCGGTCCGATCTTCTCGACGGATGAAGCGGTAAATCTCCATCGCGCGATCCCAGGGTGGAAACCCCAGATCTTCGAGACGGCCGGTTCGCCAGCGCAAAGCCCATTCTTCGTTCAGGATGTCCAACTCGTGGATGACCCCCTGCATCATCCGGAAATAGACCCAATAGTC
>JACZVU010000193.1 GCA_022572485.1 Myxococcales bacterium
TGTCCAAGATGGAGGGCATCATTCCGGCTCTGGAGTCGGCGCACGCGATTGCCCACGCGCGGATTCTGGCGCCGACCCTTTCCAGCGATGCCATCGTGCTGATCAACCTGTCTGGACGCGGCGACAAGGACGCGCCTCAGGTCCGCGATCTACTCGCGGCGCGGCGTTCTGACTCGCACTGATGGGCCGGATCGAAAGCCGATTTTCAGAGTTGCGAACGCGCGGAGAACGCGCGCTGGTTACCTTCGTAACCGCCGGAGACCCGAATCTATCCGCCAGCGAAGCTCTGGTGTTGGCCATCGCCGAAGCGGGTGCAGATCTGATCGAAATCGGTGTTCCCTTCTCCGATCCCCTCGCAGAAGGACCCACCATCCAACGCTCGAGCGCGCGCGCGCTCCGTTCGGGCACCACACTGCGAGGGGTGCTGGGGCTTGCCAAGAATCTGCGATCCAAGATCGATCAGCCGCTCGTGTTGATGGGATATGCGAACGTCTTCTTGGCGATGGGCGAGCGAAATTTCGCGGCAGCCGCAAAGGAAGCCGGTGTCGATGGAGTCATCACGGTGGATCTGCCGCCAGAGGAGGAAGTGCTCTTTTTTGATTCGCTGCTCGAATGCGAGGTCGATCCGATTCTGCTGGCTTCACCCACGACCTCGGAGTCTCGCCTTGCAGCCTTGGCCGAGAAAACGCGGGGATTTCTCTATTATGTGTCCATTGCGGGTGTGACTGGAGCGCGGAAGGAGATGGCAGCCGGCCTGGAAGAGGCGGTTTCGAAGATTCGGCGGATCTCCGATATTCCAGTCTGCGTGGGGTTTGGCATTTCAACGCCCGAGCAAGTAGCCGAGGTCGGGCGTTTTGCCGATGGAGCCGTGGTGGGAAGCGCGTTGGTAGATCTGATCGAAGCTGCTGAGACGCCCGAGTCGGCCGTGGCTTCGGTGTCCGAGTTTGTAGCGAAGCTCAAGCACGCCCTGCGGTGAATCGTTCGAAGAGTCTCTGAGTCTGACGCCGGGTTTCTGTCAGATTGCCCGAATTGTCGATGACGATGTCGGCCATGGATTTTTTGCTCTCGATCGGCAGCTGCGCGCGAATCCGCTGGAGTGCTGCTTCCCGATCGCAACCGTCCCGCTTCATTTGCCGCTCGATCTGCTGTTGCTCCGGTGCGTAGACGAGGACTGTTGCATCGAAAGGTGGAGCGATTTCCCGGTTCGGGCTGCTTTTGCGTCTCTCGAAGAGAAGTGGGATGTCCACCACAATCAGCAGCGCACCCGCCGCCTGGGCGCTGCTCACGCGATCGGCAATGGTGGCGATGACCTTGGGGTGGACGATCTTCTCTAGGCGCCTGCGTGCCACGGGGTCCGCAAAGGCGATTGCGCCAAGCGCGTTGCGATCGAGTCTGCCTTCAGCGTCGATGAGGTCGGTCCCGAATGCCTCTGTGATTTCGTCGAGTAGGGGGGTTCCGGGCGCTTGCAGCTCGTGGACGATCGCATCCGCGTCGATTACGGTTGCTCCGAGCGATAGGAGGAAGCGCGTGACGGTGCTCTTTCCCGTCCCGATCCCTCCGGAAAGTCCGAGAACCGATGCCATGGAGCGGAGAATCGCACGCCCTGGCGCTCACCGCACATGGCCAAAGGTTCGCCTACTCGATGTCGTTGCTCTCGTCGGTCATGACGCAGTTCTTGCCAGCTGCCTTGGCGCGATACAGAGCGCGATCCGCTTCGTCGAAAAACTTCTTCCGGTCGTTCTTGAATTGAGAAACACCCACCGAAACCGTGACTCGTGTGAGTCGCATCGAATTGCCCAGAATGAACGAAGACTCAGCGATGGTGCTTCGAAGCTTCTCTGCGAGTTGATAGGCGCCTTTCTGATCGGTACCGGGAGTGAGCACCGCGAATTCCTCACCGCCGTATCGAGCCAATAGGTCGCTCGACCGCACGGCCGCATTCATGATCAGGGCGAGTCCGTGCAGGAGTTCATCGCCTGCGGCATGCCCGAATCGGTCGTTGAGGGATTTGAAGTCGTCGATGTCGATCAGCAAGAGAGATAGCGGGGTAGACGCACGGGTCGAACGCCTGATTTCGCGAGTGAGCTGGTCCTGAAAGAACCGATGGTTGTGAAGCTTGGTGAGTCCGTCTGTGATCGAGAGTTGCTCGAATAGCTCGTTGGCCTGCTGGAGCTTGAGGTTGTGGGCTCTCAGGTTTTCGTTGCTCTCTTTGACCTCGTCTTGGTACGTGCGCAGCCGCTGTAACATGCGGTTGAACGCGCGTACGAGCAATCCGATCTCGTCGCGGGTGCCGGGGTCCGGAATTTCGAGGTCGAACCGACCCTCCGTAACCTGCTGCGCACCCGCCGACAGCAATTTGATCGGTTTCAGTACGACGGATGTGATCCGATACGCGACGAAAGTGAATGCGAAAACCGCCACCAGGTCGATCAGCAGCACCCTGCGGATCAACGCGAGTAGTGGCGAGTAGGCGGCCGCGAAGGGAATCTCGAAGCTGGCGAACCAAGCGGATTCTCCGAGCGGATGAGTGGCGCTCACGGCATGACGCCACGGAGAGCCGCTTGATTTACGGGCGCCGCCGCCCTCCTCATCGCCGGTGTTTGAAGTCTTGATCGGGGTCGATGTTTCGTGCCCAGCGCCCGCGAGTACGGCGCCGGCTTCCGTCGTGAGGAGCATGGATCCATCGGGGTGTGGTGCGTGCGCGGCCAGAAGCAGAGCGAGCTGTTTCCGATCGAAGACAGCGACCGCGAATGCGGAAGATTCTTCTTTTCCCGATACCGACACCGAAATCGCCGGAACCA
>JACZVU010000009.1 GCA_022572485.1 Myxococcales bacterium
GGAACAACGCGATTCAACGTCACGCACCCGCCGATGCGGAGTCGCGGTACGATTGGCAATATACGATGACGCCGAGCGAGTTCAGGATGAACGCAAGTCGTTATACTGCAAGAGGATTGGCAAAGCCCAATCGCGCCGCAAGGCATCGCCAAGGCGGTGAATGTGGACGATTGGCAAGATGCGCCCGTAGCTCAGCAGGACAGAGCAACGGTTTCCTAAACCGTAGGTCGGAGGTTCGAGTCCTCCCGGGGGCGCCAGAAATTGAATATGAGGCCATACTCCAACCGTGACGTTGATTGAATCGAGCAGAGCGCCTCTCACGAAAGAATTTGCCTTCCGAATCTTCAAGATAGTCATTTTCCTGATCTTGATGGTCAACCTCTTCTACTACTTGTACGAAGACGTGGTCGCATATCTGTACCTTGCGCCCGGATTTACCTTTTTCGATACCTTGGAGAGCTTTGCCGTCACCATCGACTACGTGGCGTGGATGCTTCTCATCGTCTTGTTAGAGATGGAAACGAGCGCTCAGGCCAGAGATCAGTTACAGGGAACGCGCAAGTGGGTCATTGGCGTTCTGACCGCAGGCTGTTACGTGGTTCTGGTCTATGCAGCCTATGGTTACGTGGCGGGTCTCAGGGATGCCTACAGCTTCGAGCCGATCGAGTCGGCGAGGGTCTGCGACCTCGCAGAGGGTCATTTCGCGTATCTGACCACCGAGGCTCGGCCGATCGAGCTGACGAAGGACAACTGCGGTGTGATCGCGAAGAGCGAGGTTTTCAGGAGCTCGAGCAACAATTTGATCGCAACGCATTTCAATCTGCTGGCGCTTCAAAAACTGGGCTGGATCGATGTGATCAACTCAAGCGTATGGCTCTTCGTGGTCTTGCTGTTCCAGATCGAAGTCTCGCTCCGGCTCGCGAAGAAGCTCACGAAACGCCGACTCATCGCCACGAAAGCATTGAAGGGCATTCTCTATCTCGCGCTGCTGGGCTGTGCAACCTATTGGACGGTGTACAGCGCGTTCATCGATTCCTGGGACGCCTGGATATGGCTGCTCGCTTTCTTGCTGATCGATCTCAACCTGCTCGGGCTGGATAGCAGTCAGAAACAACAACGGGTGAGCAGCGACATCGTTACAGCCTAAGCCGGATCGATCGAGCGGAAGCGTTGCGTTTTAAAACGGTCCCGCGATTCGGATGGCCCGGAAATTCAAACGGGAGCCCCGGGTGATGCGTACGCAATCGGATCGAGTCCTTCAATGCATCGGGGCGGTTTTTACTGTTCTGCTGCTCGCGGGATGCCCACGCGCGCTGGGTCCGAGCCCGCTTTTGCAAAGTGCCCAGGCCGCTGCAGAGCGCATCACGGCGGCGCAATTGTTGAGCCACATCGAGACGCTTGCCAGCGATGCATACGAGGGGAGGGGGCCCGCCACGGCTGCGGACCGGCGCACTCAGCAATATCTCGCGAATCAGCTCGCTGAGATGGGGTTGGAGCCTGGAGGCCCGGATGGAAGTTGGGTGCAGGAGTTCGACATCGTCGGCATCACTGCAAAAGTACCCGAACGATGGTCGTTCCAGCGTGGTGCGGAGACACTCACGCTCGAGCGCTGGGAGCAATTCATCGCAGCGAGCGGCGCACAGAGCACGATCTCGGAAATCGACAGCGCAGAGGTCGTCTTCGTCGGTTACGGAATCGACGCACCCGAGTATGCGTGGAATGATTTCAAGGATCGGAACCTGAGCGGAAAGGTCTTGTTGATCGTGAACAACGACCCGGACTGGAGCCCCGAGTTGTTCGCCGGAGACACCCGGCTCTACTACGGTCGATGGGATTACAAGTATGCGACGGCGGCTCGGCAGGGTGCGGTCGGCGCGATCATCATCCACACGGCCCCGTCGGCGGGTTATCCATGGCAGGTCGTGCAGACTTCGTGGTCGGGCGAGCAGTTTGAATTGCCATCAGGGGGCGAGACACGTCTCGAGATCACGGCGTGGGTCACCGAAGATGCGGCGGCCAAGCTCGTTCGGATCGCGGGTCGGGACCTTGCGGAGCTGCTCGAATTGGCGAAGAGCCGCGATTTCCAGCCGGTATTTCTGGGCGTGACGACTTCGCTGAGGCTCCAGAACCGCTTGGCGCAGGTTCGCACCGCCAACGTGATCGGTCGCTTGCCGGGCAGTGATCGCGCATTGAGCGATGAGGCCGTGATCTACACCGCTCATCACGATCATCTGGGCATCGGCACCCCCGATGCATCGGGCGATCGGGTCTACAACGGCGCACTCGACAACGCGGCAGGGGTCGCGCAAGTCCTCGCGATCGCTGGTGCGTTTCAGGCGCTCCCCGTTGCGCCTCGACGGTCGATCCTTTTCCTGTTTGCCGCAGCCGAAGAACAGGGGTTGTTGGGTTCGAAACACTATGTCGCACACCCCACCTATGCTCCTGGAAAGATCGCGGCAAACATCAACTATGACGGTGGCAACATCTGGGGCAAGACCAGGGACATCACCTTCATCGGGCTCGGCAAGTCATCGCTCGACGCAGTGGTCGAACGCGTTGCCGCCAGCCAGGGGCGAGTCGTCAAACCCGATCAGTTTCCCGATCGGGGCTATTATTACCGTTCCGATCAGTTCAGCTTCGCAAACATCGGCGTTCCCGCGGTATTTTTCGATACCGGAACCGATTTCATCGGCCGCCCAACCGGCTGGGGAAAACAGCAGGTCGAGCGCTACGAAGACCTTCGCTACCACCAGCCGAGTGATGAAGTCGACGACCGGTGGAACCTCGAGGGAATGGTCGAAGATGCGGCTCTCGGGTTCTGGACGGGCCTCCAGGTCGCCAATGCCGACGCGATGCCAACCTGGTTTCCGGGTGATGAATTTGAGGCCGTGCGCAGGGCCGCACTCGAAGCCCTGCGCGAGCGATAGACGGCTTCCTACCAGCCGCAGGTCCGGTCCGCGTTCTGCTCGTCGAGCCAGCTTTGCAGCGGGGCGAAGTAATCCCGAATTGCGCTGGCGTCGTGCTCGCGCTCGCCGGTAAGCACTTCGAGCGCGTCGGGCCAGGGCCGGCTCATGCCCATCTCAAGCATTTCGTTTAGCCTGCGGCCGGCTTCCTCGCTGCGGTAGATCGTGCAGCGGTTGAGTGGCCCCTGGTAGCCCGCGATCTTGCACATCGCCCGGTGAAACTGGAACTGCAGGATGTGAGCGAGAAAATAGCGGCTGTAGGGTGTATTCCCGGGGATGTGGTACTTGGCTCCCGGATCGAAGAGATCTTCGGTGCGTTCGTTGGGTGGGCGAATCCCCTGATATTTCTCCCGCAGGGCCCACCAGCCGGCGTTGTATTCATCGCTCGAAATCTCTCCCGAGAAGACGCCCCAGCGCCAACGATCGACGAGAAGTCCGAAGGGCAAGAAGGCCACCTTGTCGAGCGCATCGCGCAGCAACAAGCCGATGTCCTTTGACGGGGGAGGCTCGCGGTCGAGCAGGCCGAGTTCGACGAGATACGCAGGCGTCACGGAGAGCGCAATCGCATCGCCAATCGCCTCGTGAAAGCCATCGTTCGCACTGCCGCGGAAAACAAACGGTTGCTCCTTGTAAGCGCGCTGATAGTAATTGTGGCCCAACTCGTGGTGAATCGTCTGAAAATCTTCGGCGTTGACTTCGATACACATCTTGATCCGAAGGTCATCGCCATCGTCCACATCCCAGGCGCTCGCATGGCAAACCACATCGCGATCCCGGGGCTTGGTGAACAGCGAGCGTTCCCAGAAGCTTTCTGGCAGAGGGTCGAAACCGAGAGAGCTGAAGAAGTTCTCACCGGACGCAACCAGCCGCAGAGGGTCATAGCCGGCCTCTTCGAGCAACGCCGTCAGGTCGTAACCCGGGTCAGCGTCTTCTGGGGCCACCAGATCGTAGATATTGCCCCACTGCTGGGCCCACATGTTGCCAAGCAGGTGCGCGGGGATCGGCGCATCGAGGGGCACCTGATCCTCGCCGTAAAACTCGGACAGTTTTGCGCGAACGTAACAGTGGAGCGACTCGTAGAGGGGCCGCACCTGGGCCCAGAGCCGGTCGACCTCGGCCGCAAACGCATCGGGTGACATGTCGTAGTTCGAGCGCCAGAGCGCACCGGTGTCCGCGTAGCCCAGCTCTAGCGCGCCCTGATTGGTCAGCTCGACGAAGCGCCGGTAGTCGTCGCGAATTGCCGGCGAGGTGGTGCGCCAGCCGATCCAAACGTCGAGCAGGGCTTCGGGGTCGCGGCTCTCGGCGTGGATCGCGCGAATTTCGATGATGTCGAGGCAGGCTTCTCCGTCGACGCCCTCCGGGCAATATTGTCCTTTGCCGTAATGGCTGTCCATTCTTGCCGCAATGCGGGTGAGTTCCTGGGTGAGCGCGCGGTCGGCGGGAGCAGGCATCGTAATCGCGCGTTTGAGGATCTCGAGCTGGCGACGGGTGCTTGCATCGAGTTCGAGGCCGTCGAATTGCGAGGCCTGCTTGGCGAGCTCGACGCTTGTGGTCAAGTAATTTCCGTACGCCTCGGCGGCGATCGTTTCCGTATCGATGGTGATGAAGTTCGATTTGACCCATTCCGCGCGAGCCGCTCGAACACTCAGGGCGGAAAGCCGGGTGTTTGCATCCTCGATGAATTTCCGCGCCTCATCTGGGTTGCGAGTGGGTCCGAATCCATGCGTGCAGGCGGCAGACAGGAGCAGTGAAACTCCGATCAGCCAAAACAGCAACGGTGTGTTGTATCGAGAATGAATTCGCATGGGCCTCCTTCGAAGCCACGATTGCCGGACGGCTGAGGGCGGCGCAGATGACTTCAACCGGAGCGGCATCCGCGCGCTTTGGCGGTCCTGGCGCTTTCCAAACCAAGGGGTAGCGCATTCCAACTTCTTTGATCATCCCAAAGCGACCGAGCGCGCGTGAAAGGCCGGCTATTGCTTCACTCGGATGAGCTTGATGATTTCGGCTAGCGCAGATACGCGGTGTGCGATCCGCTTGCTGTAGATCAGTCGAATCACATTGAGCGCCAGCGCGTAATCCCTTGGGCGCACCGGGAAGAGCCGATTGGCTCGGTGCATCGGAAGGCGATCCGATAGTGTGGCCTTGATGTTCGTGCAAGCCCGCAGCCCATCGCGCCCGTTGAGCCGTCCAAATCCGGAACTCTTGACTCCGCCGAAGGGAAGATCCTGGACCATATAGCAGAGGCCAAAATCGTTGATGCAGGTGCTACCCGCGACAATCTGCTCTGCAATCCGCTGTGCGCGCTTCGGGTTTCTACTCATGACCGTAGAGGACAGACCAAAGCGGGTCCCGTTTGCAACGCGCACTGCTTCTTCTTCATCGCGGACGCGATGAAGAAGCATGACGGGGCCGAACAATTCTTCCTGCATGATCGCCATCGTTGGCGTCACATCGGTGAGAATCGTCGGTTCGAAATATTGACCGCCTTCGCGGAGTGTGCGTTTGCCGCCGACCAGCACCCGCGCGCCCTCGGCAACGGCTTCGTCAACGGCACGTTCGATTAGATCCAGTTGAATTGGGGAAACGATGGCACCCACATCGACCCGTTCTTTCTCGCTCGAGGCGCCTTGGCGGAGGCTCCGCGTGAGCGTGACGACGCGGTCGCGAAATTCATCGAATACGCTGTCGAATACGAGCAAACGCTCGGCCGACATGCAGTTCTGTCCTGCGTTGATGAAGACCCCATTGACAGCGGCATGAACGGACTGGTCGAGGTCCGCATCGTCGCAAATGATCATGGCGTCCTTGCCGCCGAGTTCGAGGATCACGGGCGTGAGGTTCTTGGCGGATTCTTCGAGTACGCGACGGCCATTTTCCACAGAGCCGGTAAATACCAGCGAATCCACACCCGAGGATACGAGCGCTTTGCCGGTCGCCGCGTAACCGTTCACGATCTTCACGAGGTCAGGCGAAAAACCCGCGGTGGAAAGAACCTGAGCGAAGATTTGTTGAAAATAAAGCGAAGACCAGGCGCTCCATTCGGAGACCTTGATGACGACCGCATTGCCGGCCATCAGTGCTGTAATTGTGGGCCCGAAAATATTCTGGAAAGGGTAATTCCAGGGACAAATGACGCCAATCACGCCGAGTGGGTGAAATTCGATGGCGGCCTTCTTGTGAAGCATGAGACCCGATGAAACCGGCTCGGGCCGAAGGTGTTTCTCCCCGTTTCGAATCGTCCAACGCAGCTTTTCGCAAACGGGCCAGATTTCTCCGAGCATCGCGTTTTCACGCGTCTTGCCAGAGTCGCTCACCACCGCGTTACAGATCTCGTTCGCATGCTCGAGAATGAATTCGAGAAGTTGCTGCAAAAGCTGCCTGCGCGTAGCCAGGCTCGCCCGACCCCAAGCGCGTTGCGCGGCACGGGCCCTTTCGACCCCCTCGACGACGGCCTCGGGAGAGTCCACCTCGACCTCGCCCAGGTGCCTCCGGCTGGCGGGGTCAAAGCAGTCGATGGTGGAAATCGGCTGGCTTTTCGCGCTGTACGAGCCCTCGGTCTCGTGGTCGAGCGCATCCATCGCGTACCCTCTTGTGCCCGTTCGACGCATCGTACATCAGACCCCAACGAGCCTGTACCGATTGCAAAATCGGGCTCGCCCGAGGATGTTCCCGCCTGCTGAAGCACCGTCGGCGAACCATGGGCGTGGTATTGTACGAATATTCAACCGCTCGATTCGAGCATCACCGTGTACCGCGGCGGGGCGTTTGTTCAATCGAGAGAAACCGGATCAGCTTTCCCCGCGGTAGACGCAGCCCGTGTCGCAAGTCTCACGCACGACCACCCGGGACAGGCCCGAGATCGCCGGCGCGATCCGCTCCCACAACCAGCGCGAGAGGTTTTCGCTCGTAGGGTTTTCGAGGCCTTCGATCTCGTTCAGGTAGTGGTGGTCGAGTTGATCGAAAACCGGCTGAAACGCCCGATCCACGTCGAAAAAGTCGACCAGCATGCCGGTCTCGGCATCGGGCTCACCCTCGATCCAGAGTTCGATCCGGAACGAATGACCGTGCAAGCGAAAGCACTTGTGGTCTTCCGGCATCCGGGGGAGGCGGTGCGCGGCTTCGATCGTAAACTCGCGGAAGATTTCCATGGGTCCGGCCCCTCCTTGCTGCGCGCCGCGGTGCGCAGCGGGTGCGGGGCGTGCAAGTCAGGAGGGTATCAGGCAATGGCCAGCCCTCCAGCGTGGGTTCCGGTTTCTCGGAAACAACCCCGAAGGCGCTGGGTGTTCCCTCGATAACGGGCGCCGGGTCTGAGCTTCTCGCTCGAAATCTTGCATTTCGGGTAGCTTCTCGAAAAATTCGCCACCGACCGCGCGGGCGCCGGTAAGAGGCAGCGTTGACGAGGGGCCGGTGAAGCCGGCGACGACGAACGGGTAAGAGCGAGAGGACGGCGGGTGGGAGTGATCGAGCAGACGTCGAAGAACCCCCCTCAGGACCGCCGCAAAGGCCACGGATGGGGAGCGTATTTTCTACCCTATGTGGCTTTTCTGCTGGTGATCTCAATCGGCGAGAAGCTGCCCGATGGACTGCACGCCTACGTGCTTCTGTTTCAGCTTGCAGCGCCGCTGGGGTTTCTGCTCTTCTACTACCACCGCGGGCATTATCCGGAGTTGCGCAGTTATCCCTTCGGGCTCAAGGGGTTCGCGATCGACTTCGGAGTCGGAATCGCCGGGGCCGCGCTTTGGATGGCCCCGTACCTCTGGATCGATTCGATGCGCCCCGACGAGCCCGGCTTCGATCCCAGCCTCTGGGGCGCCTCGCTGCTGCCTCTCGCGCTGTTCGTACGCACCCTCGGCTACGGCATCGTCACTCCGTTGATGGAGGAACTCTTCATCCGAAGCTGGTTGATTCGGTATGCCGACGTCTGCGGCAAGCGGGATGACTTTCGCGATGTACCGATTGGCCGCTTCCGCTGGCGCAGCTTCGCGGTGGTCATCATCTGGTTCACGTTCTCTCACGTCGCGTGGGAGCAGCCGGTCGCACTGGCCTGGGTGATTCTCACGACACTCTGGTTCTACCATCGCAAGAACCTGATGTCCTTGGTCATCACCCACGCGGGGAGCAATCTGGGAATCCTGGCCTTCGTGATTTTGCAGAGTGGCCGCTGGCTCGACGCGGACGGCAACCCGATCAGCCTCTGGTTTTTCGTTTAGGAGCCAAACCCGCGAAGCGGGCTTGCGCGACGCCGCAAGCGAATCCCGAGGATTCGCCCGTTAGCGCTGCAGATGCGGGGTGCTGAAACTGCTCTTCAGATCGCCCCGCGGTGGCCCATGCGGACCCGCTTCGCGATCTCGGTGAGGTCGATGAGGGTCTCGCGAACCTGCTCCACGCTGTCGGACAGACAGCACTGCTCTAGATCCGCCGCCGATGCCGCCAGCAGATCGAATCCGAGTTTCTTCGCAGCGGTTCCGAGCGAACACGCCTTGCTCGCGAGACTCTCCAGGCTGCCCTTGAATTCGGCGTCCTGGAGGTCATCCACGCGCTCGGCGAGGCACACGACGAAGTCTTCGATCTGTTCGGCAACCCCAGATTCGCCGGATCGACTGGAAAGGATCGGTTTGGGCATCGTTGAATTCCGTCTTCCATATCGGAGCCGCGGGGCCGAAACTGAATTGCCCGATCGACTGGGCGATTTGCGGAGCTCGAAGCCGCTCGCAGATCGGGAACCGCCATGGCTTGACAGGAAGCTCAGAGCTGGCGCAGTCTGCGGGTGGCATGTCTTGCTTTTCGTGCACCGCGGCGGTCGAACTCGCAACCGGCGAACGGATTGGGTTTCGCGACACTTGCGAGAAGTGCGATGCCGATCTCCACGTCTGCCTCAACTGCGTCCACTATGACAGCAATGCCTACAACCAGTGCCGGGAACCCAATGCCGAATGGGTGTCCGATCGCGAGCGGTCCAATCGCTGCGATCACTTCGCGTACGCAGACCGACCACGCGGTTCCGCGGGCGCCGAACCCGCGCGTGCGCGTTCAGCCCTCGAGGAACTTTTCAAGAAGCCCTGAGTAACGGACCCACTCAGCCGTTCGCGCCGGGAGCCCGATAGGGGAACCATGTCTGATCGACAGACCAAGGACACCTGGAGTGTGTTCAAGATCATGGGTGAGTTCGTGGAGGGTTTCGAGACCCTTCGGTCTGTGTGGCCCGCGGTTTCCGTCTTCGGAAGCGCCCGGTCGGGACGCAACCACATTTACTACCAGGACGCCGTCCGGATCTCGCAGGCGCTTTCACAGGCGGGCTTCTCGATCATCACCGGCGGCGGCCCCGGAATCATGGAAGCGGCGAACCTCGGAGCGAGTCGTGGAGAGGGCCGCTCGATCGGGTTGAACATCAAGTTGCCGTTCGAACAGGAGCCCAATCGATTCGCCGATACCATCGTCCACTTCAACTATTTTTTCACCCGCAAGGTGATGTTCGTAAAATACGCCTGCGGGTTCGTGGCACTCCCGGGTGGTTTTGGCACGCTCGATGAAATCTTCGAGGCCCTGACCCTCAAGCAGACCCGCAAGATCCATGACTTCCCGGTGATTCTATTTGGAACCGCCTACTGGGAGGGATTGGTCGATTGGATCACGAACCGACTACTCGCCGACAAGATGATCTCGAAGCGCGACCTCAAACTCTTCACCGTCACGGATGACGTGGACGAAGTCGTCGAGGCCATCCGTCGCCACTACAACCGGCGCCAGCGATCGGATCGGCGCACGGACGGCCGCGAAATGCCGTAAAAGCTCGGTAAATGATGGCGAGGGATACTGGGCCCTCGGTTTCGCCGCCGGATTTCGAATTAGCGCTGCACCGCCCTTCGGGCGGAGACAAATGCTCCTGAGCAATCGCGCCTGACGGCGCGTTTCCTCAGGAGGAGGCGCTCGACGCGCCCCTCAGCAGAAAGCGAAAACGGGTGCTGCCAATCTCGATCTCATCGGTATCGGCGAGGTTCGCCGAGCGAATCCGCTTGCCGTTGACCTTGGTACCGTTCGACGATTGGAGATCTTCGATCGTGTAGGTCTCGGTTTCCGCATCGAGCAGAACGATCGCGTGTTCGCGGCTGATGTTTTCGTCGAGAAGCGTGATGTCGGTGTTGGGGTTTCGGCCGATCAGGGTCTCGTCCGAGGTGAGTGGGTATTCCATCCCCTCGAATCCGCCATTGCAGATGACCAATACACCGCGTGCCTCGGGCTTATCGTCGCCCATCCCCGCCCCTCCAGGTTCGGCACGTTGCGCGCCGCCTGGATAATCGGCCCTTGCGGGCGCGGCCTTGAGGCGCGCGACAGGCGCCCGGCAAGCGGATCAGAGCCTGCGGTGAAGCAGCGCGGGCAGGCTGGCTCGAACGCGCTTGAGCCCATCGGTGTCGCAGTCCGCGATGACGATCGTAGGTTCGTCACCCGCTGCGGCGAGGATTCGCCCCCAGGGGTCGACGATCAGCGAGTGGCCGTGGCTGGCCCGGTCCGGGCTGTGCCGCCCACACTGAGCGGGAGCGAGCACGAAGGCCTGGTTCTCGATCGCGCGCGCGCGGAGCAGAACCTCCCAGTGGGCTCTGCCGGTCTCGGGCGCAAAGGCGCTCGGCACTGTGATCCAGTCGGCGCCCCGGGTGGCCATTTCCCGGTAGAGCTCCGGGAAGCGGACGTCGTAGCAGACCGAGAGGCCAACCTTGCCAAACGTTGTTTCCGCGACCACGACCTCCTCGCCGGGCACGGTGAACGCCGACTCCCGAAAGACGCCGCCGTTCTTGCCCAGATCGACGTCGAAGAGGTGGATCTTTCGATAAACGGCCACGATCTGGCCGGTCGCGGAGATCAGCGCACTCGTGTTGTAGACCCGCTGATCGCCCTCGATGATCTCGGCGAAAGTCCCTGCGAGAATCGGCACCCGATGTCGGCTCGCGAGTTCACGCACGCTCTCGACGATCTCGCCATCGAGGCTCTGTGCGCAGGGAATCGGATTCCCTTCGCGGCGCAAAAAGGCGAAGTTCTCTGGCAGCGCGATGAATTCGGCCCCGCGTTCGGCGGCTTCGTTTATCGCGCGCCGCGCGGATTCGAGGTTTTCCGACAGCCTGTCGGTCGAGGTCATCTGCACCAGGGCGACGCGCATGGCGGCAATTTACCTTGGCGGTTGGAAAGTTGCCGCCAGTGCTTGCAATCTACTTTGACGGCTAGAAAGTCGCCGCCAGTGGGCGCGATCTACCTTGACGGCTAGCAACTTGCCGCCAGTGCTTGCAATCTACCTTGACGGCGAGAAGGTCGCCGCCAGTCTATAGGCCGGCGGCGGCAAATCGAGGTGAGGCGCTGCCCGGCGGCGACTCGGAAAGGGAGCATGCGGTGACGCGAAGCAGGGCAGGGTGGGACATCCATTTTGAAGCCGGAGGATCGCTCGCCCCTCCGCTGGCCGCCTCCCAAGGCGTTACGCGCGCTGAGGTACAAGCAGAGCTGCGCCGTTGTCGGGAGGTCTTGCCAAAACTCCAGGGTCTCCATCCCGCATCGGGTTTCGTCCGGGTGCTGAAGCGAACTGCCGCGCTGCGCGCCGTCCAGGCTTCGGCGGCCCGCTGGCGCGCACGCAAGCTCCATGATCTGATTCACATCGGTATCGGTGGTTCTTCGTTGGGCGCTGAAGCGCTACTGCGGGCCATCGCGCACCCACACCACGGCTTGCTATCGGACCGCCGGCGCGGCGGGCCACGGGTTCACTTCGTCGACAACGTCGATCCGGAAACCCTGGGTGCTCTGCTCGAAGTGGTCGATCTGCGTCATTCGCTGGTGCACGTCGTCTCTAAATCGGGTAGCACCGTCGAAACCGCTGCGGGTTTCCAAGTGCTGCGAGACGCCCTCGAGCGAGCAGGGCGAGGAGGGCGCTGGGCAGAGCACTGCGTTTTCACGACCGACCGCGGCGCGCTTCGCGAACTGGGTACCCGGGAAGGTGTCGAGATACTCGATTTTCCAGCCGATGTGGGCGGCCGATTTTCAGTTCTCACGGCATCCGGATTGTTTACGCCAGCCGTTGCTGGCATCGATGTTGGCGCCGTCGTGCAGGGCGCGCGGCGCTATCTCTCGCGCATCACGAATGCCGCGCTTGCGGACAATTCCGCCGCGGTTTCGGCGACCATCGCGTTTCTGATGGCAGAGCGCAAAAGGAAGAACGTCCACGTGCTGATGCCGTATGCGGATGCTTTCGAGCCGCTGGCGCGTTGGTACGTGCAGTTGATCGGGGAGAGCCTCGGAAAACGCGCGCGGCGTGGGGCGCGGACGACGGGAGTCGGCCCGACACCGCTTTCCGCCCGCGGCACCACCGACCAACACTCGCAGATCCAGCTGTTCGTAGAGGGCCCCGCGGACAAGTGGGTGAACTTCGTGACCGTCGAAAAGCCTCGGCGCGTGCAACGGGTCGCGGGAAACGAGCCCGCCGACTACCTGGAGGGCATCGATCTCGGCACGCTGCTGCGAGCCGAACAGCGAGGCACCGCGATCGCGTTGGCCGCGGCTCGAAGGCCCAGCGCCTGTTGGATTCTCCCCGAGATCCACCCGCAGAGCGTCGGGCAGTTGTTCTTTGCACTGGAACTGCAGACCGCCTACCAGGGCACTCTCTACGGGATCGACGCCTACGACCAGCCCGGCGTCGAAGCCGGCAAGATCGCCGCGTTCGCACTGCTTGGAAGGGATGGTTACAAAACGGAAAAAGCCGCCATCGAAGCGAACACGCCCCCCACCTGGCGCATCTAGAGAGTCCCGCAGAATACGGTGACACCCGCTCCCGGCGAGGATCGTTGTAATCCTATTCCGCGATCTTCTCTAGCTTGCGAACAACCCGCGCTGACGCCTGGGTTGTTCGAGCGGATCAGCGGAAATCGGTCGGATTGATGCCGGTTCGCCGGATGACGTCGTAGAAATCTTTGCGGTCTTTCTTCGCGAGGCGCGCAGCGCGGCTGATGTTGCCGCCGCATCGGCGCAGCAATCCCACCACGTAGCGGGTTTCGAACGCGCGCTTCGCTTCTTTGAACGACGGCACATCCTCGAGTTCGCCCGCGAGCAGCAACGCCTCTGCGCTGATCGAGCCGCCTCCCGCCAACTGCACGGCCTGCCGCACGCGCTCGGCGAGTTCGCGAACATTCCCCGGCCACGGCTCGGCGAGCAGCGCGTCGCGCGCGTCGGATGTGAAACCCACGGGTTTTACCCCCAATTCGTCGGCTGCCAATCGCAGCCAGTGCGCGGCCAGTGGCAGAATATCCTCCTTGCGCGCGATGAGCGGGCGCAATTCGATGGTGTGGTGGGGAAGATCTCCAAACGGCGAACGCTCGGGTTTTTCGAGAGCGGTGGCGATGATTCGCGCGCGCAGCGCAGAAGTGGGTACATCGCCTTCGGGTTGAAAGGTTCCCTGCTTGATCGCGGTGACGAGATCGCTGCGCACAGCATCGGGAAGCTTGTCGACCTCTTCGAGGAGCACCGTACCAGAACCGGCGCAGGCCAGCGCACCGACATGGGCTTCTTGGAGCAGCGGGTACACACCGGCCGCGCAGCCGAAGACCTCGCGCCGAAGCAGACTGGCGTTGACCGCGCTGCACGAAAGCACCACAAAAGGATTCTCGGCGCGATTGCTCCAGGCGTGGACGGCTCTCGAGATGTGTTCCTTGCCAGAGCCGGCGGGGCCCGTCACCAACAGCGGTAGATCGACCCGCGCTGCGGCCATGGCCTGCTCGGTGGCCAGCTGGCTCGCGTGTCCCACCCCGACAACCCGATCGCTACGGCGCCGACCGGTCGGCCGATCCGCTGAACGAGCCTCGCTGCCGATCGAACCTCCCTGCTGGACTCCGATCTCACTCATGCTCGCGCTCCCCCCCGGGTCTGTCAGACGTGTCGTGCCTTTTGCCTACGGCGCTTCCTCTCGCATCGCTGCTGCGCTTGCTTTCAGCCATCGGGTGCCCAATCAAATCTATTTGGATACCGCGATTGTTGTCAATGTAATTGCGTGTGGCAACCGCTCCCTAAATTCGGTGCCGTTGACTCCACCTTGGGGCGCATGATACAGGGCAGGGGGGGGAGAATGTCCAGCAACAATTTACAGACCCGCAAGCGAGCGGCCCCGATCCGGCGCCTGAGCGGCGCGGTGATCGATCAGATCGCCGCTGGGGAGGTCGTCGAGCGGCCTGCCTCGGTCGTCAAGGAGTTGGTCGAAAACGCTCTGGATGCCGATTCGAGCCGGATCCGGGTCGAACTCCGCAACGGCGGCCGGGATTGGATTTCGGTCACGGACGATGGCTGGGGGATGAGCGCGGAAGACGCCCGGCTCAGCCTGGAACGCCACGCTACGAGCAAGATCTCCGCCACGGACGACCTCGCGCGAATCGCCACCTACGGGTTTCGCGGCGAGGCGCTCGCGGCGATCGCCTCGGTCTCTCGCCTCCGGCTCCGCAGCCGCCCCCGGGAAGCCTCCGAAGCCACCGAGCTTCGGGTCGAAGCGGGTGAGATCCAAAGCCAGCGCACCGTAGGGGGACCCCCGGGCACCCGAATCGAAGTGGCCGATCTATTCAACGCGGTTCCCGCGCGGCGCAAATTCCTGAAGACCGCGACGACCGAATGGGGGCACATTTCCGATTGGCTGGCTCGTGCGGCGCTCTCGCTGCCGTCGATTCACTTCGACGTCCAGCGCGACGATCGACCCGCGTTCTCCTGGCCCGCAACCGACGACCCGCTGGACCGCGTCGCTGCGGTGATCAGTGAAGAAGATGCAGCGGCCTTCACACCGGTTTCGCGCGAAGCAGGAGGAGTGACACTCGAAGGTTTCGTCTCTCGCCCCGAGCGGCACCGCTCGAGCGCGGCTGGAATCTACCTCTACGTCAACCGCAGGCCGGTGCGAGACCGCGTACTGCAACATGCGCTGGTCGAGATTTACCGCGACCTGCTGCCGCGGGGCCGCTTCCCGACCGCCGTGCTGTTTCTCGACATTCCACCCGAGCAGGTCGACGTCAACGTACACCCCGCGAAATGGGAGGTGCGCTTTGCGGATCCGCGCGCGATCCATCAGCTCGTCCGGCACGGGGTTCGCGATGCCGTCTCCGCGCGCCGCTGGCTTGCCGCCGACGCTCCCGCTGCTGCCGCGAAGGGCGCCGTCGAAGGCAACGCCACGTCGCGAGCCACCCAGACCCGCGATGGCGGTTCGAGCGATTGGGCCTTTGCGGAGGGTGCCGATCCGGCGGGCAGCGCGACCGCGCAGCTCACATTGGATTCGCCCGAATTCCGCTTCGAGAATTTTCGCGCAGGCGCGGACGAGCGCGAGGCCGCACCGCGCGTCCGCTTCGCAGACCTGCGCCTGCTCGGCCAGCTCCTCTCCACCTACCTCGTGCTCGAGACCAAGGAGCAGTTGCTGTTGATCGATCAACACGCGGGGCACGAACGCGTTCTCTTCGAGCGCCTACGCGCAGAGTGGCTCGAACGCGGTGTCGAGAGCCAGCGATTGCTCATTGCAACCACGCTGCGCGTCGAACCTGCACCCCTCGCGGCACTGATTGAATGCCGCGGAGCCATCGAACAATTGGGTTTTGACTTCGAACACTACGACGATGCCACGGTGGCGATTCGCGCGGTGCCCGCGCTGCTGGCCGATCAAGACCCCGGCCAGCTCGTCCGAAACCTCGCGGAGGAACTCGCCGCAGCAGGCGCAGCCGCCGACGCGCTGCGCGCGGGGTCCCGCAGCCTCGAAGCCGCCGACCGGATCTTCGCATCGCTCGCGTGCCATTCGGCTCGGCGCAAGGGCGACGTACTCTCTCCACAGGAACAGCGCGCGTTGCTCGACGCGATGGACGCGATCCCCTGGGCGCCCTGTTGCCCGCACGGGCGCCCCGTCGCGGTCCCGATCGAGCTCGCAGAAATCGAACGCCGCTTTTCTCGGCGATGAACCCAGTGCGACACGCGGCGAAAATGGGGGAGGGCGGATAGTCTCGGGGGATGGGCCGGGATGAGCGGACGCAGAAGCCGCCCGTGGTGGTGGTGACGGGGCCTACGGCTTCGGGGAAGACGCCACTCGCGATCGAAGTCGCGCAGCGCTTTGACGGTGAAATCGTCAACGCCGACTCGATGCAGGTCTACCGCTACATGGATATCGGCACCGCCAAACCCTCGCTCGAGCAGCGCGCACAGGTCCCCCACCATCTGCTGGATGTGGTGACGCCCGACGTCACCTACAGCGCCGGCCGCTACGGCGAAGAGGCCCGCAAGGCCGCCGCAGAAATTCATGAGAGAGGTAAAATCGTAGTATTAACAGGTGGAACCGGGCTTTACATTCGAGCATTCCTTGAAGGTTTGCTCGAAGCCGGGGAAGCGGATCCCAAACGGCGCGCCGAGCTCGAGGCCGAAAATCGCGCCGCGGGCGAAGCGGGCGACCCGCTTCGGCTGCACCGACGCCTCGCCGAAACCGATCCCGAGGCGGCCGATCGCATCCACCCGAACGATGCCCGCCGCATCATTCGAGCACTGGAAATCGCCGGACGCCTCGGTGAGCCGGCTTCGAGCCTGCGCGCGCGACACGCGTTTGGCAACCGACCGTATCGAACACTGCACCTCGCACTGGACCCGGGGCGCGAGGCACTCGCCGAGCGCATCGATCGCCGCTGCAGCGCGATGATCGACAACGGGTTGCTGCGCGAAGCGAGAGAACTTCGCAAGCGAGGCTACGGACCCGAGCTTCGACCGCTGTGCGCGATCGGGTATCGGCACATGACACCCGTCGTAGACGGCGCCGACACGCTGGCCAACGCACTCGAAGCCATGCGCGGCGATACGCGGCGCTTTGCGCGCCGACAGCGCACCTGGCTGCGCAAGGTTCCGGATGTCCGCTGGCAGCGGCCCGACGAGACCCAGGCGATCTTCGATGCCGTGGAGTCTTTCTTGAGCTACTGGGTGGGGGAAACGACGTAGTTCACGCCGAACTTGATGTTCAGCGGCGAGGTTTTCAGATCCACCAACGCCTCGTTCCGCTCAGCGGGGTCGTAGAGCGGATCGAGGTCGGCGTCGAAGAACCACAACCCCAAGCCAGGCAGCAGCTCCAGCAACCCCACGATCTCGCGGATGGCGCCGCCGCCGATCTGGACGCCCAGGATCCACACATAACCGGGAAGCGGGAAGACGATCCGCACCCATTGAGAATCGTCGATCTCCCGCAGATTCGTGTGGAGCGCCTTGCCGGCCGTGAGGGGTGAGGCGGCGATGTCGAATGGCGCGAAGAGGATGTTGCCCAGCGAGCGCTTCAGGGTCTCGGGAGTTGCGGAAGCGGGCGTCGAAGCGAAGAGGACGAGCACCGAGGTGAAGAGGACGAGCACCGAGGTGAAGAGCGCGGGCATCGAGACGGCGAGCGCGCGGGTCGAGCCGCGAATGGGCGAAGCGTCCCGCGGTCTCATGAGCCCCTCCAGCCCGATCGAAGCGCGAAGAGGCGCTGCACGCAGCCTGCGCGATCCGATGCGGGGCGAGCCTAAAGTGCTACAGCCGCCGCTGTCAAGCGATCTGGCCGCGGGCGATTGATGCCCGGGGCGATCGCGATACCCTGACGACACGGTTCACGCCTCGCCACCCGATTCGGTTCGGCGCATTTCGAGACCCTCTATGTCGCCCACCTCCAACCTCCCGATCGTCGCCATTGTCGGCCGCCCGAACGTCGGGAAATCGACCCTCTTCAATCGCTTTGCGGGCACGCGCCGGGCGCTCGTCGAAGACAAACCGGGCATCACCCGGGATCGGATCGCGGTCGAAATCGAAGTCGGCAAGCGCCGCGTGTTGATCGTCGACACCGCCGGGCTGGACAGAGAGGCAGAGGAGGGCCTCTATGGCGCGGTCCAGCGGCAAGCGCGGTCGGCGATTTCCGAGGCAGACGCGGTGCTCTTCCTGGTGGACGGCAAATCCGGATTGCTGCCCGAAGACGAATCGCTCGCGCAAACCCTGCGTCAGACCTCGAAACCCGTGCTGCTCGCGGTCAACAAGATCGACCGCCCACAACACGAAGCGCGCATCGGCGAATTCTTCGGCCTCGGTTTCGAACATACCCGGGGCATTTCAGCCGAACACGCCACGGGCGCCTGGGACGCACTCGAAGCACTCGTCGAGCAGATTCCCGAGACCCGCGAAATCGGACCCGTTCGCGATGAGGGAGTCCGCATCGCGATCGTCGGCCGCCCGAATGTCGGCAAGAGCTCGCTGCTCAACCGCCTGGTCGGCGAAGACCGCGTCGTCGTATCCGACGTTCCGGGCACGACGCGCGATGCGATCGATACCTTGGTCGTGCAGGGCGATCAGCGCTTCACCCTGATCGACACGGCGGGCCTGCGCAGGCAAGGCAGGCGGACACGAACCGCCGAAAGGGGCAGCGCGCTGATGGCCGTGCGCGCATTGGAACGCGCGCAAGTCGCATTCATCGTGCTCGACGCCAGCGAGGGCTTCCACGCACAAGATGCGACGATTGCGAGCCTCGCCCAGGAGCGCGGTTGCGCGACGGTGATCCTCGCAAACAAATGGGATCTCGTGGATCAATCTGCACCCGAGCGAGCGAAAGAAGTCCGCGAGGAAATCCAACACGGGTTGCATTTTCTCGCGGACGCGCCGCTGTGCCAAATCTCCGCGAATACCGGCGCCGGAGTCGGGCGCCTCCTCGAACGCGCGCAGAAGCTGCAACAGACCGCCGAGCGGCGGATCCCGACCGCCAAGCTGAATCGCTGGCTGCAGGACTGCGTGCGTCGCCACGAACCGGCGATGGCGCAGCGCGGAACCCGCAAACGCCCGCTGAAATTCTTCTACGCGACCCAGACCACCGTCCGTCCACCCACCTTCGTGCTGGTCTGTACGGATCCCAGCTCCGTTCAGGATTCCTACCGCCGATTCCTCGAGAACCGACTCCGAGAGAGCTTCGACTTCGCCGGCATTCCGATTCGGCTGCGCCTGCGGCCGCGCTCGCGCAAGGACAGCCGCGAATAGGGGATCGGCCCAGGATCCGGGCCTCCGGGATCTCGATGTCGTCGAAGCATCCGATACAATCCGCGCAACCCGATCGATCCGCTCCAGCAATCTACCGGGAATTCCCGAAGAGAGGCAGCGTGGCCCGCAAGCGCGAACACGAGCAATCGCACGTCATCGAAGAGATCGAATCCATCGCCGAGCGCGCTGCGCAGTGGGTCCGCGAGCACCTTTCGCTGGCCATTGCTGCGTTGCTCATCGTACTCGGTACGGCCGCCGCGATCAGCGCTCTGGCCTCGCACCGGACCCGTGAGGCAGAGACCGCTTCCGACGCGCTCGATCAGGTCAAGACCGAGTATCTGCAGGCGATGGGCGCCGACCCCAATGCATTGGTGGTGCCCGAACTCGCCAACCCAGACGCGACCGCGGCGATTCAAAGCGAGTTCGCCGAACAATTCCGCAGCGTCGCCGAAGAGCACGCGGGCACGGTGGCCGCGGCACTCGCGCGGCTCGAGCAGGGAAACCTGTCTGCGGCAGCCGGCGAAACCGACGCCGCCATTGAAATCTGGCGGGGCGCCATCAGCGACCTCGACGGAAACCCGAACCTTCAGGCAATTTTCGAACAGCGAATCGGCCAGGCCTACGAGAACGACGCGCACTGGATCGAAGCCGCAGAATCCTACGCGGGCGCCGGAGCGGTAAAAAGCTATCCGCTGCGCCGCTGGGCGCTCGCCGAAGCGGCGCGCTGCCTGCTGCAGGCCGGCGAGATCGAACGCGCCCGCGAACTCGCGCTGAAACTCGCCACAGACGCTCCGGAGCTGATGCTGTCGCAGCGCCTCAGCGCAATGCTCGCCGAACTCCGGCAGATCCCAACACCCTGATCGAACCCTCAGCGTCCGCTGGAAGCCCCCGGCGGCGGGCCGTCCTCCCGCCCCGAACAGGGTTGCCCACACTCTCCCAGGCGGTTGAGTTCCTTGCGGCTCATGGTCCGGGTTCCCGTCTCGTCCAGGTCGGCCTCCAGGATCCACAACGGCGCCCGAAACCCGGCATTGCCAATCTGGAGAAACCCGGCATTGCCATTTTGTGCTTACAATTTAATGTCCGATAAGTATTATTATGTTAAGTAGGAAATTTCACTCCTGAGGTCGTGGAATTCCATGCGATCCAGTCGATTTCGCGCCGCTCGACAAGCTGCGGTTGCGCAAGCCCGCAACCCCCTCTTTCCGGTTTGGGACGGGTTGTGCTATAGGCGCGCGATTCCCAGGGGGTTAGACAGAGCGCGTGGGGACTGAGAGCGGCGGACCGCAAAATTACGAAGAAACACTCGGCCGCTTCCGAGATTACGGCCAGGAGCGCGTTTTTCGCTTCTGGGATCGACTCGACGAACAGCAGCGACAGGGGCTCCTCGATCAGGCCACAGCAGTCGACCTGGTGGCGTTGGAGCGCGCTCACGCCGCGGCCAGTGACCGCGGTAGCGCCCGCCCTCCGAAGCTCGAAGCCGTTCCAGTCGTGCGCCTTCCCGCTCACGGTGGCGATGCGATGGCGGCGGACCGGGCATTCGAGCGCGGCAGCCAGGCTCTTGCCGAAGGACGTGTCGCGGCACTGGTGGTGGCCGGCGGCCAGGCCACCCGGCTGGGGTTCGACGGACCCAAGGGGGCCTACCCGATCGGCCCTATCAGTGAACGTACCCTCTTCGAACAGCAGGCCCAGAAGGTCCGCGGCCTGCGCCGCCGCTACGGACACCCTCTCCCTTGGTACATCATGACGAGCGGCGCGACCGACGCCGCCACACGCGCCCTGTTCGTCGACAACGACTCGTTCAGATTGCCGAAGGAGGATGTGGTCTTCTTCCAACAGAGCATGGTGCAGAGCCTGGACTTCGAAGGCCGCATGATGCTCGAGCAACCCGACCGGATCTTCGAAAATCCGAACGGGCACGGCGGATCGCTGACCGCCCTGCTCGCTTCTGGCGCCCTGGAGGACATGGAGCGCCGCGGCGTCGACACGGTCTTCTATTACCAGGTCGACAACCCGCTGATTCGAATCGCGGACCCCACCTACCTGGGTTTCCACCTCGAAACCGAGGCTGAGATGTCTTGCAAGGTCATTCGCAAGTGCGACCCGATGGAGAAGGTCGGCGTGGTCGCGCGGGCCGACGGCAAGATCGGTGTCATCGAGTACACCGAGATCGACGATGAACACCGATTTGCGACCGATGAAAATGGCGAGCTGGAATTCTGGGCCGGCAATGCCGCGATCCACATCTTTTCAACCGCTTTCATTCGCCGGGTTGCCGAGCACGCCGATGAGCTCCTGCCCCATCACGCCTCGGTGAAGCTGATCCCAACGATCGACGATGACGGCCAGCCGCTTCAACCCTCCGAACCCAACGGGCGCAAACTCGAGCGCTTCGTGTTCGACGCGCTCGGTGCCGCTCGGTCCGTTTGTCTCGTGGAGGGAGATCGCAACCTGGAATACTCACCGATCAAGAACGCCGAAGGGACGGACTCGCCGTCTTCTGCTCGACGCGACCTGATCACCGTGTACCGCTCGTGGCTAGACAGCGCGGGCATCGAGTTGCCGAAGCGCAGCACCGCAATCGAAATCGACCACTCGCGGGTCGACGGCCCCGACGAAGCGCGCCAGCTGGGAATCCGGCAGTGTGCCGAGGCCGGAGACACGATCCGCGTTCAAGCCAGGAAAAACGCATGACTCCCGTGAAGAAGACAAGCAAGGCGCGCCGCCCCGCCAAGCGCACCAGGGCAAAAACCCCGGCCAAGCGCACCAGGGCAAAAACCCCGGCCAAGCGCACCAAGGCGAAAGCCTCGGCCAAGAAGAAGCCCGCGAAAAAGGCAACGGCGGCGACATCGACGTCGAAGTCTGCGGCGCTCAAGGCCCGAAAGAAATTGGCCACCAGCAAGGCCAGGGAAAGGGCTGCGACCCTCAAGGCGAAGGAGCGCGCGGCTGCCGCCAAAGCCAAAGAGAAGGCGCAAGCCCTTAAAGCAAAAGAGAGGAACGCAGCTGCAACCGCCAAGGCGAAGGAAAGAACAAAAGCCCTCAAGGCCAAGGAGCGCGCGGCTGCCGCCAAAGCCAAAGAGAAGGCGAAAGCCCTTAAAGCAAAAGAGAGGAACGCAGCTGCAACCGCCAAGGCGAAGGAAAGAACAAAAGCCCTCAAGGCCAAGGAGCGCGCGGCTGCCGCCAAAGCCAGAGAAAAAGCCAAAACCCTCAAAGCCAAGGAAGCGGCAACCATCGCCAAGGCGAAAGCTGCCGCAGCAGCAAAGGCCAAGAAGGAAGCCGCGGCAAAAGCCAAGGCGAAAGCTGCCGCAGCAGCAAAGGCCAAGAAGGAAGCCGCGGCAAAAGCCAAGGCGAGCGCGGCCGCCCGGCGGAGCGCGTACAAAGATACGACCACCACCGACAGCGCCGGCGCCTCGCCGCTCGGAACCCGCTATATCTGTTTCGCCTGCGCCACGCGATTTTACGACCTGAACCGCCCGGAGCCGCTCTGCCCCAAGTGCGGAGAAGACCAACGCGCGAAACCCAAAGCGTCGGCCAAGCCGGCTCCCCGGCCGAAGGGGCGGGCCCGCAAGAGGAGCCGGATGGCGCCGCTGCTCGATGATGACGAGGAGGAAGTCGTCGTATCCGACGACGATGAACTCTTGGAAGCCGGTTTCACAGAGCCCCTTCTCGAAAAACGCGGCGTCAGCGATGAGGACCCCGAGGACCTCTGAGAGCCGGGCAATCGACGCCGGCAAGCCGAGCCGTCAAAAGGTGGTCAATCGCCTGAAGATCATCTTGTAGATCGGTCGATTCATTTCTCGTATGACCTGTTCTTTCGCGAGCTGTTCGACCAGGATCTGGTTCTCGGTGACCTGATAGGCGCGCTCTGTGCGTTGTTTGCTGAGACGCTGGACGCGCTCGAACTCGTCAATCCGGCTTTCCAGGAGGCCACCCTCCTGGACCGCTACTTTTTTCGTGGCCGAAGATTTGCGGTAGCGCTCCATCTGGATTGCGACCTCGTCCTGATACGCCGAAATCACCTGATTGAGTTCTTCGTCCGAGTAACCGCGGTAGGGCCGCGGCACGGCGCCCTCGATCCCCGCGTTGCGGTGGTAGTTCCAGCCACCGGCAGCGCAGAGAATTACGAGCAAGATCAGGGTCTGGCCCAGGCGTGCGTCGGATCCGCCTGCCATGGGGTTCACCTCCATCCGTGTTGGGCGCCGAGGCTTTCTGCCCGCACCCTACATCCACTGCTGGAAGCGATTCGGCAGAACCGGCTCAATACTTGGGCCGATTCCAGACCTGCCTGGGCAAGCTGTCTCAGTAGAGCACGTGGTAGACCTGAAGGCTGCGCAGGACGCGCTTTACGTACTCGCGTGTCTGATCGTAGGGGATTGCCTCGACCCATTCGTCATCTTCGAACGGGCCTGTGGCGAGCCAGCCCGACACTGCCTCCGGACCCGCGTTGTAGCTGGCGATGGCCGCCGACCTCCGGCCATCGAATCGCATCATCAGTTGCTCGAGATACGCGCTCCCGAGCCGGATGTTGATGCTCGGGATGAAAAGATCGTCCGGCGAGAACTCCGAAAGGGATTCGCGGCGCGCGAGATGCTCGCCCGTCTCAGGCATGATCTGGAGCAATCCGCGCGCACCCGATATCGAGACAACTTCGGGGCGATAGCCGCTTTCTTCGCGCATCACCGCATACACGAGTTCGCGCTCGACGCGGATGCCGCTTTCGGCAACCTCACGAAACAAATCGGCGAACGGGGTCGGCCACGCGTGCCACCAGACCTCGAAGTCTCCCGGCGCCGGCAGTCCAGCCAAACGCGCGCTGTACCCCTCGACCATCAGCAGTTCGGGGCGGTAGAAGTCCCCAGAATCGGCGTAGAGCTGTGCGAGGTTGAGGCGATCCGCGAGCCCCCGAGCACGCGGATAGAGGAGTTCGAGCTCGGCGCGCGCCTCCGCCAGCATGCCGGCTTCCAACAAGATTCTCGCTCGCATGAGGTCTTGCTCCGCGAGCTGAGAAGAGCCCGGATCGATCGGCTCCGGAGCCGGCCCCTCAGCGGGTCGAATACGAGCGGCCGCTCGGAAGCCGTAATAGGAGAGCGGGTACTCGAAAGCGAGCGCCCGATACGCGTCCTCAGCGCCGGCTCTAGCACTTTGATCGAGCGCTCGGGCACGCCAGTACTGCGCTCTCAGCGTCGAGGGCGCGCCATCGTCGACGATCAGCCGATCGAAGTACCCGATGGCCTCGGCGAAGCGCTTTGCGCGGTACCGCGACCAACCGAGCCGCCAGCCCGCTACAGCGGCGACGCTTTTCGATTTTCCTCGGAGGGCCTTCTCGAAGAAAGCCTCCGCCCGCTCGTCCCCGCTCTCCCCATCGGCAAGCAGTCCCGCCAGCAGATTCGCGCGCGGCGCATGTGCGCTGCGGGCTCGCTCGCCAACGCTCTCGAGTTCACGTATCGCACGAAGAACATCGCCGGAGCGCGCGTAAGAGCGAGCCTTTTCGATCTGGGTTTCGTCGTCTTGCGGCAGCTCCGCGTAGGCGATCGCGGCTTCCCGATAACGGCGCAGGCGAAACAAAGTGCCGGCGCGCTGTCGCTGCACGCGGAGGCGCTCAGCGCGATCCATCCCACCGAGTGCCAGGGCGCGGTCGTGGGCTGCGAGCGCCGAGTTGTTGCTGCGCTTGATGTAGAACGCGTCGGCGCGCTCGCCGTATTGGCGGGCGCCGCGGCGCGGATCCTCCAGCGGTTCGCGCAGGCTGTTCAGGGCTTCGTCGGCGACTCGAGCGAACTCGGTCCAGGGATAACGGGTCCAGACCTCGAGGTATTCCTCTGCGGCGCGTTCTCGCTCTCCCGAGCGCTCCCACGAGGCCGCGATCGAGGTGCGAAGCGCCGCGATCGGCTCGAAGTCGCCCGAGGCCGCGGTTGCGGCGGCGCTCCAGGCGGCACGCGCCGCGCCTTCATCCCCCTTGGCGGCGTATGCACGACCGAGAAGCGTGAAAAACGCGGCGTCGAGTGGCGAATCGCGCGCCTCCCAGGTTGCGCGCATGGCGATCGCCGCGTCGCTCCTGCCGGATTCGACCCGCGCGCGCATGCGCAACAAATCGGCGTGGTCGGCAATCAGCGGGTGTCGGCTCGCGATCGCTTCGAGCAACGCCTCGGCAGAGCGAAGATCGCGCCGGTCCAGTGCTTCACGCGCTACCCGAAACGCAGCGCCAGGCCGCTCCAGCAGATCCAGCGAAATGGCACTCTCAACCGACGACGTCAAAGCGTGTTCGACACCCGCCACGCCGGCCAGCAGGAGCACAACAATCAGTGCAGCCAACGAGCGGGGATCCGCGATCCCGCTTCTCAGCACGCTGCGCGCAGCCGTTCTTCCCAGATTTCCGATTGAACCCCTCACCCCCACCCAGTGTGCAGGAGGCGCGAACGCTGTCAACGCATGCCATCGCCCACCGCTGCCGGCGCGGAGCGCCCTCGTTGTGGCCGAGAATGCCGTCCGTTAGCGTGTTGCGTTCGGAGGGCATTGACATCTCACCTGTCAGCGGTGCCTGACCGCGCAATCCACCCCGGAGACCCAGCTCACTTTGTCGACCGCCCGTTCCAAGCCATCCCAATTTCTTCTCGTTGCCCTCCTCGCCCTGCTGGCGTGCGGCGAAGAGCCGACACCGCCGCTCGCGACAGATGGAGCAGCAGAAGCCGATCGGCGCCTCGAAGGCGGCAGACCGCGCGGGCTCTGGGTGTTGTGCGAGGGAAGTCAACGGATCCTCGAGCATCCCGAGCGTCTCGATGAACTGATCGAGTACGCGAGCGCGATCGGCGTTACGGATCTCTTCGTGCAGGTCTACCGCGGTGGCCAGGCGTGGTTCGATTCGACCCACGCCGGAACCGCGCCCTATCAGCGGATCCGTGATTCGCTCGGCGTCGACACGCTGCACGAACTCGTCAGGCGAGCGCATCTGTTGGGGATACGCGTTCACGCGTGGGTCAACGTTCTCTCGCTCGCGAACCATCGCGATGCGAAGATCGTCAGCGAGATCGGCCCCGATGCAGTGCTCGTCGATCGACGCGGGCGCTCGATCCTCGACTATCCAAACTTCGAAATCCCGGAGCCCGATCGCAGCTACTACCGAATGGGCACACCGGCCGTCTGGCTCGACCCCGCCGCACCGGGTGTCGCCGAGTATCTCGCTGCAACCTTCGCGGAACTGATGGTCCGCTATCCCGAGCTCGACGGCCTCCACCTCGATTACATCCGCTACCCGGGCGTGTTGCCGTTTGCTCCGGGTTCGCGATTCGGTGTCGGCTTGGACTTCGGTTACGGTGAATCCACCCGCGCGCGCTTCCAGACCGAAACCGGCCTCGTCGCTCCGATGGGCGACAACCTCCAGAACGCCAACCGCTGGGACGAGTGGCGTCGCGACAAGATGAACGAATTGGTACGCGGTTTGCGAACAGCGGCGCGATCGGCGCGACCGGAAGCCCCAGAAAGCGAACAACCCCTGCTCTCCGCAGCGGTCGGCACCTATGCGGAGCGCGTCTATCTGGCCGAAGCACAGGACTGGAAACGCTGGATCGAAGACGGCTTGCTCGAATTCGCGGTCCCGATGGCGTACACGCTCGACGACCGCATGTTTCGCTACCTGGTCGAAGGATTTGCGTCGGGCCCCCGATCGGATCGGATCTGGATTGGCCACGGAACCTGGCTCTTCGCGAAACACCCCGAAGGCGCGCTCGCACAACTCGAAGTGGCGCAGTCGGCGGGCGCCCGCGGCGAGGTTCTCTTCTCTTACGATTCGATCGCCGAAGCTCCCGTGCTACGCGACGCGCTGCTCGCGCATTTTGGAGAACCCACGGGTGAACCTTGAAGAACTCTCTCCGTTCGACTTCGCGCTTCCTCCGGAGCAGATCGCCCAACATCCACCCGCCGAGCGCGACGGTGGCCGGCTCCTGCTCCTCGATCGCAAAACCGGGAGCATCGAACACAGCGCGATTCGCGCCCTGCCCGCCCTGCTACGCGACGGCGATCTACTGGTCACCAACGCGACTCGCGTGTTGAACGCCCGCTTGCGCGGTCACAAGGCGAGCGGCGGTGCCGCCGAGGCCTTGTTGCTCGGCCCCACCGAGATCGAAGGCCGTTACCGCGCGCTGATTCGGCACAGCGGCCGGCTGCGGGCGGGCTGCAAGTACCGATTGGGAACCCCTGCGATCGACGCCGAACTCCTTTCAGTCGACGCCAATGGAATCGGGATTCTCGGCTTCGAACCCGGCATCGATCCCTACGCGGTGGGCGAGACCCCGCTGCCGCCCTACATCCGCCGCGACACCGCGCGGAAAGAAGACGCGACCCGCTACCAGACCACATTTGCGCGCGTACCCGGATCGGTCGCCGCACCGACTGCGGGGCTTCACCTCAGCGAGCACCTGCTTGCAGCATTGGAGCAACGCGGAATCGAGCGCGCCGAGGTCATCCTCCACGTCGGGCTCGGCACCTTTCGTCCACTGCGCCGAGAAGACCTGGCCGATCACCGGCTGCACGCGGAGCGTTTCGAACTGCCCGAGTCCGCCGCTGAGGCGATCGCGAGAACCCGCGCCCGGGGTGGGCGGGTGGTCGCTGTCGGGACGACGGTCACCCGCGTGCTCGAAACCCGCGCTGCGGACGATCGAAGCATCCGCGCCGGTTCGGGGACAACGGATCTCTTTCTCGCGCCGGGTGATCGATTTCGCGCAATCGACGCATTGCTCACTAACTTTCACCTGCCGCGCTCATCGCTGCTGCTGTTGGTCGCGGCGTTCGCGGGCCAAGAGAACGTGCTGGCCGCCTATGCCGAAGCCGTGCGCGAGGGGTACCGCTTCTATTCGTATGGCGACGCCATGCTGATCCAGGCGAGCTGACCGCCGCGATGGCGCCCGGCTTCTCCTTTGCGATCTACGCGCGGGACAACAACGCGCGCGTCGGCGAACTCTCGACCGCTCACGGCAACATCGAAACACCGGCCTTCATGCCCGTCGCCACCTATGGTGCGGTGCGCGGCGTGAGTGCGGATGAACTCCGGGCAGCAGGCGCGCAGATCCTGCTCGCAAACACCTACCACCTGGAGGAGAGACCGGGCTCTGAAGTCATCGCCGACCAGGCTGGGTTGCACGGCTTCACGGGGTGGCACGGCCCATGGCTCACCGACAGTGGGGGCTATCAGGTGACTTCACTCGCGGGCCGGTCGCGACTCGACGAGGAGGGAATCACCTTCAAATCGAGCATCGATGGACGCCGCCGCCGGCTCACGCCCGAAACGGCGATCCAGATCCAGGAGCGGCTCGGCGCCGACATCGCGATGGTGCTCGACGAATGTCAACCCAACGGAACCGACGCGACCAGCACCGCCAGGCTTCGCGCCGCGGCCGAACGAACGCTGCGCTGGGCCGAACGCTCGGCACGTGCGCGGCAGCGAGCCGACCAAGTGGTATTTGGCATCGTCCAAGGCGGTACCGACACGGCTCTTCGCTGCAGCAACGCGCGGGGCATCGCTGCGCTCGGATTCGAGGGATACGCACACGGCGGATTGGGGCTCGGCGAAGAGCCGGCCCAGCGGGCCGACCTCGTTGCAGCGACCAACGAAGTGCTCCCTGTGGCCTCGCCGCGCTACCTCATGGGGATCGGTTACCCGTCCGATCTCGTCGACGCCATCGCGGCCGGAATCGATTTGTTCGACTGCGTGATCCCGACGCGCCACGCCCGACACGGCGTGTTGTTCACCCGCGAAGGCGTCCTCAAGCTTCGAAATGCGCGTTTCAAGCAGGACGCCGCCCCGCCCGACTCGGACTGTGACTGTGCGACCTGCGCGCAGCACTCTCGCGCTTATATTCGCCACCTGCTGCGGGTCAACGACACACTCGGCGCGCGCCTGGCCTCGGTCCACAACCTCCGTTTTTACCTCCGGCTCCTGGAAGAGGCGCGGGCCGCAATTCGGGCGGGGACCTTCGGCTCCTTGCACGAGAAGGTCCGCGCGATACCCATCCGCTAGCCCCTCCAGCCGGAAACCCCACCCGTGCGCCGAGATCCCGCGGCTGGATTGCGAAATCCACAGCATGAAGCCTCAAGCTGCCGGCGGGTGCCGCCGATCCCCTCTGAGATCTTGAAGGGGAGATCTGCGCAGTGAATTCGGGAAACCCGGCTTCGACGAAAGCTTCTTGGGAGTCTTTCGCTCGACCCATGGCGGGCGCGCTTGCAACCGCTGCACTCGCCTTGCTCTTTTACCACCTCACCGAAAATTGGCCGACCACGGGCGCCGCGCTGCTCCTAGGGGCCGCGCTGGTTGGGCTTTTCGAGCAACGGGCCAGCGCAGGCCGCGCCCTCCATCGAGCAGCCATCCAGCATGCCCTGCTCGCGGTGATCCGTGGAGATCGCTCGGTGCGGCTCGAGCCCGGCGCGATCGGAGAATTCAGGGAGCTTGCAGAATCCTTCAACCAATTTGTCGATTATCTTCATAATTCCACTGAAAAAATTGAGGATCTCGCATCGAAACTTCTCGCAATTCCGACCGAAATCACGGGTGCGATGTCCGAACTCAGCAAGGGAGCAGAAGATCAGGAGGTGTCGGTGGAAGAGACCTCTTCCCTGCTCGCCAACATCAATACCTCGATCCGGGGAATCAACAGCGAGATCGTGAATCTCGCGGGTTCGAACGAAGAAACGGCTTCTTCGATCATGGAGATGGGGAGTGCGATCGAGCAGATCGCAATGAGCGCGAATGCACTTAGCGACAACGTAGAATCTTCCACTTCAGCGGTCCATGAACTCAACGCCCAGATTCGCCGCGTCTCCGAAAGCGGCAGCGCGGTCCAAGAAGTAGCCGAAGAAACCGCCGCATCCATTTCGGAAATGGACCACACCATCCGCGAAATCGGCGACCATGTCCGATCCGCATCGGAACTGACCCACCAGGTCACGCAGAGCGCCGAAGAGGGCTCGCGCGCGGTCGGTGCGACCATCGATGGCATCGCCCAGATTCGCGATTTGACGCAGGATGCCAAGGCCGCACTCGAGGGCTTGGCGGATCAAATCGGCACGATCGGCGAGATCGCGAGCGTGATCAATGGGATCAGTGACGAGACCAATCTGCTGTCACTCAATGCCGCGATCATCGCCGCGCAGGCCGGCAAACACGGCAAGGCGTTTGCCGTGGTCGCCGAGCAGGTCAAAACCCTCGCGCGGCGAACCACCGCGAGCACCAAGGAGATCGAATCCCTGATCGAGTCGATCCAGGAACAATCCCAAAATGCCGTGCGGGCCATGGGTGCCGGGATTGGCGCCGTCGAGCAAGGTGTGACGCGCTCGAGAAGCGCAGGAGAAGCGCTCGACCAGATCCGCGACAACGCGCGCGAGGCAAGCGGTAGGGTATCGGAGATCAACCGCGCCGCTGAGGAACAGGCGCGCAATTCGCGACACGTCGCCGAGTCGGCCCAGGAGACTTCGTCACAGGTACAGCAGATCTCGGCAGCGCTTGCGGAACAGAGCCAGGCGACCGAGCGGATCCTGAACAACTCCACGCAATCCCTCGAGATGTGCCACCAGATGACCGCGGCCACCGAGGAACAGCGATCCTCCAGTCGCTACATCTCCGCCAACATCACCTCGATCACCGAGTTGATCGCATCGATCCAGAGCAAGACCGCGTCGCACGAACAGGCCAGCCACGGCGTTGCTGAATCGATCGTTTCGATGCTGGAGAGCGCGCGCAAAAGCCGTGAATGCCTTCCCGAAGTGGCGCGCAGTGTAATCGCCCTGAGAGTGCACTCGGAACAGATCAGCCGGGAAATCCGCGGCGAATCGAGCGAGAATCCCGACGACTAGAGAGTCCCGCAGAACACCGTGACACCAGTTTCCGACGAGGATCGGTGTAACCGGATTCCGCGATCCCCTCTAGAAGCCTGGCTCAAGATTCACGAAAAGGCTGAACAGGCGCGCTCCAACCTGCCGAGAACACGCGCGATCACCCTCATTACGCATCGTAAGTCAGACTCCTGGTCGAACCCCTCTGCGGAGTGGCTCTTGCGTCCCGGCCCCTAAAAAATGTCTTCACCCAAGACGCGCTCCGAGCGGGAGAAACCTTCATCCGAGCCCTCGATCGCCACACACACACCCGCGTAATACGGGAGTTGGTCGCCCAGGCCGCTTGGCAGAATGCGCATCCCATCGCGGAGGGTCGGCCAGACCTGGGCGTTCACCAACGCGCGGACGGGTTCGAAACAGAGTTCTTCGCCCGCCGCCGTTGCAATCGTCCCGAGCACGACGACTTCGGGAGCGAGCGTGAAGGTGAGCGCAGCAATCGCGCGAGCGAGGTAGTGGTTGAAGCGCTCCATCTCCTCGCACGCGAAGGCATCGCCCTCCCCCGCAGCCGCAACGACGTGCTCCGGCTGCACGAGCCCGCGATCGCCCGCAAGCGCGCAAACCCGGCTCGTCGTAGGGGTGATCTCGCGCAAGCGCCGAGTCCAGGACGCGCCTCCTAGATACGCTTCCAGGCATCCGCTCCGGCCACACCCGCAGCGTTCACCGCCCCACTCGATGCAGGTGTGTCCGAATTCGCTCGCACGGCCCCGATGGCCGCGATACAGCCGATCATCGAGGATCAATCCGGCGCCGACTCCGGTCGACATCGTGAGATAGACGAGGTTGTGAGCGCCCCGGCCCGCGCCGTAGCGCCACTCGGCGAGCGCGGCCGCATTGGCATCATTTTCGAGCCGCACGGGTAAGCCGAGAAGCTCGCTCATCCGGGCTCGAAGAGGCACATTTTCCCAGCCCGGCAGGTTGGGTGGGTCGAGGACCGCACCGCGCTCGTGGTCGATCGGACCCGGCACCGAAAGCCCCACCGCGTCGAAATCCGACGCGGTCAGGCCGCTTCGCGAGATCAGATCCGCGGCGTCTGCCGCAATGGCCGAAACGTCGGCCTCGGGATCGCCACTGATCTGGCTGGGTCGCGTCTGGTGCGCGATCAGCCTGGCATCCGGGTCCGCGATGGCGATCGCGAGTTTGCTGCCCCCGAGGTCGATTCCAAGTTGGAAGCCGATCGGAAACCCCTGGAAAAGTCACTGGTGTCTGCGGCGGGTCGGATTCTAACACACGTTACTCATGCCAATGCGCAGATGGGCCGATAAAAAAAGTCCCGCCGGATCGATCGTTTCGAATGCACTCTGCCGGTTTGGGAAGGAGGGAGGGATATGCGGCTGGCGGTAGAGCCCCTGCTCGGCTTCGCGTTGCTCGCGACGCTCGGTTGTGCGAATGCGTTATTTGATTTCACAGGCAAAGAGAGCGCGCTCAAGGATGCACAACGCCGTTATACGGAATTGGTGCGTTGGGGGGCAATCGCGGACGCGAGTGCTTATGTCGATCCCGCGGTAGTCACCGATTATCTGAGCATGGCCGAGCTCTTCCAGAACATCCGCTTCAGCGATTTTGAAAGCGGCCCACTGCAATTTGGTGAGGGTTCGAATACGGCAACCGTAGACGTTGTCTATTACGCCTACTCGACCAGGACGTTGATCGAAAAGAGAGTTCGCGAACGTCAGGAGTGGTACCGCGAGGCAAGCGCGGCGAACAGCTGGCGGGTACGCCCCAATCTAGATGCGATTGTGAGCGAGTTGAGTGGCTCGCGATAGCCAGGCCGGAGATCGGATTTTGGCCGGGAAAGCGCGCAAGAAGATCCTCGTCGCAGATGATGCTGAATTGTTTCGAGAGCTGGGATCGATCTTTCTCGCACGATTGGGAGCCGTCCTCACCGCATCGAGCGGAGGCGAAGCGCTCGAAATTGCGCGGCGAGAGAAACCCGCCGTGATGGTCATCGATTTCGACATGCCGGACATGTGCGGAGACAACCTCTGCCGCACCGTCAAGGCCGATCGCGAGCTGCATCGAACACCGGTCCTCCTCGTGATCTCCGGTCGATGCGCCGAAGACCACGCCCGCGCGGTTCGCGCGCAGGCCGACGACATTCTCACGAAACCCTTGAACCGGATCCAGCTGGGCCTGTCGGTGTCACGGCTGCTTGGCGCCGACCGTCATCTGGGGCTCACGCGGGTTCCGCTCGATGAGGAGGTGCGCGTCCAGCTGCTTCGCGCCGATGCGTCCACGTGGGGCGTGATGCGCGACCTTTCGCGGGGCGGAGCCTTCATCGAATCGCCCGGGAGGCTCTCGGTCGACACCGAATTGGCTCTCGACTTCAAACTCCCGCACGTACACAAGCCGCTGCAGCCGACCGCGCAGGTCAGGTGGGCGGGTCAGCATCCAAAAAGCGGCGCACCGGGCATGGGTCTTCGCTTCTTGGCGCTGGATCGGTCCAGCATCCAGCAGATCGACTCCTTCGTCCACCAGTACACCATCCCCCGCAGCGGCAAACTCGCCGCAACGGGAGCCGCGTCATGATTCGGGGGGCCCTGCTGCTCTGCTCGCTCGCTCTCCTGACCAGCATCGGCACCCCGAATCTCGCTTGCGCGCAGCAACCAGAACCCGAGCAGCCCGAGGGCCGCAAAGAGTGGCGAGAGCTGCTGCTTACGGCGAACCAGGAAGTGGCCCTCGCCCAGAAGCGCGATGCGGCTGCGCTCAGAGCCTACGAGCGCATGCGGCATCGGCGGCACCCACGCGGCGACGGCAAGCAGGCAATCATGGATGAACTCGAGCTCTCGCGCACAAAACTCGCCCGAACCCAGCAGAGCCTCGAAAAGCTCGAGAAAGCGGCGCGCCGCGCGGGCGCGACGCCCAGCTGGTTGAAGTTCGATCCCGCCGAAATCGCCGTGGCGACACAGGTTCCGGCGCCACCGGAGCCCTAGCGGTAGAACTCGAGATCTTTCTCGTTGAAAATGTTGACTGCGCCGTCGACCTCGCCTCTCTGGTTGCCCCGGACGATGGCGAGTGCCTTCCCGCTTTGACTCACGATCGTGTCGTGGCGGGTGGCGATCTCGCCGGATGATTTGACGCGCAATTTCTCGACGATGATCGGCGCGCTCGTGCCTGCAGTGGGAAACTGCAAATCGATTCCGGCAATCCTGACCGACGCGACTCTGGCGCTCTCGGCAGCGGCGGGTGCGACATCGCGATCGCTGTTCAACCCGCGAAGGTATTCGATGCGCTTCGCGAGCTGGTCCGAGTAGCGCACGGCCTCCGCGGAATCTTGGGAGGTGAACCGCGCGTAGTCTTCGATCCCCCCGAATTTGCGCACCCGCAGCTGGTCGCGGTAGCGCGCAGGGATGTTTTTTGGGTTGTCGGTGAACGCAACATTCCCATCAGCCGTTTCCCAGGAGTAGAATTCCCCGGCGACGGTGGGTGTGGCGATCGCGAGCCCGAACCCGAGCACGGCAACCAAAAGGACCGCGAACCCAGTGGGCCCGAAGCCACTTCGTTTCAGCAAAATCGGCATCAGCATAAGAGCCTCCATGCCGCATTCTGGCACCAAGTGACAAAATTTGTCAACCATGACAGATACTTACGCGCGCAGCTCAGGCGCAAGCAAGAAGCAATTACCACCTTTTGACAGGCCTCCGATCAGCAGATATATACGAATGCCGGATTTGTTGCGGGGTAGAGCAGTCTGGTAGCTCGTCGGGCTCATAACCCGGAGGTCGGGGGTTCGAATCCCTCCCCCGCTACCATCTAAGCCCTCGGAATCGAAAGGTTC
>JACZVU010000084.1 GCA_022572485.1 Myxococcales bacterium
TTTCCGCGGTGGGCAATCGAATTGACTGCGTCGTCGACGACTCCGAGAAGCCGTCTATCGAAGGAAGCGTCCACGAGAAGTACGCGATCATCTCTGTGCGCAGCGCATACTCAGGCAAGACGCTCTCCGCGCGGCTCACGCCTGGTGCTTCTGGCTTGTGTTGGACTCCCCGATCCGACCCAGATGCGAAGACCTACCGCGGTCACGTCTTCTTCGCTGACTGGTACCTCCCATGGGACGAGGTAGATCTTCTTCCATGCGAGTAGCCCTACTCGGCAGCCCAACACCTATCAGGCCCCCGGTTGTCAATAGGCACACGTCTCTCGTGCGCCCGGTGTGATGGACTCCCGTGAACGGTGGAGCAAGGCACTGCCGCCTATGGGCCATCGCCTTCCCCAAATGAACTCCGGAATGTTTCGTTGAGAAAATGTCTAACCTCTTATTTACGCTCGGTTCAGCTCAGCTACCCCCATAGGGGTACGCCGCCGCCACTCACCAGCCGAGACGAGAGGCGAATTCAAGTCGATACTACCCTCCAAACCTCCTGCACACCGACGGGACGTCTGGCTTCCGGGAAGCTTCAGGAGAAGGCAGGTGACTACCCATCGGCATTCAAGTTGACAAGATTGGAGCTGGGCGGTATGAGGGCGTGAGCGGCGTTCAACTTCTCGTGGCACAAACGGCTCGCAAGTGTGCGAGCTGGCAGGCGCGGAAAGGCGCGGGAAGGTGTTCGGCACGACGATCCTTGACTTGAACGGAAGAGGAGACATGAAGCGCATTGCACCGTACGAGACGATCTGACGACAACCATTCGTCGATCAGCTACCGCCTCGATGTGAGCCTTCCGTGGCTCTACAAGAAGATCGCTCGGACGTAAGAGCCGGACTTCGTCAGTTCAAGTCTTCGAGGCCGATCTGGGCGAAGAGGGCGGCGCGTTGGGCGCGCAGGTTTTCGTTCTCCGCTGCGGCTTCGATCTGGAGTGAGAGGGAGTCGAGGGCGTCGTACCAGATGCCGGCTTCCGCGAGCACGTAGTGGGCATCGCTTTGTTGTGTGGCCGCGAGTTTGGCCTCGAGTTCCGCGGACGGTTCGAGGCGCTGGATGCCGCCCCCCACGACGCGGTCGTAGAGCCGCTGGTCTGGGTTCGGGATGACGCGCACGAACCACTGGTACTCGAGCCCGGGCTGCAGCGTCACGTCGTGGTCGGTCAATGGGATGCGCTGGATGCCGGGCTCGAACGGGCCCTCGAGGGTGGCCTCGAGGATCGGGTGGATCGGGTCGACACCGATCAGCGCGAAATCGATGCGATCATCGGTCGGGCCCGCCAGGTACCAGTACAGAACCGGCTGGGCTTGGAGGGTATGCCCGGCTGTTTCGGGTACGAGCGCTTCGGTTCGCGGAACCGACCCGGTGGTGCTTCGGGTCGCGCCTCCCAGTCGCGTCATCGGCGCTCCGACGTTGGTCGGCTTGAACACCGGCATATCCGTCCGCTTCTCGGCCTTCGATGGGGCGGCTTCTTTTTCGGCGGCGTACAACGCCGAAGATGCCAGAGCGAGGCAAAGGGCCATTCCGCTTGCGAGAGCCTTCATGATGCATCTCCTGTCTTGTCTTCTGCTGTTGCCTGCTAGAGCAGTTCAACCCGGTGTCCTAGCCGGTGTCCTAGCGCAAAACCCAACCCGGTGTCCTTGAAGCAACCCAACCCGGTGTTCTTGAAAGTGTCCTCGATCGGCAGAAACGGCAGCTGCGTGGAAAGGCTACGACGTACCCAGGACCCGATAGATTCGAATCGTCTGGCGTTTTCCCTTCAGGGCGTGGCTGCCGAGATCCTCGGTGCGATATGCCTCGCCCAGATACTGCATCGTGGTGCCCCCGATCAGGATCCGCCAGTCGCTGTGCTCTGCCTGCGAGCTGAAATCGTCTTTCGCGAAGCTCTCGAGCCTAGCGGCCGTATTGACCGTATCACCTACGGTGGTGTATTTCATGCTCTTGCGCCCGCCGAGGATTCCGACCACCGCAGGCCCCGTAAAGATGCCGACCCGAACGCGCCCCGTGGGCAGGCCGCGCGCCCGCCAATCTGTGTTGAGGCGGTCCATGGCCACTCCCATCGCGAGCGCGCAATTCACGGCGTTCTGGGCATCGTTGCCGATCGCGTCCTCGGTCGCGCTCGGGATCGGGAAGCCGAAATTGGCCTTGATGCCATCTCCAGCGTAATCATCCACCACCCCGCCATGTTCGCCCACCAGATTGGCCATGATGACCATGTAGTCGTTGATCCAGCCCATCAAGACCTCGGGGCTCATCGACTCGGACGCCGTCGTGTATCCCTGCAGGTCCGACATCAAGGACGTCAGAACAATGCGCTGTGCGCGTGGCCGATCGTCCGGGCCGATGAATTGGTCGCGCTGATCCCAGATTGCCTTCGCGACTTCGGGGCGGAGGAACTTGGAGAACAGGCCGGTCACCTCGCGGCGCTCGGCGCGTTCCCGGAAAGCGCGATAGCCGGTCACCAACGCTGCCGCGGCAACGTTCGCGAGCAGCGGCGGGACGAGCGGAATCCAGAGGGAGGCTCCGATCGCCACGCGAGATGCGCCGAGCAGGGCGATCCATCCCCCAACACCCGCAACCGCGGTGAAGCCTCCCGATCGATTCCAATACCCCAATGCGCCGCCGAGCAGGCACCACAGCAAAGTCCAAGCGAATTCTGCGCGTTGGCTCCACCCTATAATCGGCTTTACCTTGCCGTGCGCAAATCGGATCAACTGGATTGTCGCGTGGGCGTGAATCTCCATGCCGAGCATCAAGGGATCGTCGGGACGGCCTGCGCTGTGCGGGGTGGAGAATTGATCCTTGACGGTGGTGGAGTCGGTGCCCAGCAGCGCGACCCTTCCGCGCACGGCCTCTTCTGGAATCGAGTCTGAGTAGAGATCCTCGAGTGTGTAGGATGGAAAGCCGCCGTGACCCAGCGCGAAATCCAGCAGGTATTGGTAGCCACCGTCGTCCGCGGTGTGGTAGCCGCCCTCATCGGACTGGAAAATCGGAATGGTCGTCTCGCCGATGCGCATGAGTTTGGGCTGATCGGGATCGTTGGTCGGATGGATTCCCTGCTCTCGCAGATAACGCAGGGCGAGTTGCAGACTCAGCGAATAGTAGGGAGTGTTTTCGTGGGTGTAATAGAGGAAGATGCGGTGAACGATCCCGTTTGCGTCCACTTTGAGATCGGGCACTGCGATTTGATCAGTCCCTTCCAGAAACTTTGGGGGTGCAATCGGGGGGTTCTCGAGAGGCTTGGCGATCATGACGACACGATCGCCTCGCCGCGCGACCTCAGCGAGATCGGTGTCTTCTTCGGGAAGATCCTGGTCGCCCAGCTGCCCGCTGCAGGATTGAATCGGGTTGTCGCGGTAGATGTCAACTCCGATCGCGACCGCGCCCAGTTTCTGCAGCTTCGCGATCGCAATGGCCATGCGGGCGTCGCACAACGGATGGCCGTATTTCTGGATCTCTTCTTCGCGCAATTTGATCAATACGACCGGGTTGTCTTGCAGCGTGATCAAGGGCCGCGAGCGAAGCAGCCAGTCGAAGGCGTCCAGCTCGAGCCCCTCGAGTGAGCCGACGGATCTGGCACCTGCGATGGCGGCGAAAACCGCGGCGGTGATCAGCGCCGAAATCGTACGCCGAGAGCGAGCGAGCTTTCGCGCGACTCTCATTACCGGATGGCTTCCGACTCTCATTATCGGGTGGCTCCCTTCCGGATGGCTCTCTTTGCGAGATCAGGGGTTCCTGATTTTAACCCGCTCGGCGCTCGCGATTGCACGCGGTATGCCGCATCTCATCCGCAACTACAGGAGTTCGCGTACTTTTTCGGGCGGGCGGCAGATCAGCGCGCAATCGCCCGAGACCAGGATCGGTCGCTGCATCGATTCGGGGTGCTCGAGAAGCAGTTCGATGACTGCTTCGGTCGTCTTGTATCCGTTCGGATCGAGGTCGAGCCGTTCAAAATTGCGGTCTTTACGGACCAGTTCTTCCGGCGGGTTCGGCAGCAGCCCTGCGATCCGCGCGAGTGTCTCTCGATCGAGAGGGTCCTTCAGGTATTCGACGACATCGAGTTCCACGCCGCTTTCGCGCAATATTTCAAGTGCTCTGCGCGATTTGCTGCAGTTTGGATTGTGGTAGAGCCGCAACCGCGCCATGCTGACCTCCAGCGCGCAGCATAGCCCGGGTCAGCGCAATCCGGCTTGGACGAGGTGGTCTTCGCGGTCGAATTGAAGGAGGGGCCAGACGTATCCCTGAGGTCCGATCGGTCGCGCCTGGAGGGTCGAGTAGGCGGCGAGCCCGGTTTCGAAGCGGAGCCACTCCCATGGAACCGGCCGAATGTCGAGCAGGTGCGTAAGGATGACCGCATTGGTTCCCATGTGGGCGACAATCGCGATCGATGGTTTCTTCTCGGGGAAGTTCCAGGCCGTGAAGTCGTGTTCGCGAAAGGAACGGCACGAGTGTCGTTCGAGAATGTCGGTGATGCCCGATGTGACGCGCCTGTGGAAATCGCGGAAGGTCTCCGCGCCCGGCCAGCCATCCCAGTGCTCCCAGAGTGGGCGCCGGGAGCCGTCGACGAAGTAGCGATCGGCTTCTTCCGCACTGAATCCGTCGACCGAGACACCGATCTCCGCGAGGGGATCGATCGTCACCGGTTCGAGCCCGATTGCTTTGGCAAGGGGAGCGGCCGTTTCGCGGGCGCGTCGGTGAGGACTGACATAAAGCGCGTCGAACTGGTGTTCCGCGGCGAGTGCTCGAGCGCTCTCCTCTGCCTGCCAGACGCCGAAAGGTGTGAGTGTGGGATTGCTCACCGAGAGTCCATCGTCTACCGACCACTGGGGCTCTGCATGGCGCAGCAGCACGATCTTTGCGTGGGGTTGGGCGCGATCGGTTTGCTTCTCGTTCTGCGGTGGCCCCGCGCGGAGGCGGCGGATTTCCAGTGTTTTCGGGGCTCATTCGTGTCGCTCGTGTTGCTGGAGGGGCTTCTCAGCGGTTCGGGCTTTTCGGCGTGGGAGATACAGGTCCGTGATCGTCCCTTCGAACATTGCAGCTGTGAAATTCAAAGTCTCCGAGAGTGTCGGGTGGGCGTGGATGGTGAGCGCAAGATCCTCTGCATCGGCTCCCATTTCTAGCGCAAGTACGGCCTCGGCAATCAACTCGCCCGCGTTGCGGCCGACGATTCCCGCGCCCAGCAGGCGGCGGTCTTCCGCGTCGAAGATCAGCTTGGTGACTCCCTCAGTGCGACCGATTCCCTGGGCGCGGCCGCTGGCCGCCCAGGGGAACGAAACCGCCTCGAACGCGATGCCCTCGGCTCGGGCTTCCACCTCAGAGAGGCCCACCCACGCGATTTCGGGGTCCGTGTAGGCGACCGAGGGGATTGCCTTCGGGTCGAAGGCCGAGGGCAGTCCGGCGATGACTTCAGCTGCGGTCTTTCCTTCGTGGGTCGCTTTGTGTGCGAGCATGGGTTGGCCAACGATGTCGCCGATCGCGTAGATGTGCGGAACGTTGGTCTGCATCTGGCTGTCGACAGCGATGAATCCGCGATCGTCGACAGCGACGCCGGCCTTGCCAGCGTCGATCGCGTGACCGTTCGGGTGTCGGCCCACCGCCACCAGCACGCGGTCGAATCGATCGGATTCAGGGGCGTCTCCGCCTTCGAAGTAAACCGCCAATCCGTCCAGCCGCGGTTCGATGCGCGTGACTTTTGTAGCGAGGAGGATGCGTTCGTAGCGCCTCGCAATGCGCGCTTGCAGTGGCTTCACGAGATCGCGATCACAGCCCGGGATCAGCTCATCGGTCCATTCGACGACCGTGATCTTCGACCCCAAGGCGTCGTAGACGGCGGCCATCTCGAGGCCGATGATGCCGCCCCCGATCACGAGCAGGCGGTCGGGGATTTCTTCGAGCAGCAAAGCGTCCGTCGAATCCATCACCCGCGGGTCGTCGTGGGAGATTCCGGGGAGCTCGATCGACTGGGAGCCGGCGGCGATGATGCAGTCGTCAAACGAAACGGTCGTCGTTCCTTCGCCGGTCTCGATCGAAACCTGGTCGGCCGCGCTGAATCGACCGCGACCCCGGAGGACGCTGACTTTGCGCCGCTCCGCGAGGCCACTCAGGCCCTGGCTGAGGTTGTCGACGATGCGGTCCTTGAAGGTGCGCATCCGGTCGAGGTCGAAGCTCGGCTCACCGAAGTCGACACCGCATTCGCGCAGTTCGCGAACTTCGTTCACGACTTCGGCGATGTGCAGCAACGCCTTCGACGGTATGCATCCGACGTTGAGGCAGACGCCGCCAAGCCGCTCGTAGCGTTCGATCAAGACGACTTGCTTGCCGAGATCCGCGGCCCGGAAGGCCGCCGTGTAGCCGCCTGGGCCGCCGCCGATGACGACGACCTCGGCGTGTCGATCCGACGACGTGACGCTTCTCGACGTCTCGGTAGCCGGCGCCCGTTGGAGGGGCTCGCTAGCGGTCGATTCGATTGGGGAGGCGTCGGTCGCAGCGATCGGATCGGCGGGGGCGGGCTGCGCTGAATCCTGCGCCTCGAGCCGGACGATCAGGGACCCCTCGGAGACGCGGCTGCCCAGTTCGACACAGAGTTCCCGGATCACCCCGGCCTGCGGAGAGGGGATCTCAATCGAAGCCTTGTCGCTCTCGATGGTAATCAGCGAATCCTCCCGATTGACTCGGTCTCCGGCGGATACCAGGACTTCGATCACCTCGACGTCCTCGAAGTCGCCAATGTTGGGAATCTTGATTTCGACGATCGGACTCATTCTGCGCCTAGAGGATCAAATTGCGGACGTCTGAGAGGACGTTGCTGAGTTGGGCGCTAAAGCGAGCGGCAGCGGCTCCGTCGATCACCCGATGATCGTAGGAAAGAGAAAGGGGCAGCATCAGTCTCGGGACGAATCGATCGCCGAGATAGACGGGTTTCAGATAGTGTCGCGAGACACCGAGAATCGCGACCTCGGGCCCATTCACGATCGGTGTGAATGCCGTTCCGCCAATACCGCCGAGACTCGAGATGCTGAAGCAGCCCCCTGAGAGGTCTGCCTGGGTGAGTTTTCGGTTGCGGGCCCGCTCGCTGACTTCGGCGAGTTCAGCGGCCAGGTCGAAGAGCCCCTTCCGGTCCACATCGCGTATGACGGGCACCACCAATCCGTTGGGGGTGTCGACCGCGACGCCGATGTGGAAGTAGCGCTTGAGGATCAGTTTTTCGCCGGCCTCGTCGAGGGAAGCGCAAAACTGCGGGAACTCCTTCAGGGTGCTCACGACTGCCTTCATCACGAATGTGAGCGCCGTGAGCTTGACGCCCCGCTTCTCGCTCTCGGCCTGCTGGGATTTCCGATAGACCTCGAGTTCCGTGATGTCCGCCTCGTCGAACTGAGTGACGTGGGGAATTGTGACCCACGAGCGGTGCAGGGATTTTGCGGCGATCTTGCGGATGTTGCTCAGCGGCGTAATTTCGACCTCACCAAACTCCAAAAAATCGATCGAACGCGCGGGTTCGACCTGCAGGAGGTTTTCAAGAGGTGGTGGAGCGCCGCTTTGTTGGAGCGCGCGCTTGACGAAGTTCTGGACGTCTTCTTTGACGATCCGGGCCTTGCGGCCGGATCCTCGGATGAGGTCGAGGTTCGCGCCGAGCTTGCGTGCAAATCTGCGCACGGAGGGGCTCGCGTGAGCGACCCGCGCGGTCGGCGTCGCGGGCGCGGGCCGCGGCGGCGGGGAGGGGGGCGCAGCGGCCTTTCGCGCGTGCTGCGCAGCGCTCGGGGGTGGTTCGTCGCTCGTCGTGGGTGGGCCGTTGATCCCGGACTCCTCGCTCGTCTCGTGCTCGTCGTTTGTCGCGTGCGCGTCGTTTGTCGCGGGCTCGACCGCTTCGCGCGAAGCGGTGGCCGCCGCCGCGTCTGGCTTGGCGTCCGAGGTGGTGATGCGGGCGAGCAGCGCTCCCTCACTGACGCGATGCCCCACCGAGACGGCGACTTCTCGGATCACGCCGCTGAAGGGGCTCGGGATTTCCATCGAGGCCTTGTCGCTCTCGACCGTGATGAGGGAGTCTTCCCGCTGAACCGAATCGCCTACGGCAACCAGAACCTCGATGACTTCGACGTCTTCGAAATCACCGATGTCCGGAACCCGAATTTCTTTTTCCTCGGCCACCAATCATCTCCAACGGAGTGCGCTCTTGGCGAGCGAACTCCGTGTCACCCGCTAAACGGTCACCGGATTGGGTTTCTCCGGATCGATACCGTATTTCTTCATCGCATCAATCACCCACGAGCGGGGAATCGCATCGCGCTCTGCCAGCGCGTTCAAGGCGGCGACAGTCACGAAGTATTGGCTGACTTCGAAGAAATAACGCAAGCGACTTCGGGAATCGCTGCGTCCGAATCCGTCGGTTCCGAGCACGTGGTAGTCCGTTGGTACGTAGGTACGGATCTGCTCTGCGTGAATCTTCATATAGTCCGTCGCCGCGATGACGGGGCCCCGGTCTCGATTCAAGCACTCCGCGACGTAGTTCGAGCGGGGCTCGTCCTCTGGGTGGAGGCGGTTCCAGCGCTCGCTGTCGAGGCACTCACGTCGCAGCTCGTTGAAACTCGTCACGCTCCAGACATCGGAGGCGATACCGAAGTCGCCCTTTAGCAGATCCGCTGCCCCGAGCACTTCACGCAGGATCGCGCCGCTGCCGAGCAATTGAACCGACAATTTTGCGTCCGGCTCGGCGGTGTGAACGCGATGCATACCGCGAAGGATGCCCTCTCGGACGCCTTCACGATCGGGCATCGGCGGTTGGAGGTAGTTTTCGTTCATGATGGTCAAGTAGTAGAAGATGTTCTCCTGCTCGACATGCATCCGCCGCAGGCCGTCGTGGATGATCACCGCGAGTTCGTACGCATATGCGGGGTCGTAGGCGACGCAATTCGGGATCGTCGATGCAGCCAGGTGGCTGTGGCCGTCCTGATGTTGGAGGCCCTCGCCGGCCAGCGTGGTCCGGCCGGCGGTGCCGCCGAGCAGAAAACCGCGCGCCTGCATGTCGCCGGCCGCCCAGGCGAGATCTCCGATGCGCTGAAAACCGAACATCGAGTAGTAGATGTAGAAGGGGATCATCTGAATGCCGTGGTTGCTGTAGGATGTCGCTGCTGCGGTCCAGGACGCGAAAGCCCCCGCTTCGCTGATGCCCTCTTGCAGAATCTGGCCCTTCTTGTCTTCGCGGTAGAACATCACCTGATCGGCATCGACCGGATCGTAGAGTTGTCCGAGTGAAGAGTAGATTCCGATGGTTCGGAACAACCCCTCCATCCCGAAGGTCCGGGCTTCATCGGGGACGATCGGCACGATGTGTTTTGCGATCTTCTTGTCCCGCAAGAGCAGCGTGAGAATCCGCACGAACGCCATGGTGGTAGAGATTTCTCTGTCGCCGGATCCCGCGAGCAGTGGCTCGAAGATCTCGAGATCCGGTATCGGAAGCACCGGGGCGAGCTCACGTCGGGTTGGCAGATAACCGCCGAGTGCCGAGCGCCGTTCGCGGAGGTATTTGATTTCTGCGCTGTCTTCCGGGGGGCGGTAGAACGGCGCCGATTCGACCTCATCATCGGAGATCGGGATTCGATATCGATCGCGGAAGTTCCGGATCGCTTCGCCCTGCATCTTTTTCGCGGAGTGGGTTGCCATCGCGCCTTCCCCGATCTCACCGAGTCCATACCCCTTGACGGTCTTGGCAAGCACGACGGAAGGCTGATCGACCGTGTTGGCAGCGCGGTCGTAGGCCGCGTAGACCTTGCGGGGGTCGTGTCCGCCGCGATTGAGCAGCCAGATCTCGTCGTCGGTCAGATGCTCGACCATCCGGCGCAGTTTCGGATCCTTGCCGAAGAAATTTTCGCGCGTATAGGCGCCGCCCTTGCTCTTGTAGTTTTGGTAGTCGCCGTCGAGCGCTTCTTCCATCCTGCGCAGGAGGTGGCCGTCTTTGTCCTTCGCGAGCAGCGGATCCCAGCGCTCGCCCCAGATGACCTTGATGACGTTCCAGCCGGCGCCGCGAAAAACGCCCTCGAGCTCTTGGATGATCTTGCCATTTCCGCGCACGGGCCCGTCGAGGCGCTGGAGGTTGCAGTTGACCACAAAGATGAGGTTGTCGAGTTTCTCGCGCGCCGCGAGTGAAATCGCGCCGAGCGACTCCGGCTCGTCCATTTCACCATCGCCCATGAACGCCCAGACTTTGCGCCCCTTGGCCTCGAGGATTCCGCGGCTCTCGAGATATTTGAGAAAGCGCGCTTGATAGATGGCGAGCAGCGGGGTCAGCCCCATCGAGACCGTCGGAAATTGCCAGAAGCTCGGCATCAACCACGGGTGGGGGTAAGAAGAGAGGCCGTCGGCTTCGATCTCGCGACGGAAGTTGCGCAGCTGCTCCTCGCTCAATCGCCCTTCTAAAAAGGCGCGCGCGTAGATGCCGGGTGATGAATGCCCCTGGAGGTAGATGAGGTCGCCGCCGCACTCGTGCCCCGGTGCGCGCCAGAAGTGATTGAAACCGACATCGTAGAGCGTCGCCGCTGAGGCGAAACTCGCGATGTGGCCGCCGTATTCGGTGCTGAGTTTGTTGGCCTGGACGACGATCGCCATCGCGTTCCAGCGAATAAAGGAACGAATTCGGTGCTCCAATCCGGGTTCGCCCGGCATCT
>JACZVU010000085.1 GCA_022572485.1 Myxococcales bacterium
GGAATTGATATAGATAACTCAAAATGTAAAAACTATTCAGAAAACTCTACAATAGAAAATCCAGAATTTCTTCATGTATGTCTTCCAGGTGAATTGACAGAATTTGAAGAATTGGTATTAAGTTGGATAAGTAAGATTAAGGATTTGAAAGTAATTGTAATACATTCAACTGTTAAACCAGGAACAACAAAAAATATTCAAAAGAAATCTAAAACTCCAATTTTATTTTCACCAATTCGTGGAGTACATACTAGGTTTTTAGAAGATATCAAATATTATCTGAATTGGAGTTTAGAGATCTATCATTGAAATATGGTGAAGTGTTTGAAGCTGGAATTGGCGCTCCATCTGGCGACCTGGGGAATGAAGCGGACAGGCAATGGGAGGTGGAAATGGAAATTTGATCCCCTCCACCGCACCACTACCCCCCAACCCTTCTATTCGGGGCAGGCCCAGGAGTTCTTCCGCCGTATTGAATGCCCGGTTCTCCTTCTGTGGGGAAAAGAGAGCCGCCAGATTCCCCGACCCGATATGCAACAGAGATTAGAGGCCATAGCCCATCGAACCGTGGTAGAGATTAAAGATGCCGGTCACATGGTCCACCACGACAACCCGGAGGGGCTGGCTGAGGCAGTAGCAGAGTTCCTAACCCATTGATCTAGCCGGCGAAGCCTGTTATGGTCGGGCCGAAAGGTTAAAGTCCTGGATGGGAGAGGTCGAGAGAAAAAGACTCTTTTTACGCGTAGGCGACGAGGTCTCTCACAACGGTTATCATCAGTGGGGCATCGGTGTTGTGGTGGAGGTGATGACTTCCTCTGTTCCAGGGGGAACCTGCTTGACGCGGATCCGCTTCCAGGACGGGCAGCTAAGAGTCTTCAACAACGACATGGACAGTGAGGGGTGCTGTTACTATTTCGGCGTCCGGCGTTATTGGAACCCCTCCCATGGCGTCAACATACTGCGCTCCGAATTTTTCTCCCTGAAAGCGTAAGGATCATTTCTATGTTAACAAATATCAAGTCGCTCAGCATCGCGTTCCTCATGATAGCCTTGCTCTCTCCCCTTCCGCTCTCCGCTGACGACCTCACGGAGAAGGCCGGAATCGGTATTGGTATCACTGCGGGAAATATGTGGTTTGTGCCCATAAAGGGTATTTCACTGTTTTGGGGACTGACCGAAGGGGCTCTATCTTTTATTCTCTCCGGGGGAAACGCAGAATTGACCAGACAGATCTGGGAGAATACCACCCAGGGACCTTACCTCATCACCCCAGATGTGGCACGAACAGCCATTGGAGAGAGACCGGAGTTGAAACAAGATTAGCTTGCGGCACGCGGCGCTCAACACTGCTGGAAGAGGCCGCATGCCCCAAGCCGACGATCTTGTTTTCTAAGCAGCTAAGTTTTTCTTATAGAAGTTCACCGTCCTTGCCCAGGCATCTTTGGCTGCCTCCGGGTGATAGCGACCGGGGTTGGTATTGTTGTTGAAGGCGTGCTTGGCCCCGGGATAGACCTTGATATCGGCGCTCTTGCCATACTTCTTCAAAGCCTCCTTCAGGGGCTCAACCCCAGGCATGATGTTGGGATCATCCTCGCCATAGTTACCCAACAACGGGCAGGGAAGATTCTGAACCAGATCCAAGGGGTTGGGGTTGCGGCCGTAATAGACGATTGCGGCATTGAGATCCTTGCACTTGGTGGCAAAATTGAGGGCCTGACCACCACCCCAACAGAATCCCACCACACCAATCCGGCCATTAACAAAGTCCTGCTTCTTTAAATAGGCGACAGCACTATTGAGGTCTTCCACTGCCCCATCCTGGACCACTTTTTTAATCGCCTCCACCGCCTCGTCTCCTGTTTTATATTGGTCCGTTCCCCCCGAGCGCGAGAGCAAATCCGGGGCGAGAGCGGCAAAACCCTCCTTGGCAAACCTGCGGGCCACATCCTTGATATGATCGTTCAGCCCTCTGTTCTCGTGAATGACGATCACGGATCCAAGGCTACTACCACTCGTCGGTCGGGAAAGATATCCCTTCACATTTCCCGCCTTCCCCGGATACTCGATTATCGCCGAGGTTAGAGCCGGGTCATCCGGCGCAACAATATAAGGTATCGCTTCTGCCATGTTAACCTCCTCCTTTTATGATCATTAACGATGTGCGTTTGATATATCGGAAAATAGGAGCCAAGTCCAGAGGAAGGAACTAGCCCCTCCCCCCACCCCTGCCAACTTGCCTTCGAAACGAAACCGCGTTCACCGCCGCAGGAACGATACGTGGCGTTTCGGCTTGAAAATCGTTGACCGTGTGTAGGTGCGCTGCGCATTTCCGCCCTGCGCGTCAGGCGAATGTGGAGCATGGATCGTCTGGGAGACCCCCCAGCGAATTCGCCGCTAGCACGTGAAAAAGAACCACCGCATTCAGCGGCCCGATCGAATGCGATGTCACTTGGGTGCGGTGACGGGAGGCTTGAGGGCGACATGGGCCTGAGCCCGATGGCCTCCCGTCACCGCGCCCGAGCAACCAACCTCCGCAGAGGAACCCGACCGGGAACACAACTCCAGAATGGGATCGCGCAGCTAGCTCTCGCGTGGGGCGATGCGCGGTATGGTGAGGTGGGCGCCAACCTGCAGGGCGCTGAAGTCGAGGGTGGGGTTGTACTGGCGGAGCAGCCACATCGGCACGCGGTAGCGATTCTCGGCGAGATCCCAGAGTGTGTCGCCCTTCTCGAGTCTGTGGGTATCGGTGCCGACCACCTCGTAGACGTCGAAAAATTCCTCTTGCAGCGTGTGGTGGTACTCGAGTCGTCGCTGTTCGAAGGCCTCAGGCGAAACAACCGAGAAGTCGAGCTTGGTGAGTCGACCGATTCCGACCGGCGTTCCGTAGCGGATTCCGTTGAGCCGGCGTAGGCGGCTGGTTGGGATCTCCAACCAATCCGCATAGTGGCCCAGTGTTTCGTCGGCCTGGACGGTGATGCGGTCCTGCTCGGAAACCGCGTAGTCCGAGGGGTCCGGCGCGGGAATGACCGTCGAGGTGCCAGTGGGCGCCTGGCTCGCGAGGCCTTCCGCCAGCGCGTCCGCGGGTTCGGCGCTGGCGATCTCGATCGGGCCTTTCGCTCCAGAGTTCGCCGCGAGCGTGGTCGGTTGCGATTCTTCCGGAATCGGGGGTTTCAGCGCGGCTTGCTCGTCCGGTTTCGGCGGCGGCGCTGCCGCCGCGAGTGTTGCTTGGGTTGTCGGGATCGGCTGCAGGGTGCTCGTCAACACCAGTAGACGCTGTCCCACGCCAATCTGGTGGCGGTTTCGCAGCCCGTTCATCGCGACGAGGCTCGCCTCGGTGAGGCCGAAGCGCGCGGCAATCCGCGAGATCGTATCTCCGCGACGGACGTGGTAGATGCCATCGGCGGGCGGCTTCACCCGGGCGACGGCGACGGGCGCCCGGGCACCCGGCTCGTCGGGCAGAACCAGCACCTGGCCGGCGCGGATTCTGTGGCGGCTGCGCAGATTGTTGAGGGCGACCAGCTCCCGCTCCTTCACGCGGTACTTGCGGGCGATCTTCGAAAGCGAATCGCCGCGGCGCACGGTGTAGAGGCGATCGCGATGTTGCTTGGCGAAGCGCTGCGGGCCGGGGATGGACGCGAGCGCGACATCGAGTGGCTGTTTGAGCGCATCGGCGGGCACTTTGAGCTCGAACCCTCGGGGCATGTACTTCGCGCCGTTCCAGACCGCGGGTCGCAGCGAGCGGTTGTGTTCGCGCAAGATCTTGCGGTCGATGCCCAGCGCCCGCACGACCACTTCCGCGGGTACGAAATACTTCAGGGTGGCGGTCTCGTACTGCACCGGTGGATGCGGGGTCAGTGGGCCGAAGTAGCGCTCGGCGTTGCGATCGACGTCGAGTGCTGCGAGAAATTCCGTGTAGAAGTTGCGAGACGCAAAGCCAAAAGTGCGGCTCTTGTATTTGGCGATGATCACCGAGATGTCATCGGTGCCGAGTTTGCTCACCGCGCGTCTCATCCCGGCCGGGCCGTGGTTGTATGCGGTAATCGCGAGCGGCCAGGAGCCGAGCGAGTCGTAGTTCGAGCGCAATAGACGGGCCGCGCCATCGCTCGACGCGAAGGGATCCATGCGCTCGTCGATCACGTTGTCGACGCGCAAGAAGATCCGGCCTGTCGAGCGCGTGAACTGCCAGAGACCCGCCGCGCCAACCTGCGAGTAGGCGGCCGGATTGTAGGAAGACTCGACATGGGGCAGGGCTTCGAGTTCGATCGGCACGCCGTGCGCCTGCAGCGATTTGCGAATGTGCGGCGCCCATTGACCCGCGCGCTCGAGGCCGTCGCGGAAGCGGTCCGCTTGTCCCAACTGAAATCGAATCCGCCTTGCGGCGCTCTTCAGCGTCGCGTTCAAGACCCCCTCGGGCCAGAGGGCCAGGACGCGCGCCTCCTCGATACTCAACTGGGCGCGTTTGCCCTTGGCTAGCTTGCGCAGGATCGCCGCGTAGCGGTCTTTTGCGCGTTTCACGTGGCGCTCACGCGTGCGGGTGCTGAGCCCCTCTGGCAGGCGGATCACCTCGTAGATCACGTTCATCTGGGAAGAGTCGTGGATGAGGCCGCCCGTGCGATCGATCTCGCTGTAGATCCGCGTCCAGAACCGGATCTGGGGTTCGATCCCTGCAGGGCGGGGGAAGTCGTCGGGGCGCGCCCCCGCGTCGGAAACCAGCAGCAGTGAAATGGCGAGGAGTGTCGAGAGAATTCGCAACATAGTTACAAAGCGGATCGGCACGTTCGATGGGAAACTTGCGAAAGGGTTGTACTCCCCTTGGGGGCGTTCAATTCTGCCCTCTCGTTGCATCCTAGCGCTTATCCGGCGGTGATCAGCGCCGCCGGTTCTTGCGCCGCGCCTTGCGGGCCTGTTTGCGCTTGCCCTTCTGGTGTCCGCGGGTCCCCGCGGCTTCGCGCCGCCCCTTGGCAGGCTTGCCTGCTGGCCCCGCGAGCAGCGCCGTCGGGTCGATGCCCCCCGCGGCCGCCATTTTCCCAAGACCCGGAATCTTTCCCAGCAGTCCGTCGCCCCCCCCGAGCTGCGACATCATTTCGCGCATCTGCTTGAAGCGCCCGAGCAGTTCGCGGACGTTCTTCGAACGCCGCCCGCTTCCCTTTGCGATTCTCGACATCCGGCTCTTGCCGATGATTTCGGGCCGGGTGCGCTCTTCGGGCGTCATGGATTGGATGAGGGCCTCGACGCGATTGAGTTCGCCCTCATCGATCTGCTCTGCGATCGAGCCGAACATCGGCAATTTTGCGAAGACCTCTCGCAGCGGGCCCATCTTCTGGATTGTCCGGAGCTGTTTGAGCAGATCGTCGAGGCCGAACTGGCCGCGCAGCAGCCGTTCTGCGTCTTCCTCGGCCTCCTTTTCGTCGACGACTTCCTCGAAGTCCTTGACCAGGCCGACGATGTCACCCATTCCGAGGATTCGCGAGGCGAGTCCCTCGGGGCGGAAGGCCTCCAGTCGGTCCAGGGCTTCTCCGGTTCCGAGGAATTTGATCGGGATACCGGTGACCGCCTTGATGGAGAGCGCCGCACCCCCGCGGGCATCTCCATCGAGTTTGGTGAGGATCAATCCGTCGAGCGCGAGCTGCTCGCCGAAGGCGCGGGCGGTATTGACGGCATCCCGACCCATCAATGCGTCGCAGACCAGGAGCGTGTTGGCGGGCGACGCCGCGCTCGTGATCTCGGCGAGTTCCTCCATGAGGGTGGTGTCGATCGCCAAGCGGCCGGCGGTGTCGTAGATGATGGCGTCGTAACCCTCTGCGGTGGCCTGCTGCCGAGCGCGGGCACAGATCGCGGCCGGGCGTTCCGCGTCGTCGCCGATGAAGACGTCCACATCGATCTGGCTGCCGAGCTGCTGGAGCTGGAGGGTCGCGGCGGGTCGGTAGATGTCGGCAGCGACCAGCAGTGGCCTGCGATGCTGTTTTTGCAGGTGGCGCGCCAGCTTGGCGGCAATGGTCGTCTTGCCCACACCCTGGAGGCCGACGAGCATCAGCGAAGTCACGCCCTTCGCCTGCGCGAGCGTGGAGTCCACCGGACCCATCAGGCCGATCAACTCCTCTTCGCAGACCTTGACGAAATGCTGACCGGGTGTGACGCGGACTCGCTTTCCGGACGCGTCGCGTACCCGCGTCGCGACTTTTTCGCCGAGTGCGCGCTCCTTGACCCGGGCAAGGAAGTCTCGGGTGACGGTGAGATCGACGTCGGCTTCGAGCAGCGAGGTGCGGACGTCGCGCAGCGATTGGTCGATATTTTCTTCGGTGAGTTCGCGAACGCCGCTGAGTTTTTCGCGGGCCGAAGTGAAGCCTTGGGTCAGGGTTTCGAGCACGGAATCTCCAAGAAGGCGCGGAGAATAGCGGATGCCTGGCGCCTGGAATGGGCCGCTTGCCGGGCGGCACGGTCCCGTGCACCATGGAACCTCTATGGGGCGGGTTGCCGAACCCGCCGAGCCGAAGACGAGGCGAGAGCCGCAGCGGGGGCGGCTCGCCGCATCGAGAAACCCCGATCCGAGCGAGGAATCGATGGCCACAAAGGTGGAAGCCCAGATTGCGGGGAGTCTCTGGAAGATCGAGAAGAGGGTCGGCGACGTGGTCGAGGCCAACGACGTCATCATGATCATCGAATCCATGAAGATGGAAATTCCGGTCGAAGCCCCGTGCGCTGGAACGATCAGCGAGATTCGGATTCAAGAGGGCGAGGCCGTCGAAGAGGGCGCGGTCCTCGCTCTGATCGAGTGAGGTGATGGCCGCAGCCGTAGAGTCCCGGCTGGTCGGGCTCGCGGATCGCGAAGCGGCGCTGCGTTTTCTGTCCCGCGACGCGGTCGCCAACCTGTTTCTGCTGGATCTTGCGGCGCGTCTTGGCACGCCGCCCGTTCCAGGAGAGACCCGGACGAAGATCGTCGCGGCGTGGCGGGATGATGAGATCGTCGGGATGGCCGGCCTTCATCCGACCGTGATCCTCGATGCAAATGCGGGCAAAGAAGCCGTCGAAGCCTTCATCCCCTACCTGGAGCGAATCCAGGTCGGATTGGTGAAGAGCCCTGTTTCGACCGTGGACCTGCTGTGGAAAGAACTCTCCGCACGACGATCCCGCCGCGTGATCGTCGATCGGATCGAGATCGCCTACGCGCTCTACGAAGGCGATTCGAAACGCATCGAGCCGGTCGCGACTGAATCCGCGCGGCGTGCGACGAATTCGGATCTGGACGCCCTGGTCGTCGCCGCTCGCGAAAGCCTTCGGGAAGAAGGCCGCCCGGATCCTTTCGTGGGCGACATTGAGGGCTTCCGGCGCTGGGTTCGCGGTCGGGTCACTCGGGCTCGCATCGTCGAATTCGCGGGCCGTGTCGCGATGGTTGGCTACGCGGACGTGCAGCGCCAGGAAGGCTGGCTCCTCCAGGGAATCTACACTTGGCCAGACCGTCGGCAGCGCGGTATCGCTTCGTTCGGTGTGTCGGAATTGTGTCGCGAGGCATTCGCCGCGGGTGCCAACCACGTCCAACTCGCCGTAGTCGAGGGGAACGCCGCCGCTCAACGCCTCTATGAGGGCTTGGGCTTCAGGCCCTTTGCGAAGCTGCGCACGATCCTGTTCACCTGAGGCTCGACGGCATGCTACTAGTGTGGCCGCTCGTCCATCGAGTGCTGAAAGAACAGAAGAGGAGAGTCTCCAATGGGATTGCTTGACGGAAAAGTCGCGATCGTCACGGGCAGTGGTGGCGGCATCGGGCGAGAGCACGCGCTCGCGCTGTCGAAGGAAGGCGCGGCCTTGGTCGTCAACGATCTTGGTGGAGCCCGCGATGGAACCGGCGCCAGTCAAAGCATGGCCGACCAGGTCATTGCAGAGATCCAAGAAGCGGGTGGTGAGGCCGTGGCCAACTACGACACAGTCGCGACCGTCGAGGGAGCGAACGCCATCGTCAGGGCCGCGCTGGATGCATTTGACAAGGTGGACATCGTGGTCAACAACGCCGGCATCCTGCGCGATAAAAGCTTCGCCAAGATGAGCGAGGACATCTGGGATATCGTGATCGCAGTTCACCTCAAGGGAACCTATTGCGTCACGCACGCCGTTTACAATCACATGAAGGATCGAGGCGAGGGCGGTGTCATCATCAACACTTCGTCGACGTCGGGTTTGAACGGCAACTTCGGTCAATGCAACTACGGAGCCGCCAAGGCGGGGATCGCGGGTTTCACGCGTTGCCTCGCCATCGAGGGGAAGAAGTACGGCATCCGCGTATTCATCCTTGCGCCGATTGCGCTCACCCGCCTGACCGATGATCTGCCCGGTTTTGATGACGAGAAAATCAAGGCTCGAATGAGCCCAGCGGTGATCTCTCCGCTGGTGACGTATCTCGCGAGTGACCTCTCGAAGGACCAGACGGGTAAGACCTTCTTTGTGGGCGGAGGACGGATTGCCGAGATGAAGGTCGTTACCGGCGAGGGGATTACCCGAGAAGAAGAGGGTGGATTGTGGACTCCCGAGGAGATCGCTTCAAAAATGGTCCCCGGAGAGATCTTGATGGCCGAGTGAGGATGCGTGGCGAAATCCGCGTGTATCCTCCCTCTGGACACGCGTTTCATTGCCGCGCGCTGCTGGCGGTGTTACTTCTGATCTGACCATGTCGGAGCAACCCGTGGAACCTCCGGACCGGCAAGCGACTCACAATCCTTCCGCCAACGACCCCGAGTCGTCGGCGGAAGCAGCCCGCCACGAGGAAGCGAACGTCGACGCCCTGTCGGCGATGACGCCGCGCTTCAATCTCCCATTCCAATGGTTTGCGAACCGTTTCTTTCGCCACTTCGATCTCGACGACGCCACGGTCGAGCATCTTCGCAAACTCGAGAGCCGCGGTTCGATCCTCTATGTCATGCGCTACGCGAGCCGGCTCGACTATTTCCTCTTCAATGCGCTCTTTATTCGCGAAGGGCTCGGTCTTTCGAAGTTCGCGAATGGGATTCGCTTCTACTACTACCGCCCATTCTTCCAGGCCATTCGACTGGCCTGGAAGAATCGGACCGAGTGGTTGCGAGAGCCCGGACCCGAACTTTCGCAGGCGAAGCTTCGATCGCTGACCTTGCGAGGGGATTCGTCGTTCATCTTCTTGCGCACCGCGCGCCTGCGGTGGAGGTTGCGAACCCGGCGTAGCGCGGTTGAACACGGCAAGAGTGAACTCGCTCTTCTCGAAGCGGTCGTCCAGACGGTCTGGGATTCCGATCGGCCGGTTCACGTGGTTCCCCTGGCGCTCTTCTGGCGAAGGGGCCCGCGGAGCCAACAGCGCTTTCTCAATCTCAGTTACGGGTCGAGCACCCGGCCTTCGGACTTTACGAAGGTCACGTCGTTCCTCACCACCTACCGGGGTCTTTGTGTCCGGGTCGGCGACCCGATCGATCTGGGCGCTTTCGTGGCCGAGCGAAGGGCAGAGGGGCCACATCGCGTTGCGCGCAAGGTGCGCCGGATCATTCTCACGTTCCTGTACCAAGCGGAAAAGGTCGTGGAGGGGCCGGTGCTGCGGCCGCTCCACCGCGTCGAGCAGGCGGTCATCGGTGCACCCGCCGTGCGGGCGGCGATTCAGAGTCGGGCAGAAGAGCGCCATTGGCCGATCGAGCGCGCGAGCGCCGAAGCGGCCAGGATGTTCCGCGAGATTGCCGCCAACATGAACTCGACGATCCTGGCGGCCCTGAACTTCATCGTAACCGCCATCTTGAAGAGAATGTTCGTTTCGATCGAACTGATCGGAATCGAGAAGATTGCCGACTATGCCAAGCGGCACCCGCTCGTTCTCGCTCCGAGCCACCGCTCTTATTGCGATTTCATGATCTTATCGACGGCCTTCTACGCCAACCACCTGGTGCCGCCGCACATCGCCGCGCGCGAGAACATGGCGTTTGGCCCCTTCGGTTCTCTGTGGCGGCGCGGCGGCGCGTTCTACCTGCGCCGTTCATTCGAAGACCCGCTCTACGGAGTGGTGTTTCGCAGCTACATCACACACCTCATCAAGCAGGGGTACACCCAGGAGTTCTTCATCGAGGGGAGCCGTTCACGCACGGGAAAGACGCTCACCCCCCGTCTCGGAATGCTCGCGTGGAACGTCGACGCGTTCTTGCAAACCGCCAGGCAAGACCTCTTTTTCGTGCCGATCGCGATCACCTATGAGCACCTCGTGGAGGAGCGCGCCATCGTGGGCGAGCGCGAAGGTGAAAAGAAGCAGAACGAGAGCGTGATGAGCCTCGTTCGCGCTCGTAAGTTTCTGCGCCGGCGCTTTGGCAGTGTCTGGGTCAATTTTGGCGAACCGATTTCGCTTACCAGTGCGCTCGGTAAACGGCGCGAGCTATTCCTCCAGGATGACTCCGCCGAAGTGGTTCAGCAGAAGCGGGAATTTGTCGAGTCCCTCGGGAATCGCATTGCGGAGCGCATCAACTGGGCGGTGGTACCGAATGCCACAGCGGTGGCGGCTTGCGCGCTGCTCGGCGAGGGGCGCCGGGGGCTCTTCCGCGAAGAGCTGGTGAATCGGATGCGCGAGGTCGTCGAGCTGCTGAAATTACAGGACGCTCGACTCACGCCGAGCCTCATGGATGCCGCGGGCGACTTCCGTGAGGCGAT
>JACZVU010000010.1 GCA_022572485.1 Myxococcales bacterium
CGCGGCGGGCCCGGGAGATGGCGGCCCCGGTGGTGGCCGCGGCGCGCGATGCCGCGGGCCTCGGCCCCGGAGCCTGACCCGCCTCAGCTCGCCGATCGGGAAATTTGGCTGAGCTGCTCGCCCACCTCGGCATTGGAGGACGGGCGATCCGACGGTCTCTTGGCCATGAGCTTCAGGATCAGCTGGGCGAAGGCCTCGGGAATCTCCGGCACGATCTCCCGGGGGTCCGGCGCTGGCGTGTGGCGGTGGTGGTACGCGACATCGCCGTCGGGGAAGGGCACGCGGCCGGTCAGAAGCTCGAAGAAGGTCACACCCAACGCGTAGAGGTCGCAGCGGTGATCCACCCGCTCCCCGCGGCTCTGCTCCGGCGCCATGTAGTAGGGCGTGCCACCGATCATCGTCGACCCGCGCCGCACCTCCTCGATCATCTTCGCCAGGCCGAAGTCCATGATCTTCATGACCTTCTTCTTGGTGAAGAAGAGGTTCGCGGTCTTGATGTCGCGGTGCACGATGCGCTGGTCTTCGGCGTAGTGCAGGCCCGCAGAGATCTGCATGCCCAGGCGGGCGGCGTCGCGGGCCGTCAGGCGACCCCGCTTCTTCAGGATCGCCTGTAGGGGCGATCCCTCCAGAAATTCCATTGTGATGAAGAAGGCGTCACCCTCCTGGCCCACGTCGAAGAGGGTCACGATATTCGGATGATTCAGGGCCGCTGCGGCGCGGGCTTCCCGCAGGAACATCTCCTGGGCCTTCGGGTGATTCCGCAGGTTCTCGGTCAACCGCTTGAGCGCCACGATGCGCCCCAGGCGCCGATCGCGGGCCTTGAAGACTACGCCCATGCCGCCGCGACCGACCTCCTCGAGGATGTCGTAGCGCGGCCCGGTGCCGAAGACGCCGGCCTGGGCCGGATCCGCCGGCTCCGCCTGGGCCGCATCGCTGGCGGCAAGTTTGCGGAGCTCCTCGATTCGCGTCGCCACACCCGGGTAGCTGACGTCCCGTCGGCGCAGGGTCTCCAGGATTTCGATCGCCTGCTCGAACTGGCTCGTCTTCTCCAGGAGCGTCGCGAGCTGGCTGCAATCGTCCAGGGGCAGGCCCTCGTCACCGAGAATCGCGCCGATCTGCTCGATCGTCTCAATGGCGAGGTCGAGATGCCCCGCGCGCTCGTAGGCCTTCGCCAGAATCGTGACCGCCTCCAGGTGCGCGGGATCGGCGGGGGTGACCTTCTGGAGACAGCGGATGGCTTGGGGCCAGTCGTCGAGTTCGATCGCGACCTTCGCCGCCTCGAAGGGCTCGCCGCTCTTCTCCAGGGCGTCGATTCGCTTGGCCCGATCGCCGCACTCGCGAAAGCAGTCGGCGGCTTCCGCGAACTGGCCCGCGCGCTGGTAGGTTTCGCCGGCTTTGCTCGCCTCGTTGGCCGCTCGGTAGGTCTTTGCGGCGCGCCCCAATTCTCCCGCGCGCTCGAAGAGCCGCGCGGCCTGGCTGAGTTGGGAGATGTCCCGTCGCAGCTCGGCCGCTTCTACCAGGCGTCCGCCCTGCTCGAAGTGGCGCGCTGCGGTGTCGCGATCGTCATGTTCCAGATGCACCCGCGCCAGAATCAGATGGGCGATGTCGCTCAGACCGTCGCGCTCGAGGGCCCGCGTCGTCGCCGGTACGTCGCCGAGCAGGTAGGCCTCGGCCGCCGGCGGGCACCCCGAAAACAACAGGTGCTCACGGTTGGCCAGATCGATCTCGAGGCTGGTGGGAGTGAACGAGACCACGTCGACGTCGACCTGGGCGATGCGATCGCCGCTCCCCACGATCAGAGTGTGGGATCCCTGCGTGACGCCGATCCGCACGGGTCCCCCGCGCGCGATGCGCAGGGAGCTCGGCTGACCGTACACCGACACTTTCGCGTCGGTGACCGGGCGCCGGTCCCACAGGACCGTCACTTCGATGCTGCAGTTCTTGGGATGGAAGTCGAACGTCAGCCGGACGGTTCGCCTCCGGCTCACGTCGATTTCCTGGATTTCGTAGTGGGTGGTGAGAATGTCGTTGCCTTCCGGGGGCTGGAGAAAGCCATCCGCGGTGATGAAGTAGTGCCCGGCAAGAATCTCACGGAACTGGGTCTCACGGGAAATCAGGTGGTGCTCGGTGCGACTCGAGGAGCCGGCGCGGTGCTGGGCGGCCCGGGCCGCCGCCGGGCTCAGGATGCGGCCGCTGAGGCGATTCTTGGGCTTCCGGGTCGAGAGGCGCAGGCTGTAGGTGCCGCGAAGCTCCGGGGGATATTCGATGGTGACCGTCACACAGCCCCGGCCCCGCAGCAGCCTCGCCAGGAGAAAGAGCGCCAGCATCCCGCCCGCGGCCTGGAGGGCCCAGTCGGGCGCCTCGGGCCGTCGAGCCAGCGCGGCGAGTTGATCCATCTTCCGAGCAATCGGCGGGGGGACGTGCGCCTTGGCCGCGGAGAATCCGCGAGCCGCCACCCGCGGCAGTCGCTCCCGAAGCCGGGTCCAGCTCTCCCACACCTCGGGGGGCAGCGTGTTCTCGAGCCAGGAGTCCGGCTCGACCGCTTCGGGAGTCTGGGGCCGCCCGAACACCTCGGGAATCGCGTCGGCCAGCAGGGTGTCGATGTCGATGTCTTCGGGATAGGCCGTGGCCGGCGTGGGATGGCGAGCTTCCTCGGCGAGCGCCGAGGCCGGCACCGCGATCGACGCCGCGAGCAGAGCGCCCATCGCCCAGATCCAGGCTCTTCCCGACTGCCGGCCACCCATTTTCCCACCTCCTCATCGGCCCCGGGCGCGGGGGGGTTGAGCCGGTTCCTACCGGTCGCTTGCCAGGGCACGCGCGACTGAAACTCCCGGGGTCGGGGCTTCTCGCCACCGACGGCGCGCGCGAAGAAGAGAGGGCCGCTTCGGGGCCCGAGCTTTTGAGAGAGCGAGCGGCGTTCCGCTGGTACCGCCCAGAGGCGGGAAGCGCGGGGTCGCAGACTGGCTGAGGACCTCGTCGACGCAGCGAGACGTGCGCAGGATTCGAGGATCCAGCGGTGGTGTGGCTGGGGGGGCCGTTCCTCCGCTGAACGGCCGCCCTGGTAGTCTCGGGCGGCGCGGGGGGCTCGCGAGATAGCCTCGCCTCCGCACTCGCGGAAGGAGTGGGTCGATCGTGCGATTCCGCGGCCGCCGGGTGGCCTTCGCGGGCGCATTCGCGCTCGCCGTCGTCCTGGCTCCCCTGGTGCACATCCGCCCGTTCGCAGACGGGGGAGAGCGCTTCAGCGGCCATGCCGATCAGGCGGCGATGGCCAACGCGGCCCGGAACCTGGCCGAGGGTCGGGGAGCCGTGATCGACGCGGTCTGGCTCCTGCGCAACGGGGGCATTCCCGGCGACGAGGTGACGCATCCCGACGAGTACTGGTCTCTCTACGTCGCTGCCGTGGTCGCTCCGTTCTTTCGACTCTTGGGCGCCACGCGGGAAGTGGTGGTGTTGGTCGCCTGGTTGCACTGCTTGGTGATTGCTGGCCTCGCCGCCTACTGGACCTACCGCTTCAGCGGGAGCGCGCTTGGAGCCCTCACCATCGCGCTTCTCCTCCTGTACCACCCGATGATGACGGACCGGCTGAATGGCCTCTTCGACGTCTACCTGACCTGCTACCTGCTCGGCTCCGGCAGCCTGTTCATTCTCGCGATTGAGCGGAGCTCGAGACGGCTCTTCCTGGTGGCCGGGCTCCTGGCCGGCGTGGCCGCCGGTGTGAAGGTGTCCGGCCTGTTCATCGTCGGCTGCGGGCTCGCGTACTTCCTGCTGGGCCCGCACTCATGGGCAAAGCTGCGTCGCGGCTTTCCGTACTGGATCGGAGTCGTCGCCGGCGTTGCGCCCCTGGTCGCGTTCAATCAGTCGAACTTCGGCTCGGTCACCCAGCCCGGTCTGCGACTGGTTCGCGAGGGGTTGATCACGCGGCATCTCCTGGGTCACGACCGCGCCTACTACGACCCGGAGCTTGCGATCCACAGTCCCGAGGAGATCCGGGAGGCACGACTCCAGATGGCGAAGTCGCGAACCGTCCGCTTCGCGCGGGAGACGGTGAGCGGCGGGATCGTGCCCTGGCTCGTGCTGCTGCCGCTCGCCTGGTACCTGATTGCGACCTTCGTGACGAACCAGCGCGCACCGCCTCCGTGGGGGAGCGCGGAGGGGCTCTTCCTGTTGGGGACCGCCCTGCTGGCCGGCGGCGGCTGCGCCCTTGGGCCCGTAGTCGAGTTCGAGGCCCGCTATTGGAACTTTCTGGTGCCGCCGCTTGCGGTCCTGGCCGCGGTCGGCGTGGCGCGATCGGGCCGGCCGTTGCTCCTGCTCGCAGTGCCGTACGCGATCTGGCTGGCGCGGGAGCGCTGGGAGAGCTTCACGCCGTCCCCCGCGCCCAGCGCGTACGGCGTGGTGCGGGAGCTGGTTCCTTGGGATGCGGTGGTGCTGACATCGAATCCCTGGGAGCACGCGTTCCACACGCGGCGCAAGAGCGTGGCCCTTCCCTATTCACACAAGGTCCACGTCTTGCGGGAGGTCGCCGAGCGCTACCGGGCCGAGTACATCGTCATCATCGATCGAGACGCTCGACATCCGGCCTTCGACGCGCTCGAGAATGGGCGCTTCCCGCCCTGGATCGAGCGGGTCCACTTCTCGAGACACCTCGTGATCGGGAGGCTGCGTTGGCCGGCGGCTCGAAGCTAGGGGCGGAACCGCCCAAACGTTGCCCGCTACCTCGTAGGTCGGAGCGAATCGGATCGGCAGAGCTCAGGCACCTTGCCGGTTGCTGAGCGGTCACGGGGGACTCGCCGCAACCGCCTCGGCAATTTCGTGAAGCAGCGCTCGGGTTTCCTCCCAGCCCATGCAGGCATCGGTGATCGAGACACCGGGCCGCAGCGGCGCGCCGCGACTCCAGGTCTGGCGCCCGGGGTTCAGGTTGCTCTCGAGCATCAAGCCCATGATCGCCCGATTCCCCTGCCGCACCTGGGTGAGCACCTCTCGGCACACGGCGGCCTGGCGCCGGTGGTCCTTGTTCGAGTTGTCGTGGGAGCAGTCCACCATCACGGGCCGCTCCAGGCCCGCTTCGCTCTTGACGAGCTCCGCGGCTCGGGCGACATCGGCGGGGGCGAAATTCGTCCGTCCCCCGCCCCCGCGCAGAATCAAGTGCCGATCGGGATTGCCGGTGGTGCGCACCACTGCCGCGCTGCCATCGGCGGTTACGCCGAGGAAGCTGTGGGCGCACCCGGCAGCGACCAGGGCGTTGGCGGCCCCGTCCAGTCTTCCGTCGGTTCCGTTCTTGATCCCCACGGGCATCGACAGACCGCTGGCGAGCTGGCGGTGGGTCTGACTCTCGACGGTTCGCGCGCCGATGCTGGCCCATGCCAGCAGGTCGCCCACGAATTGCGGCGTGAAGGGATCGAGGACCTCGCTGGCGCAGGGGACTCCGAGGCGGCCCAACTCGAGTAGCACCTCGCGCGCCAGCTCGAGTCCCCGCTCGACCCGACAGGAGCCGTCGAGTTCCGGATCGTTGATGAGGCCCTTCCAACCGACCGTGGTCCGCGGTTTTTCGAAGTAGGTCCGCATCGCGACGACGAGCTGATCGTCCATCGCCTGGGCGGTTTTCCGCAGCCGCGCGCCGTACTCGAGGGCCGCGTCGGGATCGTGGATCGAGCAGGGACCGACGATGACCACGAGCCTCCGCTCGTCGCGCCCGTGGATCACATCGGCAATGGCCCGGCGACCCGCGAGGACGGTCGCGGCGGCGGACTCCGAGAGAGGTTGCTTTTCTTTGAGCTTGCGGGGCGAGATCAGGGGGCGGATCTCGGCCAGGTTCTGGTTCTCGATTGGTTCCGACACAGCATCTCTCCTTGCGACCGGGTCGCAATAAAAAAAATCCCCGAGATCTCTCTCGGGGCTCCGGGTTCGTGACTGGCTTCGAAGGCTATGCGATCACACGAACTCCCGGGCCCCGACGGGCCAGATAAACCCGAAATAGGCAAACGACCCCTCGACGGACGCGAAAGCGCGGCCTTTCGTGGGATCGATGCGCGTGGCATCGATGAATTCGCGTTGGCTCGTCGAAGGCACCGTCGGCGTTCCTCTCCCTGTCGGCTCTATCGGTTACAGCACGCTCCGCGCGATGTCAACGGGAGCGGGGAGCGGCGCTTGGAAGCGGCCCGGTCCGATTGGGCCGACCGCGGTGTCGGTGTCGAAGCGGGTGGTCACCGCACCTCGCGCTCCGCCGTCAGGACCAGGAGGTCGTCGTCGATCGCCTGATATTGGTCACGCAACTCCCATTTCTCCTCCTGCGCATCGGTGATCTTGCTGACCACGAACCAGGCGAGGCTCGCGCTGATGGCTTCGCAGGTATCGGCGAGAATCGATGCAGTCCGGGCAAGCTGATATTTGACCAGAGCGCCGCTTGCGCCCAAGCCCATGACCAGCGCGGCGAGCTCGAAGCTGAGGAAGGCCACGAAAGCGATCCACCAGCAGACGAGAAGCGGCGGGGTCGGGGCCCGCTTCCATTCGAAGCGGTCGCTGGTGGCCGGATCGCTGGCCTTCCAGATCTCCCGCAGAACCTGGTAGGGCCTCACGAAGTTGATTCCAGGTATCCACCAACCCGTTACCGACCAGGCGGTCTTGTAGTCGAGTTTTCGCACGCCCAGGGCCCGCAGATTGCTGCGCACGGCGTAGGTCCAGAGGATGAAGAAGAAGACCGTAACGGCCAGAAGAACGGTCTGAGCGGTGAACAGGATGACTCCCGTGAGACCGTGGGCCCGCTTGTCGAGGGCCGCGATGATCTCGCCCCCCGCCTGACGGCCGAGGAGTCGGATGTCGGCCAGGTCGAAGCCCACGGCGACCCAGGCCACGAGCCCGGTGGCGATCAGAAGCGTGCCGAGCCCGCGCGCGACGGGCTGGGCCGAGACGTACGGAGGGAGCAGGCTGACGGGGCCGTTCATCGCAGAGGGGCGCGGCGTCGGACCTGCGACGCGGTTACATCCGCAAGGTTGCACCGGATCCCCATCCGATCAAGACCGCGGGGCGAAGACGAAGTAGCGGTTGAGATCGCCCGAGGGGCCGTCCGCGCTGAACGCGGCGATGCGGGCGAGACGGGCCTCGCGCGATAGCGCATCGATCTCCGCGTCGTCCGCGAAATGACAGAAGCGAACCCCATCCCCGTGCCCCCAGGGCAGAAGATGATCCCCGGGCTCGAGCTGGGAGAGATCGATCGGATTCCTCGCGGTGTCGTTGAACTCCTTCCAGGGACGTTGCTTCTCTCGAAAGCGCCGGCGTTCGAGCTGCCAGGCGGTGACCACGAGCAGACCCCGCGCCTGCAGGCAGCGCGCCAGGGACCGCAGCAAGCTGAGCCGCTGTTCGCGGCCGGGCACGTGGTGCAGAACGCCGAACAGCACGACCAACGAGAAGCGGTGCCCCGACCCGTCGCCGATCGGCTCCTCCAGAAAGTCGGCCTGGTGATAGCGAACCGGCTCGTCGGCGGAGCCGACCCCGTGGGAGTGGGCCTGGGCGAGCAGCTCGCGGCTCGCGTCGATTCCGAGGTAGCGGTAGCGCATACCCCGGTCGGCGAGGAAGGCCGCAAACCTCCCATTGCCGCACCCCACGTCCAGCACGTCGAGGGGCCGCCCTCCCGCGTGGGCCTCGGCCAGATCGAGCACTCGGCACCAGCCCGGCCAGGGCCTCTGGCGCGTCGCGCTGAATGCCTCGGCATGGGCGCGGTAGAAGTGGCGGTTGATCCCATTCAGCGTGCGAACGGTCTTCGCGTCCAGGGTCTCGTTCCCTTCAAAGCCTGCGATACAGTAGCCGACCCCCACCGAGAGGAGCCGGTGCCCCAGGCCTCGCCACGACGGTCGCTCCCGGTATTCGATCCGGCGCCCCACGAACGCGAGCTGGTGGCCATCGTCGAAGAGATCGCGGGTGCCCCGAATCTCGACTCGCGCGGGCTGGATCGGATCCTCAAGCGCCATCCCAGGCGGGGCCGGGGTCTCTTCTCGCGCAGCGAGATCATCGCCGGCTTTCGGCACTTCGCACCCCAGAACGATTGGCAGGTCGACGCCGACGGGTTCGTCGAAGCCCTCCGGCTTCGACCGGTTCGCACACAAAGTGGCGTCACCCCGGTCACGGTCCTGACGAAGCCGTATCCTTGTCCCGGCCGCTGCATCTTCTGCCCCGACGACGTTCGTATGCCCAAGAGCTATCTCTCCGCCGAACCGGGAGCACAGCGGGCCGAGAACAACGGATTCGATCCCTACCGCCAGACCTGGAGTCGGCTTGCGACGTACCACAGCATCGGACATCCCGTGGACAAGGTGGAGCTGATCGTCCTGGGCGGCACCTGGTCGTTCTATCCCCCCGCCTACCAGATCGGGTTCGTGAAGCGGTGCTTCGATGCCCTCAACGATTTTGGCGAGGGGGTGGATCGCGGGGGTTCCGAGGGCGGCATCGATTGCGCCTGGAGCGAGCTCGAGTCCGCCCAGCGGCAGAACGAGACCTCCGCATGCCGATGCGTCGGACTCTCGGTGGAGACGCGCCCCGATTATCTGACTGAGAGTGAGGTGCTGCGGATCCGGCGCCTGGGCGGCACCAAGGTCCAGATCGGGATCCAGAGCCTGTCGGACCGGGTCCTGAGCCAGAACCGCCGCGGCCACGACGTGGCGGCCACCCGCCGCGCCTTCCGACGGCTGCGTGGGGCGGGCTTCAAGATCCACGCCCACTGGATGCCCAACCTCTACGGGTCGTCGCCCGTCGAAGACATGGCCCAGTTTGCCCAACTATTCGAAGATCCGGACTTCCGACCCGACGAGCTCAAGATCTATCCCTGCAGCCTGATCGAGAGCGCGGAGCTGATGAAGGTCTACCAGCGCGGAGACTGGCGCCCCTACACGCGCGACGAACTGCTCGAGGTGCTGGAGACGTGCCTGGAGCGCGTGCCGCGATATTGCCGGCTCACCCGGGTGATCCGTGACTTTTCCTCCGCGGATATCGTCGCCGGCAACCGGACGGCCAATTTGCGGGAGGTAGCGGAGGCTCGACTCCGGGAGCGCGGGGTCACCAGCCGGGAGATCCGCAGCCGTGAGATCCGGGGCCGGTCGGTGCGTCGGGACGATCTGCGCCCGATGGCCACGGAATACGAGACGTCCATCGGTGTCGAGGTGTTTCTCGAATTCGTCACCCCCGACGATCGGATCGCCGCCTTTCTCCGCCTCTCGCTGCCGCGGGTTCCGTCATTCGTCGGGGAAGTTCGGAACCGTGCGCTCGTGCGCGAAGTTCACGTCTACGGCTCTTCCCTGGCGCTTGGCGGTCGACGGGCGGGTCGAGCGCAGCACTTGGGTCTCGGACGGGCCCTGCTCGAACAAGCGCAGGCGAGGGCCCAGGAGGCTGGATTCGACGGCCTCGCCGTCATCTCGGCGGTTGGCACCCGCGAGTACTACCGCCGTTTCGGCTTCCGCGACGGGGCGCTCTACCAGCACTTGACGCTGGTGCGGCAGACTCCGGCTCCGGGCTACGGCTTGCGGAATTCGAGGGCGTCGCCGGAGGCGCTCACGTCGACCCGAACCGTCGAGCCCTCGGCGAAATCGCCCTCGAGAATGCGCAGGGCCAGGGGATCCTGAAGCATTCGCTGGATCACCCGCTTGAGGGGTCGGGCCCCGTAGTGGGGGTCGTAGCCCCGGTCGGCCAGCAGGTTCTTCGCCTCGTCGCTGACCTCGATCTCGATCCGACGCTCCTCGAGGAGCTTCTGGATCCGCTCCAGCTGGATATCGACGATGCGGCGGATTTCCTCGCGGGCGAGCTGGTGGAACAGGATCGTCTCGTCGATTCGGTTCAGGAACTCGGGTTTGAAATGCGCGCGCAACGCGTCATGCACCTGCTGTTCCAGTTCCGCGCGCTGACGGCTCTCGTCCAGATCGACGATGTATTCACTGCCCACGTTCGAGGTCATGATGAGGACCGTGTTGCGGAAGTCGACGGTTCGGCCGTGACCGTCGGTCAAACGGCCGTCGTCCAGAATCTGCAGCAGCAGGTTGAAGACATCGGGGTGGGCCTTCTCGATCTCGTCAAACAGGATCACGCTGTAGGGGCGACGGCGCACGGCTTCCGTGAGGGCACCGCCCTCGTCGTATCCGACGTAGCCGGGAGGGGCACCGATCAGGCGGGACACCGAGTGCCTCTCCATGTACTCGCTCATGTCGATTTGCACCATGGCGCGGTCATCATCGAACAGGAACTCGGCGAGCGCGCGCGCCGTTTCCGTCTTCCCCACGCCCGTGGGACCGAGAAAGATGAACGAGCCGATGGGCCGGTTCGGGTCCTGGAGCCCGGCCCGCGCTCGGCGCACGGCAGAGGCGACCGCCCGGAGCGCATGGTCCTGACCGACCACTCGCGCGCGCAGCTTCTCCTCCATCGAGAGCAGCTTCTCCTGCTCTCCTTCGACCATCCGGCTCACCGGGATTCCGGTCCACTGGGCCACGATCTCCGCGATCTCGTCCGCGGTGACCTCCTCGGACAGCAGCGAACCTTCTTTCTGTAGCTCGGCCAGCCGATTCTGCTCGGACTCGAGATCTTTCTCCAGCTGCACCAGCTCGCCGTATCGGATCTCGGCCGCGCGCTCCAGGTTGGCCGCCCGTTCCGTCCGCTTGAGCTCGGCGTTGAGATCCTCCCTGCGCTCCTTGAGCTCGCGCACCCGGGCGATTCCGTTCTTCTCGTTCTCCCATCGCGCCTTCATCCCGCCGCGCTCGTCGCGGAGCGCGGCGATCTCCTGCTGCACCCGTTGGTTCCGATCAGCACTCGCCGGGTCGCTCTCCTTCTTCAGGGCCTCGCGCTCGACCTCGAGTTGCACCAGCCTGCGTTCGAGCTGGTCCAGCTCCTCGGGCATCGAGTCGATCTGGACCCGGATCCGCGCCGCCGCTTCGTCGACCAGGTCGATTGCCTTGTCCGGGAGGAAACGCCCCGCGATGTAGCGGTTCGAAAGCGCCGCCGCCGACACGAGGGCCGCGTCCTGGATGCGGACCCCGTGATGCACCTCGTATCGCTCCTTGAGTCCGCGGAGAATCGAGATGGTGTCCTCGACGCTGGGCTCGCCGACGAAGATGGGCTGAAATCGCCGCGCGAGGGCCGCGTCCTTCTCTACGTGCTTGCGATACTCGTCGAGTGTGGTCGCACCGATACAGCGCAGCTCGCCCCGGGCCAGGGCGGGCTTCAACAGGTTCGCGGCATCGGAGGACCCTTCGGCCGCTCCGGCTCCGACGATCGTGTGGAGTTCGTCGATGAACACGATGATGTGTCCGTCGGCCTCGGCGACCTCGCGCAAAACCGCCTTGAGCCGGTCTTCGAACTCGCCCCGGTATTTGGAGCCGGCGATCAGGGCGCCGATGTCGAGGGCCACCAGACGCCGGTCCTCGAGGGAAGCGGGAACGTCGCCGACGACGATCCGCTGGGCCAGACCCTCCGCGATGGCGGTCTTGCCGACCCCGGGCTCGCCGATCAGGATCGGATTGTTCTTGGTGCGGCGCGAGAGGATCTGGATCAGCCGGCGAATCTCCTCGTCGCGTCCCACCACCGGGTCGATCTTGCCAAGGCGCGCCGCGTCGGTGAGGTCGCGGCTGAACTTGGCCAGGGCCTGGTACTTCGACTCGGGATCGGGATCCGTGACCCGCGCGCCGCCGCGGACTGAGGCCAGCGCCTTGAGCAGCGACTCGCGGGTGGCCCCGACTTCGCGCAGCATACGGCCGGCGGGCTCGTCGCTGTGGACGGCGATAGCCAGGAGCAGATGTTCGGTGGATACGAATTCGTCCTTCAGAGCGTCGGCTTCGGCGACGGCCGTCTCGAGGACCCGGGAGGTGGCCCGGCTGATCTGAGCCAGCGCGCCGCCGGTGACCTTCGGTGCCCGCTCGAGCAGCTTCTCGAGCTCACTCCGAAGCAGGTCGATCGGGGCGCCGAGCTTCTGGAGCACCGGCACCGTGCTGCCCTGGGGCTGACCCAGCAGGGCCTGGAGCAAGTGAGCGGGCAGGATCTCGCTGTGGCCTCGGGAGGAGGCGAGGGATTGCGCCTCGGCGAGGGCCTCCTGGCTCTTGATCGTGAGCTTGTCCATTCGCATTGGGACAAGCCTAAGCACGGCCGGTGCCCCGGCAAGGGAGACGGTGCCATGCCGGGGTGCTGCGCGCGGGTGTGGGATCGGGGGCTGCTAGGAGGCCGACTCGAGAGTCGGCCTCCTAGCCGTGAGGCGGAGCCGAACGAAGTTCATCGAGCTAGCACATGATGAAGCCGCCGTTGGGCGAGAGCCACTGGCGCGTGACCAAGATGCTCTCATCGCCGTCTATCCGCGCGAAGGGAGCGTCACGCTCGGTCGCGGATGAACTGTCGTCCGACTCCGAATCGGGTCAACAGCGTCTTGAAGACGGGAATGGCGACATTTCTCACCCACTGCGGACCCGCATAGGGGATCTTTCGATTCACGATTGCATGCTCGGTGAACGCGTTGCGCTCGCCCGCCATGAGGTCCGCGATGATGCGGCCCGCCGTCTGTGTGGTGGGTACGCCCTCGAAGAAACCAACACCGTAGTAGACGTTCTTGTGCTCTCCGATCACTCCGACAGATGGGGTGAGATCGCGCGTGCCCGACATGGTTCCGCCCCACGAGTGGTCGATCTCGATCCCCTCCAGCTGCGGAAACGTGGTGAGCAGATCCTTGATCAGCAGGTCCCTCACCGAGGCATTGAACCCCGAACTCAGTCCGTCGTTCTTGTAATAGGGATAGTCGGATCCGCCGATTACGATTCTCCCATCCGCTGAAGGAGCCGCGTAGTTGAACTGCGCGCGCAAGTCTCCGAAGCCTCGCCGCTGGTTCAGGCCGATCGATTCCCACTGCTCCCGGCTCAGGGGTTGCGTGGCGATGATGTAGCTGCAGAGCGGAAAGATCCGATTCCGGAACAATCCCAGCTTGGGAGAGTATGCGTTCATGGCGAGGACGATGACCGGGGCATCGATTCGGCCCCGCTCCGTCTCGACTCGGTGAACCTTCCCGGGGACGATGCGCGTGACGATGCTTTTCTCCCTGATTTCCACACCGCGCTCCTCGACGACCCGCTTCATGCCGCGGGCCAGCTTGGCCGGATTGAGGGTGGCGTTGTGCGGGAGCAGCAGGCCCGCGACGAAGCGGGGGGATCGGATCTCCGCCTCGAGACTCGCCCCCTGAAGCAGGGTCGACTCGAGGCCGAATGCCTTCATCTGCTGTGCGGTGTCTTCGAGCCAGCGCGCCTCTTGCTCCGTCATGGCGAGCGACAGCATGCCGTTTTCCATCAGATCACAATCGACGCCGTACTCGTTCACCAGCCTCTTGATTTGTTTCAAGCCGTAGAAGCTCACATCGACCATCTTCTGGGTGCTCTCGTCGTCCAGATTCGTCGAGTCGCCCAACAGGTCGCTGGTGACACAGAAGCCGCCATTGCGGCCGCTGGCCCCGTACCCGCAACAGGCTCCTTCGAGCAGGGTGATCTTCTTGTCGGGAAAGCTTTGATGGATGTGGAACGCAGACGATAGGCCCATGTAGCCGCCGCCAATGATCACGATGTCCGCCTTGTGGTTGCCTCGCAGCGGCTCGTTGATCGTTTCGTTCTCCAGATTGGCGGCCTTGAACCAGAAATTGTCGATGGAGTATTCGTACAGGTCCGAGGGCCGGAGGTTCTTCCCAGAGGATGTTCGTCTCGAGAAGTACTCCACGTCGATGCCCCTCCTGATGTCGTTGTATCTCAAATTTTACCACAGCGCGTGGCGCCGAGATCGGGCGGGCCGTGGCGCCAACGCTAGAATTCCGGCTTCAACGTGCCGCCTGAGCGAATGACTGCCTGGAGCAGAGCCTCGGTTCACGCTCGCCGCCGCGATGTTCGCTCGGGAAATTTCTGCGCTTGGGGTCTTGGGTGAACGAGCAGAGCAGGGTCGCTGATATCGTCGAGGCGCTGGGCCTCCCGCCGAGCGGAGCACTCGTCGCGATCGTCGGCGGTGGGGGCAAGAGCAGCCTGATGTTCGAACTCGCCAAGCGGCTTCCGGGCCGCGGCGTGATGACGACCACGACGCGAATCTTCTCCGAGCAGATGAGCGGTGCGGCGGAAGTCTGCACGCTGGCCGACGCAGACTGGCGGACGCGACTCGACGCATTCGAGTCGGGTCTGTTGGTGGTCGGGCGCGTCGAGGGGGAGCGCGCGGTGGGTGTGCGGCCCGAGCTGCCCGCGGAGATGCTCGCGCATCCGCGCGTCGACTGGGTGATCGTCGAGGCCGACGGCTCGCGGATGCTGCCCGTCAAGGCGCCGGCACCGCACGAGCCGATGATTCCCATCGGCACGACGCTGCTCGTGCCCGTCGTGGGCATCGATGCACTCTTGAAACCGATTGCTGAGATCGCGCATCGACCCGAGCGGGTGAGCGCGATTGCGGGGCTCTCGATCGAAGACACCTTGACGCCCGCCGCGCTGGCGCGTTTGATCACTTCACCCGAAGGTGGCTTGAAGGGCGCTGCATCGGCAGGGCGTACAGTGGTTCTGATCAACAAGGTGGAGTCCGCGTCTGAGTTTGCGATCGCCCGAGAGGTTGCGGAAGGAATTCTGCGTGATTCTGCGGTCGAGCGCGTTGCGATGGGTGCGCTGCTGAGTGCTGAAGGTGCGGGCTGGGAGGTCTGCTCGCGCTGATCGTTCGGCGTGGCGTCACGGTTCGCTTTTTTCGCCAGACAAATTTCCGCTCTTGCGCTGTTGCCGCCAATCGGCCAGGCGGCGGGCGATTTCAGACTCTGCGCCTTCGCGGCTGGGCTCGTAGAAGGCCGGCTGCCCGAGTTCGTCCGGCAGATTCCGCGCGACCACGAGTTGCCCTGGAGTCTCGTGGGGGTACGTGTAGCCGCTGCCATACCCCATCCCCTTCATGAGTGCGGTTGGGGCATTGCGCAGATGGAGCGGGACCGGAAGCGATCCGTGCTTGCGTACCGCGTCGATTGCGCGGTTGATTCCGAGGTAGGATGCGTTGCTCTTGGGTGCGCAGGCGAGGAAGGTCACCGCTTGCCCGAGCGGGATGCGACCCTCAGGCATGCCGATCCGCTCGACGGCCCAATACGCCGAGGTTGCGACTCCCAGCGCTTGGGGGTCCGCGTTGCCGATATCCTCGGATGCAAAAATGACCAACCGCCGCGCGACGAAGAGCGGATCCTCCCCCGCGACGAGCATGCGCGCCGCGTAGTAGAGGGCCGCGTCCGGATCGCTCGCGCGCAGGCTCTTGATCAGCGCGGAGACGACGTTGTAGTGCTCCTCTCGATCCCGGTCGTGGAGCAACAGACGCTGGCCCGCGGCCTCTTCAATGGTCCCGAGCGAGAGCGCCGCGCCGCGTTGGGCGGTGCGGAGGTGGACCACCGTGGCGGCTTCCAGCAATCCGAGCGCGCGGCGCGCATCGCCATCGGCGGCGTGGGCGATCGCCGCCACGACGTCGTCTTCTAGCGTGACGCCGAGTTTGCCGAGCCCGCGGGTTTCGTCGAGCGCCGCGCGGCGGATGAGCGACTCGAGGGCGCCGCCGTCCAGGCGCGACAGCGTGAAGACCCGGCAGCGCGAGAGCAAGGGTGCGTTGATCTCGAACGAGGGATTCTCGGTGGTAGCGCCGATCAGTGTCACCGTGCCGGATTCTACGTGCGGGAGCAGGGAGTCCTGCTGCGCGCGATTCAAGCGGTGCAACTCGTCGAGAAAGAGCACCGTGCGCCGCTCGATTCGGCGCGCGCGCTGCACGATGTTGCGAATCTCCTTGACGCCGGCCATGACGGCCGAGAGCGGCTCGAAGTGAGCGCCGGAATGGACGGCGAGCAGTCGCGCGAGTGTCGTCTTGCCGCAACCCGGCGGCCCCCAGAGAATCAGCGAGGGGAGGGTGCTCGCCTCCGCGAGAGATCGCAGCGCGGCACCGTCGCCGAGCAGGTGATCTTGCCCGAGCACTTCGTCGAGGCTCTGGGGCCTCATGCGCTCCGCGAGCGGGGCGTGTGCGTCCAGCGGGGCGACATCCGAACGGAAGGGCTCTGTGGGGAAAAGATTCAGAGAATCTTCGGAGGACATGCGAGGATGCTAGCAACGTGGGATAGTTCCCGGGCATCCCCGCAGAGAGTGTCCATGGCCATCCGAAAGATTGGTATATCGCTCAAATCCGACCAGCTTCGACTCGGAGCGCTGTTGCGGGATCTCGCGAAATGGCTGCAGGAGCGCGGCGTCGAATTGCTGCTGGGGCCCGAAGCCTCGAAGGCATCGGGTCTGCCTGGGATGCCGCGCAGCGAACTCGCCGGCCAGGTCGATCTGATGATCGTCCTCGGGGGTGACGGCACGCTGCTCGCCGTCGCGCGTGCGATCGGTGGACGCGCCGTTCCCATTCTCGGCGTGAATCTCGGGACGCTCGGTTATCTGGCCGAAATTTCGCTCGACGAACTCTTCCCGACGTTGGAACAGGTGCTCGCAGGCCATCTTCGAACCGAAACCCGCATGCGGCTCGATGTTCACGCGGAGCGCGACGGCCGCGAAATCGGCCATTACCTGGCGCTCAACGACGCGGTCATCGCCAGGACCGCGCTGTCCCGGATGATCGACCTGCAGACTTGGGCGGACGACGTCGAAGTCACCACCTACCACGGAGACGGGGTGATCGCTGCGACGCCGACGGGCTCGTCGGCTTATTCGCTCTCGGCGGGGGGGCCGCTCTTGTTGCCCGGCATTGGTGCGATTGTGCTGACACCGATCTGCCCCCATGCGCTCACCCAGCGCCCAATCGTGTTGCCAAAGGCGTGCCGGCTGGCGATCAACGTGCTCGATATGCGTGGAGGCGAGGTGCACCTCACCGTCGATGGTCAGGTGGGCTGCGAGCTCCAGGAGGGAGATCGGGTCACCGTGTGTGCCTCCAAGCGGCCGTTGCAGATGCTCGTTCCCGCGGATCGAAATCGCTTCGAGGTGATGCGGAACAAGTTGCGCTGGGGCACGCGTTGATCGAGACGCTGCGGATCGAGAATCTCGCGATCGTCGAGAACGAGGAGATCGAGTTCAGCGCGGGCCTCAACGTGCTCACAGGAGAGACCGGAGCCGGCAAGTCGATCGTACTGGGTGCCCTGTCGCTGTTGGCGGGTTCGCGGGCGTCCCCTCAGGTGGTTCGCGAAGGCTGCGACAAAGCGGTCGTCGAGGCGGTCTTCCGCACCGACCACCTGCCGGACCTCGAGTCGCGCCTGGAGGCGCTCGGCCTTGTCGCAGACGAACACGAACTCGTTGTCCAGCGCACCGTCCAGCGTGGCGGCCGCAGCCGCGTGCGCGTGGCCGGGCAGCTGATACCGGTTGCGGTGCTCGCAGAATTGTTTTCGGGGCGCATCGAAATCTCGAGCCAACACGATTCGCAGTCGCTGTTGCGGACGGAGTTTCACGGTCGGCTGCTCGATACCGCTGCGGGGCTCCTGCCGCTGCGTGGCGCCGTCGCCGAGCGATACGCGAAGCTGCGCGCACTGGATGACGAGCTCGCCGAATTTCGTGCTGCGGAGATGGAACGCGAGAGACGGCGGGATTTCCTGTCCTTCCAGGTCGGCGAAATCAACGACGCGCAACTCGACGCCGCTGAGATCGAGGCGCTGCGCGCTGAGCGTTCGCGTCTCGCCCATGCGGAGCGCTTGCGCGAAGAGGCTTCCGCAGTGCTGGCGCTCTTGGCGGGCGATTTCGGAGGCTCTGAGATTTCCAATGCTGCGGATCTCGTGGACGAGGCGATCCGGCGGTTGGAGGGCATCGAGGCCCTCGACCCCCAACTCGCGCCGCTGCTCGCCGGATTGCGCGCGGCCCGGGAAGGTCTGCGGGACACCGCGACGGAAATCGAACGCTACGGGGCGGGCATCGAGGCGGACCCTGCGCGCCTCGCGGCGCTCGATGAGCGGCTCGCCCAGATCGAAGTCCTGCAGCGTAAATACGGAGGCTCGATCGAAGAGGTTCTCCGTTTTCGAAGCGCTGCCGCCGCCGAGCTCGAAGGGCTCGAGAGCGCAAGCGAGCGCGCGCAGTCGATGGGTGAGCTGCGAGCGCAACAGGTGACGCAACTCGAGGCCGACGCGAAGCGGCTGTCGCAGGGCCGACGGAAGGCTGGGCGGCGCTTGGGTGCTGCGGTTCAATCGGCGCTGCGGGAGCTGGCGATGCCCCAGGCGCGTTTCGAGTTGGCACTGGAGCCGGCGGCCGCACCCGACGGAGCGCCCTGCGGGCCGAGTGGTTTTGAAACACCGGAGTTCCGGTTTTCAGCCAGCGCGCGCGGAGCGTTGCTGCCGCTGCGCCGGGTGGCGTCGGGCGGTGAACTCTCGCGTACCTTTCTCGCGATCAAATCCGCGCTCCGAGAGGCCGACGCGGGAATGGTGCTGGTCTTCGACGAAGTCGACGCCGGAATTGGCGGCCGCACTGCCGATCGGGTGGGGCGCTGCCTGGCCGAACTTGCCGGAAGGCATCAGGTTCTCTGCATCACCCACCTCCCGCAAATCGCCGCCTACGCGAGCGCTCATTTCCGGGTCGAGAAGCGCGAGGTGCAAGGGCGCCCATTGGCGCGTCTCTTGCGCGTGGAGGGCGCCGAACGCGTCGAGGAAATCGCGCGTATGGCAGGGGGCGAAGAGGTTCGGGAATCCACCCGGCGCCACGCCCGCGAGCTGATTCGCTCGCGCTCCCCGCTCTAGACACACCCAACCCGACCCGATCCACCCCTAGACACCCACCAGGCCCCGATCCACCCAGGTCCAGACGCCTCCCCGGCGCCCGCTCTGCTGCTGCCGCGCTCTGGGCCTCGGCTCGCGCCCATCCCCCTCTCTTCTCTCCCCAGGGGGATGAGAGGGAGGTCAAGCCGGCCGCGAAAACCTCCGATCAGGGTCTGGAGGGCTTGGCCCATGGATTCGCCTGTGCGCCCGGTCACTCATTGTAGGCCGAGGTTGGGTCGATGTTCAGGAAGGCTGGGGTAACCGCTGTGGTGGAGCAACGAGAACTCGCTGGGCCGGTCCCTTCGGGGGCTTTAGTCCGGGTCATGCACGGATTTTTTGAAGGGCTCGAGCTTCCGGTTGACCGCGATTGGATGGTGGTCGGACGGGGGCGCGGCGCGGATCTCCTGATCACCGAGCCGACGATTTCCAGGGCCCACGCGGCCATCGGCTTCGATGGTGAAGCGTTCTTCGTGGAGGACCTCGGCAGCACCAATGGAACGTCCGTCAATGGCAAGCGGAAGCCTCGGGCGCCGCTCAACAGCGGGGATGAGATCCAGCTCGGCAAATTGCGCCTGCGGGTGACACTGCCCAGCGTGCGTTGAAAGCGACCGGGCGAGAGGGCATGAATGGAGAGGGCATGAATGGATAGTTATTCGATAATCGTGGTGGGGGAAGAGACCGCGCCGGTTCGGCGTTTCGAGATCCGCAAGGTTTTCGTTCGACGGCTGATCTGGTGCGCGGCTGTCGGGGCCGTGCTGCTGACCGTGTGTCTTGGCGATTACATTCGCGTGCGGATCACTTACGCTGAACTCGGTCGGCTGCGCGTCGAGGTCACCGAACAGCGGAATCAGATCGAAAGCTTTGATGCGACGCTCAATGGCGTTCGCTCGACGCTCGCCAACATCGGTGAATTCGAGCGCAAGGTGCGCATCATCGCGAATCTGCCCGGCTCTGCGGCGACCGGCGGCGAAGAGATCGCCGAGGTCGGTGTCGATTCGCCAGAACCTGAACCGCAGCTGGGCGGCTCCGGAGCCTCAGCACCGGCTGCGGCCCCGCTGCCGGATGCCCCTTCTGAACGACAATCGCGGATCGAGGTCGGCTCTGGCGAGTCTCTGATCGTGGCGTGGCAGCGCCGCGCGGAGCAGCTCGGAGAGCTGGCCAGTTCCCGGGAGCATTCGCTCGCGGAGCTCGCGGATCGGCTCGAGAGCAAGCGCGCGCACCTGGCCGCGACGCCTGCCATCTGGCCCACCAAGGGCTGGCTGACCTCGAGGTTCGGCACGCGCATATCGCCCTTTACGAACCAGAAGCAATTCCACGCCGGGATCGACATCGCGGGCGAACGCGGGACGGACGTCATCGCACCGGCCCAGGGCAAGGTGGTGTTCTCCGGCAATCGCGGACCGCTTGGCAAGAGCATCATCATCGACCACGGCTACGGGGTGCGAACCCAATACGGTCACAATGACGCTCTCTACGTCAAGACTGATGAAACCGTCCAGCGCGGTCAGCGAATCGCGTCATTGGGCAACAGCGGTCGCAGCACGGGGCCCCACCTACACTACGTGGTCGAAGTGAAGGGCAAGGCGGTCAATCCGCTCGACTACATCTTCGACTAAGAGCGCGATATGGGGTTTGAGCGCGAGGGCCACTCGTCACCGCACCCGGGCAACCAACCCTCGCGGAGGCGTTCAAGCGGCCGGGTGAAACACTCCGCCTGCAAAGATACCGTGTCCATTGGGGACGGTGTTGAGCACATGATTCAGCACGTGGAGGTCTACTTTGGGGAGCCGGAGGGAAGGGCCACTCGCTCCAACCCCATGTCGCTCGTAACCCTTCCCCCCGGCTCCCCAGCGAATTTATTGCTAGCGCGTGAAAGAGAACCGCCGCACTTGGCGGCCTGACCTGGGTCGCTGTGGATGACGGTCGCTGCGTCTGCTGGCCGACGTTGTTCGATGGCCTCCTCTCACTGCACCCGGGCAGCCGGCTTTGCTCGAGACCCCTCGATTCGGGCTCCGCGCTGGCCTTCATTGGCTCGCGGGCGGCGCTTTCGTACACTGATTCAGCACGACTCACCCCCCGGGAGATTGCGCGCCTCAAATGCTCAACCTCGTCAAGAAGATCTTCGGCAGCGCAAATGACCGGCTGATCAAGAAGCTCGAGCCCGCCGTCGAGCGGATCAATCGGCTCGAGCCAGAGTTCGCTCAGCGATCCGATGCGGTGCTGCGCGCGCGCATCGGCGAATTCAGGGAGCGTTTCGAAAAGGGCGAGACCCTTGACGATCTCTTGCCCGAGGTGTTTGCCACCGTGCGCGAAGCTGCCAAGCGAACCCTCGGACAGCGCCACTATGATATGCAGTTGCTTGGCGGCATCGTGCTCCACAGAGGCTCGATCGCCGAGATGAAGACGGGCGAGGGGAAGACGCTCGTCTCGACACTTCCCGCCTGTCTGAATGCGCTCAGCGGGCGCGGTGTTCACATCGTGACCGTCAACGACTACCTCGCGCAACGTGATGCTGCCTGGATGGGCGAGATACATCGCTTCCTGGGGCTTTCGATTGGTGTGATCGTTCACAACCTCGACGACGCGCAACGACAGGAAGCCTACGGTTGTGACATCACCTACGTGACCAACAACGAGCTCGGTTTCGACTACTTGCGAGACAACATGAAGCTCTCGCTCGACCACTGTGTCCAGCGCGAGCTTGCCTACGCGATCGTCGACGAAGTGGACTCGATCCTGATCGACGAGGCTCGTACACCGCTGATCATCTCCGGGCGCTCGGAGCAGAACGTCAACCTCTACGGCGTGGTGAACAAGGTCATCCCCCGGCTGACCAAGGGAACCAAGGGCGAGGTCAGCAAGGCGATTGAAGAGACGGGAGATTATTGGATCGACGAGAAGGCGCATAGCGCGACTCTTACTGAAGTGGGAGTTCACAAGGTCGAAAAGATGCTCGGTGTCGAGAACCTCTACGACCCGCAGATGCTCCCCGTCCTGCACGGCGTCAACCAGGCGCTCGCAGCATACACACTCAAGAAGATCGACGTCGACTACGTGGTGAAGGTCGGCGAGAGCGGCAAGAAGGAAGTGATCATCGTTGACGAATTCACCGGGCGCCTGATGCCCGGCCGCCGCTGGTCAGACGGGCTCCATCAGGCCGTCGAAGCCAAGGAAGGCATCACCATTCAGAGCGAGAACCAGACGCTCGCATCCGTGACGTTCCAGAACTTCTTCCGCATGTACGAGAAGGTAGGCGGCATGACGGGTACCGCCGACACCGAGGCGCCCGAATTCGCCAATATCTACAACCTCAACGTTACGGTGGTTCCGACCAACGAACCGATGATCCGGATCGATCAGCAAGATGTCGTCTTCAAGACGAAACGCGAGAAATTCGACGCGGTCATCGAAGATATCATCGAGCGCAATGAAACCGGCCAGCCGATTCTCGTTGGAACCATCTCGATCGAAACGTCGGAGATGCTCTCGAAGAAGCTCTCGAAGCGGGGTGTTCGGCACAACGTGCTCAACGCGAAACACCACGAGCGCGAGGCCGAAATCATCGCCCAAGCGGGACGCTTCGGGGCGGTCACGATCTCCACCAATATGGCAGGTCGCGGTACCGACATCGTGCTCGGTGGCAACGCTGAGCTCCTCGCACTGGCCAAATGCGGACACGACAAGGAGCACCCCGACTACGCGGAATGCCTCGCGGACTACGAGCCGCAGTGTCTCAAGGGGCGCGAACAGGTCGTCGCAGCGGGTGGTCTCCACATCATGGGAACCGAGCGCCACGAGAGTCGTCGCATCGACAACCAGCTGCGCGGCCGCTCCGGCCGCCAGGGAGACTCGGGCTCGAGTCAGTTCTTCCTTTCGCTCGAAGACGATCTACTGCGGATCTTCGAATCGGAGCGCGTTGCCCAGTGGTGGGACCGTGTCGGCGTCGAGGACGGGGAAGCCATCGAGAACAAGTTGCTCACCCGTGTGATTGAAAACGCGCAGACCAAGGTCGAGGCGCGCAACTTCGACACCCGCAAGCACCTCCTCGAATACGATGACGTCATGAACAAACAACGCCAGGCATTCTACAGCCGGCGTCGGACGTTGCTCTCCAATCACGCCATCCACGAAGAAGTGCTCGAAATGGCGGAGGGTGTGCTCGTGATGACTCTCGACGATCATCTGCCCGAGAAGGGCGATCCTGAGCCCAAAGATCTGGCCGCGTTGGCGGCGTCGGTCGAAGCGCATTTTGGTGTGCCGATGGACGTGAACCAGGAACCGTTCAGCATCGACGGTCGCCCTGCGACCGATCGGGACGCGCTCGGACGCGCCATCTTCGATCGCCTGTCGGCGCTCATCGAAGAGAAGAGCAAGGCGTGCGACGTGCTCGCCGAAGAGCACGCTGCGATCGGTTATCCGACGTTTCAGAAACTGGAGCAGGATATCTTGTTGCAGATCCTCGACGCGCAGTGGAAAGATCACCTCCACACCATGGACGGATTGCGCGAGGGCGTGAGCCTGCGCGGGTATGCGTCGCGCGACCCAAAGATCGAGTATCAGCGCGAGGGCTACGCGTTGTTCGAAGAAATGAGCCAGCGCATCGATACGCAGGCTATCGATGTCATCTTCAAGTTCGCGCTCCCCGAGCCGCTGCCGCAAACCCCCGTGCGTTCGCTGCCCGGAACCGGTCCGGGTTCGGAGCCGCCGGAAGCATCGGGTTCGCAGTCGCGAGCGCCGGCTCGCGCGGCTGGTAGGCGTGTTGCGGGTGCGAAGGGAGGCAAGATCGGACGCAACGATCCCTGTACGTGCGGCTCGGGTCGCAAGTACAAGAAGTGCTGCGGAGCACTCTGATTGCGCGACTCGACGTGAAGCCCGCCGCCTTGCTTCGCGTTCCAGGCTTCAAGGCCGCAGGGGTCCACTGCGGCGTCAAAGAAGCCGGGTTCGATCTCGCCCTGATCGCGAGCGACGCCCCGGCTCGCGTGGCGGGTGTGTTCACGCAATCGACCGTCGTGGGTGCTCCTGTCCAGCTCTCGCGCGACCGCGTCCAAGCGGGTTGCGCGCGCGCCGTGGTCGTCAACAGCGGGGTGGCGAACGTCGCGATGGGCGCGCAGGGCCTGCGCGATGCGGCCGAGATGGCGCAGTGCGCCGCAACGGCGATCGGTGTTTCGGCGAGGCAAGTGCTCGTCGCATCGACGGGCCTCATCGGTGCGCGTTTGCCGATGCCCCGCATTCGGCGGGGCATTCGCGCTGCGGCAGACGGGTTGGAAGAGTCGGGCATGCGGGATGCGGCCGAAGCCATCCGGACCACCGACACCTTTGCGAAGACCGCCGTGGCGACCGCGGATGTGGGCGGTTGTGAAGTCACAGTAGCCGGGATCGCCAAGGGATCGGGAATGATCGAACCGAATATGGCGACGCTGCTCGCCTTCCTCATGACCGACGCAGCGGTTGCGGCTCCCTTTTTGAGCCGCGTACTGCGCGACGCAACGAACGCTGGTTTCAACCGTGTGAGCGTCGACGGAGAGACATCGACGAGCGACATGGCCCTGCTCTTCGCCAACGGCGTTGCGCGCAATCGCGAATTGCGCAGCCCTCGCAGCCCTGGTGCTGCGGCGTTCGAAGCTGCAATTGGGAAGGTTGTCATCGCGCTGACCCGCGACATCGCGCGGGACGGAGAGGGTGCCACGAAACTCGTGACGGTCCGCGTCGAGGGCGCCGCAAACGGTGCCGATGCAGAGCGGGCGGCTCGCCGAATCGCCAACTCAGTGCTCGTGAAGACCGCGCTTTTCGGGGGTGACGCCAACTGGGGACGGATCCTGCAAACGGTCGGCGCCGCCCGGGTTTGCTTGAAACTCGACCGCGCGGTGGTGCGGCTCGGCGGGGTGACGGTCTTTCGGGCCGGCGTCTCTGCGGGGCCCGCGGCGCGCAGGAGGGCCGCCCGAAAGCTTCAAGCGCCCGAGGTGGAGGTGGCGATCGATCTCGGCGCCGGTCGGGCAACCGCGCAGCTCTGGACCTGCGACCTGAGTTACGACTACGTGAAGATCAACGCCGAGTACACGACTTGAAGTGGGGTGGGTGAGCCGGAGGCGGCTTGTGTCCGGCGCTGGGCGGGCTGTTTGCAGCCGGATAGCCGGAGCCTGCGGACTCTGCTAACCCTTGGACAAATCACACGTTCCAGGTCTGCCCCTGCGGTGCCCTGACACTTGCGGACGGAGTCTCGTCGGAGGTCAGCGGTTGGGGAACGATGGACTGGGGCGGACGCGCAACCGCGAAGGAGAGTAAGCATGGCCGATTTGACGGCTGAGCCGCCGGCTTCCGCCGAAGCCGGGAGTGCCCCCCCCGCAAACACCGCAGAGCCCCGCGCTGCAGGGGCCAAAGCAAGCGCCGCCGCTGTTCGCGCGGCTGGCGATACGCAAGTTACGATGCAGGAATTGATGGAGGCCGGAGTCCACTTCGGTCACCAGACCCATCGCTGGAATCCTCGAATGAAGCGCTACCTCTTCGGGGAGCGCAACGGTGTCCACATCATCAACCTCGATCTGACACTGCCGCGATTCCGTGAAGGCCTCGATTTCGTTCGGGACATCGTCGCTGGAGGCGGCAAGGTGCTCTTCGTTGGCACCAAGCGACAGGCCCAGGCGCCGATCAAGCTCGAGGCCGAGCGTGCCAATCAGTATTTCGTCAACAACCGCTGGCTCGGCGGGATGATGACCAACTTCAAGACCGTCAAAAAATCGATCGAGCGCTTCAAGCAGATGCTCGAAGTTCTTGGAGACGAGGAGAAGTTGGCGGAATTCTCGAAGAAGGATCTCGCCCGGATGAATCGGCAGGTCGAAAAATACCGGAAGTCCCTCGACGGAATTCGGGGAATGGTCCGTCTTCCACAGGCCCTATTCGTCCTCGATGTGAATTGTGAATCGATCGCAGTCAAGGAGGCGCGTCGCTTGTCGATCCCGATCGTCTCCGTGGTCGACTCGAATTGCGACCCGTTGGATATCGACTTCGTCATTCCGGGCAACGACGACTCGATTCGCGCAATCCAGCTCTACTGCTCCAAGATGGCGAATGCCTGCCTGGAGGGCGAGGTGATCCACAACGATCGCATCCAGAGCCAGGAGGCCGAGAAGGAAAAGGCGACGGCGAAAGGGCCGGCCAAGGGCGAGAAGAGCGGAGCCCGATCGGGCCGTGTGGTGGTCGAAATCAAGAATCCGCCGCGGCGCGGTCGAGTTGCGGCATTGGCCGCCGAGAAGCGCGGCGCGGAGCAGAAAACCGCGCTCGCGGGTACGACCGCCGCTGAGCAGAAAACCGCGCTCGCGGATACGACCGCTGCTGAGCCCGAGAAGACCGAGGACACTGCGCCGCGCAAAACCCCTGAAGGTGCCTGACACGCGCCGATTCGGGGCGGGTGAGATCCGACAGCGAGCGATCTGGATTCCGGCCCGCGTGTGGATCGAACGGAAATCGGCAATCGGAGCACGGAGACAATAGGGAGACGTTCGGTGGGTGAGGTTTCAGCAAAGTCGGTCAAGGATCTGCGCGACAAGACTGGCGCGGGCATGATGGATTGCAAGCGAGCGCTCGGAGACGCCGACGGCGAGATCGAAAAGGCCATCGAGTTGCTGCGCGAGCGCGGGCTTGCCAAAGCGGGTAAGCGCAGTGGGAGAGCGACCAGTGAAGGGGCCGTTTCGATTGCAATCGACGGTTCCGTCGCCGCGATGGTCGAAGTGGGTTGCGAGACGGATTTCGTCGCGCGCACAGATCTGTTTGTCGGGTTTGGTCAACAACTGGCGGAAACGGTTGCGAAGGACGCAAGCATCGATAGCCTGGACTCGCTTCTCAAGGCATCGATCGACGGAGAGACGGTGGCCGACAAGGTGGCAGCCGCAATCAGCCGATTGGGCGAGAACATCATCGTCAAGCGTGTGACGCGCCTCAACGCGGGAGCTTCCGGTATCGCGGGTGGATACGTTCACGCGGGCGGCAACCTCGGCGTCGTCGTCACGCTCGCTACCGAGGGCTCGGGTGCTGAGATCGAAACCCTCGCCAAGGATCTTGCCATGCACGTGGCGGCCGCCGACCCGAGCCCGCTCGCAGTGGACCGCTCGGGCATCGATCCCGCCCTCATCGATTCGGAGCGTTCGATCTATCGCAACCAGGCCCTCCAGAGTGGAAAACCCGAAGGGGTGGTGGAGAAGATCGTCGAGGGCCGGATCAAAAAGTACCTCTCGGAAGTTTGTCTGGTCGAGCAGGCGTTCGTCAAAGATTCGGATCGAACGGTCGGCGATCTGCTGCGCGACGTTGGGGCTGAGGTGCACGCTGAGATCGCTGTGAACGAATATCAGCGCTACAAGCTCGGCGAAGGAGACGCGGGGGAGGCGTGAAGGCCGCCTATCGAAGGTTGCTCATCAAACTTTCCGGCGGCCAGCTCGCCGGCGAGAATGGATTTGGGATCAATCCGACCGTCATCGGGCGAACTGCGGCCGAAATTCGCGAGGTGCACGAACTCGGTATTCAAATCTGCGTGGTGGTAGGCGGTGGAAACATCATCCGGGGCATTACCGCAGCCGATGAAGGGATGGACCGGGCGATTGCCGATTACATGGGGATGATGGCCAGCGTCATCAATGCGCTGGCTCTACAGGATGCGCTCGAAAAAGAAGGTCTCGACACCCGGGTTCAGTCCGCGATTGAGGTCAAGACCGTCGCCGAGGTTTACATCCGTCGTCGCGCGATCCGGCATCTGGAGAAGGGAAGGGTGGTTGTCTTCGCGGGCGGTACCGGGAACCCTTACTTCACCACGGACACTGCTGCGGTGCTGCGCGCCGCGGAGGTTCAAGCGGAGATCGTCTTGATGGCCAAGCAGGGCATCGATGGCGTCTACAGTGCGGATCCGAAATCCAATCCCGACGCGATCCGCTACTCGCGGTTGACCTACGAAGAGGCGCTCATCAAAAACCTCCGGGTGATGGACCAGACTGCACTGGCGCTGTGTCGCGAGAACCAGCTGCCCGTCGTGGTGTTCGATATGGAAGAGGCCGGGAATCTCCAGAAGCTCGCTGCCGGCGAGGCGGTTGGTACACGGGTCGAAGATTAAAGGCGCGCGAACCCGGCAACTCGATCGAGTAGGCCCCTGGGCTTCGGGCCGAGAGCGAGAGGAATCATCCAGCATGGCAGACGACGGTACCGCTCCGATTCAAGATGAAGCCCGCGAGGGCATGGGAAAAGCGATTCGAAGCCTCAAGGCGGAACTCCAGAAGATCCGCACTGGACGTGCGAGTGTTGCGCTGCTCGACGGGATTCAGATCGGATACTACGGGACGCTGACGCCGCTGAATCAACTTGCGAACCTCAGCACGCCGGACCCTCGCTTGATCGTCGTTTCGCCCTACGACAAGGGTGCCATCGGCGATATCGAGAAAGCCATCATGAAGGCCGACCTGGGCCTGTCTCCCTCCAGCGACGGCAAGGTCGTGCGTGTGCCGGTACCGCCGCTCACCGAGGAGCGGCGCAAGGAGTTCGTCAAGCAGGTGCACCGGGCGGCCGAGGATCACAAGGTGGGCATCCGCGAGTCGCGTCGCGATGCGCTCTCGATACTCAAAGACCTCGAGTCTGAAGGGGCGCTGCCGAAGGACGACAAACATCGAGAAGAGAAGAAGATTCAAGCCTTGACCGATACCATGGTGAGAGAAGTCGATGCCATTGCAGCGCAGAAAGAAGAGGACATCCTCCAGGTTTGACGATGATCGAGTCCTCGTTGATCAATGAGCGGATTCCCAGACACATTGCCATCATCATGGATGGCAACGGACGCTGGGCTCAGGCGCGCGGGATTTCCCGAAACGAAGGGCATAAGAAGGGGCTCGATGCGTTGCGATCCGTCGTCCGCAGCGCGAACGATCTCGGTGTCCGCTGGCTCACCCTCTACGCATTCTCGCTCGAGAATTGGAACCGCCCCAAATTGGAAGTGGCTTCACTGATGGGATTGCTCGAGCGCTACCTGGAACTCGAAATCGACGAAGTGATGGAAAAGGGCATCCAACTGCGCTCCATCGGTCGACCGGATCGGCTGCCCGCTCGAATTTGCAAGAAGGTTGATGACGCGATCGAGCGAACCCGGAACAATCTGAACATGACGTTGGTCTTCGCGCTTTCCTACGGGGGGCGTTCGGAGATCGTCGATGCGACGCGCAAGCTGCTGCGAGATGCGGAGATCGGAAAGATCGACCCGGAGAGTATCGACGAAAAAATGTTTGCAGCCTATCTCTACGATCCGCAGATACCCGATCCAGACCTGCTGATCCGAACGGGGGCCGAGCGGAGGGTTTCCAACTTTCTGCTCTGGCAGATCGCCTACACGGAGATCTACAGCACCGATGTGATGTGGCCGGATTTCGGCGAACGCGATCTGATCGATGCGGTTCGCGACTACCAGAGCCGCGAGCGGCGTTTCGGCCTCACGAGTGAGCAGGTGCGCGGAGCGAGAGATGGTGGCTGCTGAGACCCTCGGCAGTAAGCGGCTCTCGCTGCTCGGAAGCACCGGATCGATTGGCGAGCAGACCCTGGCCGTCGCTGCTGCCGCGCCCTCGCGCTTCGAGGTGGTTGCGCTCGGGGCGGGGCGCAACATCGAAAAACTGGCGGATCAGGTTCGCCGCTTCCGCCCCAGGCTCGTGTCGGTCGCCAACGAAGACGGGGCCGCCGAGCTGCGCGAACGCCTGGCTTCGCAGAAAGTCGAGGTGCTCATCGGGAACGAGGGATTGAAAGCGGTCGCCGAGTATCCCGCGGACCTCGTGGTCTCCGGACTGGTCGGTGCAGTGGGCCTGGCGCCGACCCTTGCGGCCATCCGGGCGGGCCGAGACGTCGCGCTCGCCAACAAAGAAGTGATGGTGATGGCGGGCGCCCTCGTGCTGCGCGAGGTGAAGGCACACAGCGTGGCGTTGTTGCCCGTCGACAGTGAGCACAGCGCGATCTTCCAGGCGCTCTGCGGTCAGCGGATCGAGGATGTGGCGCGCTTGATTCTGACGGCGTCGGGTGGGCCGTTCCGCACCTGGACCGCCGAGCAGATCGCCGGAGCGACGATCGAGCAGGCTTTGAACCATCCGAATTGGGACATGGGGCCGAAGATCACCATCGACTCGGCGACGCTGATGAACAAGGGGCTCGAGGTGATCGAGGCGCGCTGGCTGTTTGACATCCCGCCGGAGCGCGTGGATGTCGTCGTCCATCCCCAGTCGATCATCCACTCACTCGTCGAGTTTGTGGATACATCGGTACTCGCGCAGCTCGGCCTGCCCGACATGCGTGTGCCGATTGCGGTTGCGCTCGCCTACCCGGAGCGGCTCGAACTCGATTTGCCAGCACTCGATCTCCCGGCACTCGGGCGGATGGACTTCGAGACGCCGGATCGCAAGCGCTTTCCGTGCCTCGACCTCGCCTTCGAAGCGCTGCGCGCTGATGAGGCGGCGCCCGCGGTCCTCAACGCCGCCAACGAGATTGCGGTTGCCGCATTCCTCGCTGGGCGCATTCGCTTCCCCGAGATCGCGGCGACCAACGGGGCCGTTCTCAACTCCCACGTCAACCGTGGCGGGTCGGGGCCGCTCCGCGACCTCGCCGACGTGATGGAGGCAGACGGCTGGGCGCGAGACTGCGCTCGCGAATGGATTGCGGGCACCTACGGGAGCGCAGCGTGAATTTCCTCGATGGAGCCTACCAGGTATCGAATTACGCCTTTGCCTTCGTGGTGATGATCGGCGTGCTGATCTTCGTCCACGAACTGGGTCATTTCTTGGCCGCGAAGGCGTGTGGAGTTCGCGTGTTGAAGTTCTCGCTCGGCTTCGGTTCTCCGGTCGGAATCGGGAGGTTCCGGATGCGCTGGGTTCGCGGCCACACCGAGTACGTGGTCTGCTGGATCCCGCTGGGTGGTTTCGTGAAGATGCTCAGCGAGACCACAGAGCCCGAGGTTGCCTCCGAGTTGGCTGCCCACCCGACCGAGACACTCGACGCAAAGCCGCTCTGGCAGAAGCTGTTCGTGATCTTCGCGGGTCCGGCGATGAATCTGCTGCTGCCCGTGGTGATCTACACCGGAATTCTCGCAGTGGGGTTTCCGCAAGCGGATTCGGTCATTGGGGAGGTCGAGGTCGACTCGCCCGCGGCCGCTGCAGGTCTGCGGCCGAACGATCACGTGACCGCGATCGACGGTACGCCCGTGCAATGGTGGAGACAGATCAACCGCGCGCTCTCTGCGCACACGAGCGGCGAACTCGCGATTCAGTACGAGCGCGACGGTGTGGAGGAGACCGCGCGCCTGTCGATCGAATCGCGCCAGCGATCGGACGCCTTCGGAGATCTCGTCGAGGTGGGCTGGTTGGGCCTCTACCACCGCCGCCCTCAGGCGAGGGTCGCCGTGAGCGATCGCGCTTCGCCCGCTTTTCGCGCGGGCCTACGTACGGGCGATCGCGTCACCGAGGTCGCGGGAGAGCGCGTCGCAGACTGGTATGCGTTCGCCGACGCCTACGCGGCAGCCGGCCGCAGTGGAGAGGTTGCGTTCGTGCTCGCGCGCGAGCACACCGAAGACGTGACCCTGCAGGTTCCCGCACGCGGAGACCTCGAGGATCTCGGCGTCATCCGCGCGGATGTGCTGATCTCGGAGGTGGCCGACGATTCTCCGGCCGCGGAAGCTGGCCTTCGAAGCGGAGATCTGATTTGGCGTGTCGACGGCGTGCCGACGCGCAGCTTCGAATCGTTCGCCAATTCGGTTCGCACGAGTGGCGGCCATAGCCTCGCACTCAGTGTTTTGCGCGACGGTGAAGCGCTCGATGTCAGCGTCACGCCCGCGTTGATCCAAACCGATTTGACTGGCTTTGGAATCGAAGTGCCGCGTTACCGGATCGGAATCGTGGGCAGCAATTTACTGGCGGTGCCCGGTAGCATCGGCTTCGAGCAGGTGTTGAATCCGCTGGTCGCGGTGCCGCGGGCGGCTGCGATGACCGTCGAGATCACGCAATTGTTCCTGCGCGGCCTCGGTAAGTTGATCACCGGCGACGTTCCCCGCAACCAACTCGCAGGGCCCATCGGCATCGCGGAAATCGCGGGCAAGGCTCTCGAGCGGGGTTGGATGGACTACCTGCAGACGCTCATCTTAATCAGCATCAACCTTGGCATCCTGAACCTGCTGCCGATCCCGCTCCTCGACGGAGGACAGGCGATCGTCTTCCTCATTGAGGGCATTCGCAACGAGCGCCTTTCGCTGCGGACCCGCGAATTCGTCCAACAGGTTGGTTTCACGATGCTCGTCGTGATCATGGGCTTCGCGTTCTGGAACGACATCTCTCGCAACTGGTCTCGAGTCGTCGATTGGCTGACCGGAGCCTTTTGACGGATCGGCGTTCGCCTCCGCTGCTTCTCGCTCTGGAAGTCGCGACCGCGGCTTTGAGTGTCGCGCTGCTGCGTGGAGAGAGCCTCCTCGATGAGGTTTCGGCCTCTGCGGGCTCTGCCGCCGAGACGCTGCTACCGGCCGTGGATACCCTGCTGGACCGCGCGGGCGTGGCGCTCGGAGAACTCGAGGCATTCGCGATTTCGATCGGCCCCGGCTCTTTCACGAGCCTTCGCGTCGGAATTGCGACCCTCAAGGGACTCGCGTTCGAAAGCGCTCTTCCGATCCTTCCCGTTTCGACCCTGGCCGCGCTCGCGCGCGCGGCGGGTCCAACGGATCGGCTCGTCGTGCCGATGCTCGACGCCCGCCGCGGAGAGGTCTACGCGGCCGCCTATGCGGGTGGCTCCCGCCGGGAGGTTGTCCTGCCCGAAGGCGTCTACACTCCCGAAGCGCTCTGTTCCCGGATCCAACCCCCCTGCGTACTGGTGGGTGAAGGCGCGGCCCTCTGCGGGGAGGCGATCGTGGCCGTGCTCGGCGAGGGTGTTGCGCTTCTGCCACCACCCGAGGGCAACGCGAGCGCGCGACACGTCGGAGTGCTTGCTGTCGAGCAGCTGGCCCGCGGTTCGTGGGTGCGTGCCGCGCAACTGGCTCCCCACTACCTGCGCCGGGCGGAGGCCGAGGTCAAGCGGACGGGAGAGCGTTTCGAGCCCGCACCGGGGTCGCCCAAACCAGTTTAACGGCCACCCAAAGCGGTTTAACAGCCACCCCAAGCGGCCCGAGGGTCGCGCGCGACGTGCCGAAGCCGATCTTTGACATGCCCGGATTCGTTGCGTAATTTTGTATCCACCCAGCGCCTTCGGAAATCGGCCGAAGCGCTTTCAAAGGCCGCCTCCCGGGCCTTTGGCCAAGTTTCATGGATCCATCCCTCGGGAGGTCGCGCTCGGCTGCGCGGTACGAGGGGCTGTGCCAGAGTGAGCACTCGGTCGGGCATCGCCGCCCGGATTCGAGTCCATCGCAGGAGACCGAAAGCCATGGCGCTGAACATCTATTACGACAAGGACGCAGATCTCGGACGCCTCGACGGCAAGACCGTTGCGGTGATCGGCTACGGAAGCCAGGGGCACGCACACGCCCAGAACCTCCAGGCCTCCGGCATTGGTGTCGTGGTCGGGTTGCGCAAGGACTCGCCGTCCTGCGGAAAGGCCGAAGCCGCAGGCCTGCGGGTGTTGTTGCTCGCGGAAGCCACGCGCGAGGCGGACATCGTCATGCTGACGCTACCCGACGAGGTCGCGGCCCAGGTCTACGAGGAGCAGATCGGCCCGAACCTGCAACCGGGCAACTACCTCGCGGTTGCCCACGGCTTCAACATCCACTTCGGGGCGATCGAGCCCGCGGAGGGCATCAACGTCTTCATGGTTGCGCCGAAGGGCCCCGGCCACACCGTGCGCGCCCACTACGAGCAGGGGCGTGGCGTGCCGTCGCTCGTCGCAGTTTCTGCAGATCCGTCGGGCGACACGCTTCAGATTGCACTCGCCTACGCGAAGGGCATCGGTGCGGGCCGGGCGGGAATCATCGAGACCACCTTCCGCGAAGAGACCGAGACGGATCTCTTCGGCGAACAGACGGTGCTCTGCGGCGGGCTCACGGCGCTGATGGCCGCCGGCTACGAGACGCTGGTCGAGGCCGGTTACTCCCCCGAGATGGCGTATTTCGAGACGATCCACGAGGTCAAGCTCATCGTCGACCTGATCTACGAAGGCGGTGTCGCCAACATGCGTTACTCGGTTTCGAACACCGCCGAGTACGGAGACCTCACCCGCGGGCCGCGGATCATCGACGCCGGCGTGAAGGAGCGGATGAAGGAGATTCTCGGCGAAATCCAGTCGGGCGTTTTCGCGAAGGAATTCATCCTCGAAAATCGATCCGGCAACGTCCAGTTTCGAGCGCTGCGCAACCAGGGGAAGAGTCACCCGATGGAGGAGGTGGGCGCCAAGCTGCGCAACCTCATGCCCTGGTTGAAGGAAGAGCGACTGGTGGACCGCTCGAAGAACTGAAATGGAAGATTCCGAACCCGCAGCGGGTGCGCCGGCCTTTGCGGGCGAGCTGCGCTCGCCTGGGCTGAATCGCGCCCCTCTTGGATTGGGGGCGCATGGCTTCGGTGATCGCGTTGCTATGCGGAAGGGGATGTGGTGACCCGGGCG
>JACZVU010000086.1 GCA_022572485.1 Myxococcales bacterium
CGTGGGGGCTCGACGATCTGCTGCGCATCGTGCCAGCGGTCGGCGCGAAGATCGACGTCATCATGGTCCCGAAGGTCGAAGGTCCCTGGGACATCCACTACGTCGATCAGCTGCTCGCCCAACTCGAAGCCAAGGCCGGCCTCGAACGCACAATCCTGATCCACGCGATCCTCGAAACCGCCCAGGGTGTCACCAACGTCGAAGAAATCTGCATGGCGAGCCCGCGCATGCAAGGTATCAGCCTCGGCCCCGCAGACCTCGCTGCGTCGCGGCGTATGAAGACCACGCGCATCGGCGGCGGGCACCCGGGCTACCTGGTTCGCAGCGACCCCGATCCGGACGACGAGAACGCGCCGCGCACGACCGCCCAGCAGGATCTCTGGCACTACACGTTGGCGCGTATGGTCGACGCCTGCAGCGCGACTGGGATCTTCGCTTTCTACGGACCGTTCGGCGACATCGCTGACTCTGTGGCCTGCGAAGACCAATTTCGCAACGCGTTCTTGATGGGTTGCGTGGGCGCCTGGACGCTGCATCCCAATCAGATCGAAATCGCGCGTCGTGTCTTCAGCCCGCCGCCTGAAGAAGTGAGCTGGGCAAAGCGGATCATCGAAGCCATGGGTGACGGCACCGGCGCGGTCATGATTGACGGCAAGATGCAAGACGATGCGAGCGTCAAGCAGTGCAAGGTGATGCTCTCCTACGCAAAGATGATCGCAGAGCGAGACCCGGAATACGCCGAGCTCTACGGCTTCTAACCCGCGCAAAACCCAGTTGGTGATTCCTGGGCTCCACTAGCGGGGGCCCAGCGGCTTGCCTCCACTTCTAACCCGCGCAAAGCCCAGCTGGTGATTCCTGGGCTCCACTAGCGGGGGCCCAGCGGCTTGCCTCCGCTTCTACTTCGGAAATCGACCGATCGATTCGAGCCCGTTTCAGCGCGGCACGGATTCGGACCCGTCGCAGACGACTTCGTACGCACCCATTGGAAATGGGTTCCATCAAGCGCGATGGAGCCATCAGCGCGCCGTTGCGCCGCCGTCGAGGGGCAGCGACACGCCCGTGATGAATCCCGCCGCATCCGAGGCGAAGAAGCAAGCCGCTTCGGCGACATCGATCGCTTCCGCCATCCGACCCATCGGGTTGGAGGCACCCGAAAGCTTCTTGCCCTCATCGTACGGGATTCCGCGCTGGCGATAATCCTCTTCCATCATCGGGGTATTCGTATCCGCGGGACAGATGGCGTTGATCCGAACCCCTTCTGCGGCGTGATCGAGCGCCATCGCCTTCGTGAGAAGCACGACCGCACCCTTGCTCGCGCAGTAGGCCGCCGCCTCGCGCCCCCCGACGAGCCCCCAGTCCGATGAGATGTTGACGATGTTTCCGCTGCGCTGTTCGACCATCACCCGCAAGGCCGCGCGGGAAACGAAGAAAAGGCCCGTGACGTTGACACCCATCGTCTCGTGCCATTGCTCGTCGGTGGTTTCCAGCGCCGTTGCAGTGTGCGAGATGCCCGCGCTGTTGATCAACACATCGAGCCCTCCGAATCGATCACAGATGGCTTGGACGACCGCTTCGCAGCAATCGACCTGGCGAACGTCGCCGGCCATGAAAGCGGCGACACCCCCGACCTGCTCGATCTCCTTTACGATCGCTGCTCCGCGCGCTGCGTCGCGCCCGGTCAGCATCACCTCCGCACCGCGCTCGGCGAACAACCTCGCGCATGCCGTACCGATCCCGGAAGTCGCACCGGTCACCAGAACTTTCTTCTCTGCAAAATCACCGTTCATGCTCGACCTCCTCTTCGATGGGCGCATCGGCGATCTGCGATGCCGGAACGTCAAGCGGGCTCGTCGGATTCGGGCCTCGCCCTGCCCCGCTCGAGCGCCTGGATCAACTCGACCGACTCCGAGGCATCCGCATCGATGCCGTGCCGCCGATTGTAGGCGCGCGCCGCCCAGTAAATGAGCGGCGCAGCCGAAAAGAAGAAGCCTGTAGCGATCAGACTCGAGAGTTTCGCGGTGACCACGAGATAGACGACCGTCAGGCACGGCATGGCCGCGGTAAAAATGATGACCGGCCAGCCGCCCGGGATCCGGAAGGGACCCCGCAGGTTCGGGTACTTCCAACGCAAGATCAGCGGACTCACGAAAGTGAGTATGTACGCCGGCACCGAAACCAGGGCACCGAGCAGGAGCAGCTCGACGAAGTCGAACGCAAACACCAGCACGCTGAAGAGAACGGCGTGCAAGAGGAGCGCGACGTGCGGCGTCTGGTGGCGCGGGTGAAGCCGAGCCAGGAACGGAGGCAGCATGCCATCTCGGGCCACGGCGTACACGTAGCGGCCCAGTACGAGCTGCTCGCTGTTGTAGAGGCCGATCGCAGACACCTGACCGGCGGTCGCGATCAGCGTCGCCAACAGCGTGCCGCCGAGCGCAAACGCGGCCACACTCAGGTGCGCGGGCCCCCAATTCTGCCAGTCGGGCGCTGCGGTCAAACCCGCCCAGAGCGACAGGACATAGACAGCGACCGAAATCGGGAGAAAGATCGCGAGCATCTTCGGATAGGTGCGCTCCGGCTCGACGATCTCCTCGCTCGCAGTCGCCAGACCCGAGTACCCCGAATAACTCCAGACCGCCCAGATCACCGCGTAATTGAGCGCAGTCCACGGCGTCTGATCTTCGGGCCAGAGAGGCGTGAACGCGGAGAGACTCATCTGCGGCACGCTCAGCGCGATCATTGCGACAACGGGAACCAGGATCACCGCCGTCAAGACCAACGATAGCGACCCAACTTCCTTGACACCGCGCACATTCAGCCACGCACAGCCCCAGATCACCGCGAGGCAGATCAGCGGGCGCAGGCCGGGGCTTGGGTCATCGAAGAATCCCTGCATCAGATAACCCGCGACGAGAGCGGGGTAGATGGCCGCGTCGACCGCCCACGCGAGCCATTCGAGGTAGGTGAAGATGAACGACCAGAAGGGTCCGAGGCCCGCGCGAAACCACTGATAGGTGCCCCCTTGGACGGGAAGCTCCGACACCAACTCGGCGACGATCAACGCCGAGGGGAGCGCCCAAATCACAGGCATCACGATCAGCACCAGCGCAAAGAGGCCGGGCCCCGCGAGCGGCACGATCTCTTCCAGCCCGAAGGGTCCACCGCAAAGCAGCACGAACATCGTCGCGAAGAGCTTGAGCGGGCTGAAACCGCGACGCAGCATTCGGGCCCCGGGATGGCATTCGTCCGACTCGGCCTCGCTGCGCGGTGAGCGCATGACCCGATCCCGAATCGACGGGCCGAACTTGAACCTTATCACAGGGTCGGGGTTCAAAAATCGATTTTCGGGATCGGGCCATGCGCTCACGTTCACAGGGCGGCGCGTCGGAACGTTCTGCGCTTCAATGCGCGGCAAGTGCGCCGGCCCATCGCCGAGGCCCCACCACCAACGAGGAGTCCCCCTCCATGGATCCGCTTCATCCGTCGATTCGACTGCTTCTCGCCGCAATCCTACTGCTGTCCCTATGCGCCTGTAGCCCCTCCGTGGAACCAGCCGACCTCGTTCTCGTGAACGGCTTCGTCTACACCGTCGACGAGGATCGAAGTGTCGCGGAGGCGGTCGCGATTCGCGAAAACAAGATCGTCTTTGTCGGAGGCGACAACGACGCAGAGGACTACGTCGGACCCGATACGAAAGTCCGCGATCTGGCTGGCAAGATGGTGCTGCCAGGCCTTCACGACGTCCACATCCACCCGCTCTGGATCGCGAAGGGTGACATTTGCGATCTGGACAACCAGGCGCGAACCCTCGACGAGTACGTTCCATTCCTGAGCGACTGTCTGAGCCGCTATCAGATTCCCGAGGGCGAGTGGCTATGGGCCGCTCAGTGGAATTTTTCGGCCAGCAACCGACCCAGCGAGCGCTATCCGACGATGCGCGCGGCCCTCGATGCAGTTTCCACCCGGCATCCAATCATCTTGTTCGGAAACGATGGTCACCACACGGCGGTCAACAGCACCGCACTCGCGGGCGCGCGAAACCCTGCGGGAGAAGCGGTGGGGCTTTCCGCAGAAACCCTACAGTCGACCTTCGCGTCCTACCGGAAGCTGGTCGGCGTAGACGAATCGGGAGAGCCCAACGGCTACCTGACGGAATACGCCGTCGACCTCATGGATCCTCCCACGAGACTCGAGCTGCAGGACTACGACGCGATCATGCCCGAGGCCGCGAAGCTCCTGGCCAGATCCGGCATCACGTCGCTTCAAGATGCCGCTACCGAGCCGGAGTTTCTCCCCTTCTATCAGCGGCTCGAAGAGCGCGGCCAGATGACGTTTCGCATGCGCGCCGCACTGTTCAAGAAGTTCCCCAGATCAGAAGCCGCCCTCGAGATGCTCCCGGCAACCGTCGAAGAGTTCAAAGCGATTCGCGAGCGTTACGAGGGCTCTCGCTTCATTCACGCCGATGGGGTCAAGATCTACGTGGACGGCGTGATCGAAGGCAATCCGCTCGCGTCACCGCCGACGCTGCCGAACGCGGCAGTCATCAACAACTACCGGCAACCGATTTTCGAAATCGATCCGGATACCATGCAAGCCGACGTGTCGGGGTACGTCGATATCGAGAGCGACATCTGTCGCGAATACCGCTCGCACCCGCACGCCTATGCAAGTGCCGAAGCGAAGCGCCGCTTCAGGGCCGAGCACGGCTATTTTCCGCAGCAGTGTGAGCGTAGCTTCGGCCTGCTCGAGCACAGCGAAGAATTCGTACACGCGTTTGTCCGGGAGATGGAAGCGGCGGAGTTCGCCGTGCACGCACACGCGATCGGCGACCGCGCCGTGCGCGTCGCACTCGACGCCTTCGAGGCATCGCGCGCGGCGAACGGCGACCCCCTCCACGCCCAGAGCATCGCCCACGCCCAGCTGGTCCATCCGGATGACCAGCAGCGCATCGCGGACCTCGGCGTCTACGTGGCGTTCACCTACGCGTGGATCACGCCGGAAATCGAATACGACCTGAGCGTGATTCCGTTCATCGACGAGGTCGCAGGCGTCGACGACCTCTACAATCCCGATCACTATGCCATTCAGAACAGCTACCCCGCCGGCTCCATCCGCGAGCGAGGCGGCATCCTCGTCGCGGGCAGCGACGCACCCGTGGAGACCCGCGACCCGCGACCCTTCGTGAACATCCAGCAGGCCGTCACGCGAGCATCCGAGGCCGGAACGTTGAATGCCGATCAGAGAATCGACATTCACGATGCAATCGCGGCCTACACGATCAACGGGGCGAAGCTCTTCGGCCACGACGCTCGACTGGGCTCGATCGAAGTCGGCAAGAAAGCCGATCTGATCGCGATCGATCGCAACCTGATCGAACTCGCGAAGGCCGGCCGCGCCAACGAGATCGGCAACACGCGCGTCACATTGACGATCTTCGACGGAAAAGTGATCCACGAATCCGCGCACTGACCAACGCATCGGATCGGGGCTGGCGGGCGAATTTTGAGAACGAACACGTAGACGCTTGCTGCGCTCGGAGCCGGTGCTCCGAGTGCGGCCAGCGCCGCAGCGGCGAACCGTACCCACCCCCACACAGAGTAGAGCCTAGCTGTGGGTCCCACACCTAGCCGAGGGCTGGACCCACAGGAGTTGGATCCAGCGACAGCCAGACCTCAGCGCGTCTTCCGGCGCAAGCGCTTCGCGCGATTCGCCCACGGCGAGTGAGGGTAGGCTTCTACGACGTAGTCCAGGTGTGGCTCCGCTGCACTCAACGCGTCGGTTCGGATCATCAGTTCGGCCAGGTCGAGCCGCACCCGGGGCGACTCGGGGGCCATCTCGATGGCACGCTCGAGAGCGGAGATACCAGCGGCGGGGTCCTCGTGCTCGGAGAGAACCAGCGCCTGGCCCAGCCCGACCAGTGCCGAGAGGCGATCAGGAGCATTGACGAGAACGTGACGGTATCCAGCGATAGCGCGCGCAAGATTCTCGGCGCCGACGGTCGCGCGCTCGTCCAGACGGAGAGCGCGGGCGCGCTCCAGGGCGAGGTCGGCTTCGGCCTGCCGGGCCGCCAGGCCTTGACGTTGGTCGTCGGCGAGTCGCTCCCAGAGCGCGCCGGCGAGATCGAGCTCGCCTCGTTGGACCGCCACCCGAATGCGCCCGTAGATCGCCTCCGGATCATCCGGGTCGGCTTCGAGTAGCAGGTCAAGGAGCAGCGCCGCGCTTTCGGTGCCGGCGTCGTAGCCGAGTCCGAGCTGCGCGAGTTCGCGAGCGATCTCGAGCCGACCGAGGGGCGCGAACACCAACGCTGGCTCGTCGAGCGCGAGCGTGACGTTCGAGAGCGTCAGCACCTGCGTGTCGACGAGCCGCTTCCGATGGCGTTCATATTCTTCAGCGATCTCCTCCGGTGTGGCAGCGAATGCGGCGAGGAACGCGGGCTCCCAAGCCTCTCCTCGACTCACGCGGGAAACGAAGCTTCCGAAAGCGTCTCGACGGTCAGGCCCGCTCATGGACGCCGAGCGCAGACCGAAATGCACAAAGGCCCAGGCATCGGCGTAGAAGAGTTCAATATCACGCTGCCCGGATGCGGGGGAGGCGAGGAGGCGCCGGAGCGGCAGAGGACGCTTGAGACGCATCTGCTGAACCGCCGTCGGGGAGAGCCCGCCAACCGTGAGCACATCGCCGCGCAGTACGCTGGTGTCGAAGAAGCCGGCCAGCCCCTCGTGGAACCAGTTGGGGAAACTCCGGTCCGGATCGTTGTGGAGGACGGTATGCACCAGCTCGTGATAGAGCGTCCGCGTTCCCTCGAAGATCTGCTCGATGCTGAGCGCGATCTGGTTCTCGCCATCGCCGCGGCGTGCGTGGCCAGCGAGCATTTCGGGCGCGAAGCGCAAGTACTCACTCCGAGCGCCGAAGACAAACACCTCGAGGCGTCGGTTGGCTTCGAAGGGGTGTCCGGAAACGAGTTGGCTCACGTAGTCGATGAAGCGACTCAGCTGCCTGAAGGCCCTGCGCGCGGTGGCGTCCGAAGCGTTGGTATAGATCGTGAGGCCGGCGTGCTCAGCCAGGCGCCAACCGTCGAGCACGATCGGATCGGGCGCATGGTCCTTCGATCGGGCCATGGCTCCGGCACAAGCCAGCGCCGCTGATAACACGAGCGGGAGCCCGAGCGCCAGGCGCCAGCCGCCCAGTCGACCCGCACGCATCACTTCGTCTCGACGAGCGTCGGAACCAGCCACGGCTGGAAGGAAAGCGCGATCGCATCCTCGATCAGCGTCTCGTCCTGAAAGAGATCCTTCCGTTCGACGGCCTCCACACGGGGGTACACCACCTGATGACGATGAATCGGTTCGAGTCCCACGTAGCGCTCGAAGAGCTTTCCCCCTTCCCGATCGAAGATACTCGTGCGCAGCGATGTCCCCTCACCCTTTCCGCGTAAGGAGTGTATCGACCTGTTGGTGTTTCCCATGTCGATGGATACCGGGCGCGCCACACCGTCCCATCGGAGCGTCTTTCCGAAGTAGCGTCCCTTACGCACCATGACTGTGGCGGCGATCACGCCGTCGGCCGGGATCGACTCGAGCGTGCGCCGCACGAGCTCGGATCGGGCCCGCTCGTATCGCTCTCCGTCGAGCTCTTTTCCGGACTCATCCGCGATTCCGCCGACGTGTGCCGCGCACTCCTGCCAAAGCGCGAGCGTGGCAGACATGCGCGGCACGACGACCTCGTAGCCAGTTGCCTCGAGATAGCTGCGAATCCGCTCGCCCACCAGCTCCACTCCCGGTGCGAGCGCGGGCCTTGGCGAGTGGTCGAAGTTCATCGGAAGCAGGACCAACCGATCGAAATCACTTCCCATCGGCGCCCCATCGGAGAGATGAAAGGGCGGCGCGAACACACTACAGCCGAGAGCGAAGGTGCTTGCGGCGAGGAGGACGATGAGAGCGCGAGGTTTGGAGCCACACGAGTTCGGCACACTGGCATCCTATCACGGCGGCGAGCACGATCCAGAGAATCCTCCGCCAAGATGGGTTGGAGCTACACGACTCTGCGCGAGCGATCGATCACCTCGAGCCCCACGCCGTTCGGCACGGAGGATTGGGTTGCACAGGTGCGGTGACGAGAGGCCATCGGGCTCAAACCCCATGTCGCCCTCAGACCTCTCGTCACCGCCCCCAAGCGACATCACATTCGATCGGGCCGCTTGAACGCGGTGGTTCTTCTTCACGCGCCAGCAACGAACTCGCTGGGGAGCCGGGGGGAAGGGTTGCGAGCGACATGGGGTTGGAGCGAGTGGCCCTTTCCCCCGGCTCCCCAACGCAGTCCCAACTTGCTGAATGGCGTGCTCAACACCTCCCCAATTGAACACTCAGGCCCCCCGTCACCGCACCCAAGTGACGTCGCGTTCGATCGAGCCGCTGAATGCGGGGGTTCTTTTTCACGCGCTGGTAACGAATTCGCTGGGGAGCCGGGGGGAGGGGTTGCGAGCGACATGGGGTTGGAGCGAGTGGCCCTTCCCCCCGGCCCCTCAGGAACGCGGCCACACTCCCTACGAAAGCGCGAGCATTCTTTCGATGGGGCGGAGCGCGGCCAGGCGGAGGGGCTCGGGCAGCGCGACCTCGGGTTCGAGGTTGCGCAGGCAGAGGTAGACCTTTTCGAGTGTATTCAGCCGCATGTAGGGGCATTGGTTGCACGCGCAGCTTTCGTCCATGCCGGGCGCCTGGATCAGTTCCTTGCTCGGCGCCCGCTGGCGGATCTGGTGAAAGACACCGTCTTCGGTCGCGATGATCAGCGTACTCGCGGGCGACTCGACGGCACGCTGGATGATCCCGCTCGTCGACGCGATGAAGTCGCTCTGTGCGAGTACGGCGTCGTCGCACTCCGGATGGGCGAGCACCTCGGCGTCTGGGTGGCGCATTTTGAGCCGGGCGAGACGCTTGGCGCTGAATTGTTCATGAACCACGCAGGTCCCCGGCCAAATGATCAGTTCGGGCACACCGTCCTGCTTCGCGACCCAACGCGCGAGGTGCCGATCCGGCGCGAAGATGATCGGTCCCTCGCCCAACGAGCGCGCCATCTCAGCTGCATTCGACGAGGTGCAGATCAGATCGCTCAGCGCCTTCACCTCGGCGCTCGTGTTGATGTAGCTGAGCACCGGAGGCCGCCCGTGCTCGTCGATGAACTTGCGAAAGTCGTCGGCCGGGCACCCGTCGGCGAGCGAGCAACCCGCATCCATGTCGGGGATCACGACCGTGCGCTCGGGATTCAGGATCTTCGCGGTCTCGGCCATGAAGTGAACACCGCAAAATACGATGATGTCCCGCTTGACTTTCTTCGCCATCTGGGCGAGCGCGAGTGAATCACCGACGCAGTCCGCCAGATCCTGAACTTCCGACTCTTGATAGTAGTGGGCGAGCAGCACGGCGTTGCGCTCGCGCTTGAGTTCCAGGATCGCCTCTTCCAGGTCTTCTGGAAAAGGCTCGCCGATGGCCTCGGCGGCGGTCGGTTTCATCAAAGCATCGGCCATACCAAAGGGTACCGCTCGGGATCGCCGACGGGTAGCTGCGGTTGATGGCCCGGCGATTCGGCCGCTCACAGATCCCAGAAGAAATCCTCGTTGCTGAGCTCGATGTCCGGCTCCGCGTCTGCACGCGGCTGCCCGGGCGGCACTTCGTCGCGCCCACTTGAGATCCGCTCGACGTGCTCCTCGAGGTCCCGGGTCTCGTTCGCCCAGTAGTCAGCGGTTCCGAAGTGCGGAAAAGCCGCCGGAAAGGCCGAGTCCTCCCAGCGCCGGGCAATCCAGGCCGCGTAGAAGAGGAAACGGAAAGCGCGCAGGGGCTCCACAAGGCGGAGCCACGAGTTGTCGAAGTCGCGAAACTGCCGGTAGGCTTCGATCAGCAGCGATCGCTGGCGGATGGCCTCGGAATCGCGCCCTGGCAGCAGCATCCAAATGTCGTGAACCGCGGGGCCGACGACCAGATCGTCGAAGTCGAGAAAGAACCAACCTTCATCGCCGCGCAGGATGTTGCCCATGTGGCAATCACCGTGGATGCGGTGAACCGGAACCCCCCGGCTTCGCTCCGTGTAGATTTCAGCCACCTCTTCGACACAGCGCCGATAGCGCTTCGCGCATTCGGCGGGCAGAAATGCCCGATCTTCGAGAAATTCGAGCGGCGCAAGTGCGGAAGTACGGGCGTCGAGGCGCGCACGGTGGGGCGCGTCGCGGGCGGCGCCGACGTTGTGAATTCGGGCCAGCAAGCGACCGAGGATCTGGATCTGATCGTCGGCGAGCTCATCGGGCGAGCGCCCGCCGGTCCGGGGCCAGATCGCGAATTGGATTCCCTCGACTTCCCGCAGGGTTCCACCATCCGGAAACGCCAGCGGGGCGCAGACTGGGATCTCCGCCTCGCGAAGGTCCGCGAGGAAGCGATGTTCGTCGAGAATCGCTTCGCGCGCCCAACGGCCCGGTCGATAGAACTTCGCGACGATGTGGCGGTCGTCCTCGAGGCGCCGATCGTAGACG
>JACZVU010000087.1 GCA_022572485.1 Myxococcales bacterium
TGTACGGGGATTAAGCCCCAATTCCCTTCGCGTTAGGCGGGGGTGGAAGGTCGGCGCAGAAGGAAGATGCAACAACACGCCTTCATCATGGAAGCGATCACGGGCGTCATCTACCTCGTCCTGGGGGTGCGCTTGTTTTGGTTCAGCCGGCGACCCGTCCAGCCTTCCAAGCGCCTCATCGGATTGGCGTTACTGATCTGGGCACTCGGCTACGCACTTTACGATATCCCCTACGCGTTTACCGAGTCGGGTGAATTGGTCTCGCCGTTCTTCTCCTATGCTTCGGTGCTCGTGTTCAATCTGGGCAACGTCGTTTTTGCGATGTTCACGCAAGAGGTCTTTCGCAAGCACGAGCGCTGGGCGGGTTGGCTCGTGGTCGCGATCGCCATCTGCCAGTTGCTGGGTTCGGCCGGCTCGGCCTTGGTGGGCGATTGGGAACAGACCGATCCGCTTGCGAACCCCGGCTACTGGCCACAATCGCTGGCTGCCCTCGCGCCCGCGTTATGGCTCGGCATCGAGGGGCTCAGGTACGCCTTCAATGCGCGCAGGCGCCTCGCACTGGGCTTCTTCGAGCCGCTCACCCGCCACCGCATTTTGCTTCTAGGCCTGGCCGGCGCACTCTGGTCGTGCCTGGAAATCGTGATCATCACTCAGGACTTCATCTACATCAACGTGGGCGATTGGTCGCTTTCGCTCGGCATCGTAAACGGCCTGCTCGAGATCGTCCCGATCACGATGCTGTGGCTGGCCTTCTTCCCGCCTGCCCGCTATCGGCGCTGGATCGAAGCCGCGGCGCCCGCCTAACCACGCGACGCTGCGGCGCTTTTCGACTGAGGCGACCAGGTATTCTATGTATCAAAAATGATATATAGACAAGCCATTGATTCTCCGATATAGATATCAAACATGAGTTCTTGTCGTGCATATATGAGTTAATAACTCATACATGATACTTTATGATATTCGATGAAGCGAATTCTGATCAGGCGATTCTCAAGGAGCTGGGTGCGCGCATCGCTCGTTGCCGGCTCAACCAGAACCTGGGCCAGCAGGCGTTTGCAGAGCTTGCGGGCGTGTCCCGCCCGACCGTCGCCCGGCTCGAGCAGGGCAGCTCGACGACGCTCTCGAACTTGATTCGGGTGTTGCGTGTGTTGAACCTCGTCAAGAACCTCGACGCGCTCGTCCCCGAGCCTCCGATCAGCCCGATCCAACAGCTCAAGATGAAAAAGCAGCAACGGGCCCGGGCGTCTCGCGTGGGTTCGACCGACGAGAAGAGCGTGCCCTGGAAATGGGGCGACGAAGGGTGACCCTCGCCGAGGTGAGGCTCTGGGGCCGGACCATCGGCGCGGTCTCTTGGGATGCGGATCGAGGGGTTACATTCTTCGAATATGATTTGGCGTTTCGCGGCAGCGGCATCCAGGTCGCGCCGTTGATGATGCCGCTGTCTTCGGAAATCTACGCGTTCCCGGAGCTGTCCCGAGAAACCTTCTACGGCTTGCCCGGGTTGCTCGCCGATTCCCTGCCCGATCGCTTTGGCAATGCGCTGATCAACGCGTGGCTTGCGTCTGAAGGCCGAAGCGAAGGCAGCCTCAATGCGGTCGAGCGCCTCTGTTACACCGGGCATCGCGGCATGGGCGCGCTCGAATTCGAACCCGTCCAGGGGCCGACCCACAAGGGCTCACGGCCCATCGACATCGGTGCGCTCGTCTCGCTCGCGAGCGAGATCTTGTCCCAGCACGAGGGCTTGGCGGCTTCCTTCGATGGCGCCATCAAGACGGAAGCGCTCGCGGACATCTTGCGCGTCGGGACTTCCGCGGGCGGCGCGCGCGCGAAGGCCGTGATTGCCTGGAACCCGGCCACCGGGGAGGTTCGCTCGGGGCAGCTCGAAGCCGGAAGTGGATTTTCCGATTGGATGCTCAAATTCGACGGGGTTGCGGGCAATCAAGACAAGGAACTCGAGGATGCCCAGGGCTTCGGTCGGATCGAATACGCGTACCACAAGATGGCGGTCGCAGCCGGGGTCGAGATGTCCGAGTGCCGCATCTTGAAAGAAGGCGGCCGTCACCATTTCATGACGAAGCGTTTTGATCGCGGCCCAGGCGGCGAGAAGTTTCACATGCAGACCCTGTGCGCGATGGCCCATTACGATTTCAACCAGGCGGGGGCGCACTCTTACGAGCAGGTGCTGCAAGTGATGCGGCGGTTGGGGTTGCCCATGCGGAGCAAAGAGCAGCAGTTCCGTCGGATGGTTTTCAACATCGTCGCCCGCAACCAGGACGACCACGTCAAAAACATCGCATACCGAATGGATCGCGCGGGCAACTGGTCGCTCGCGCCCGCCTACGACGTGGTGTACAGCTTCAACCCCGCGGGCCGCTGGACCGGGCAGCACCAGATATCCCTCAACGGAAAGCGAGACCACTTCGAAGTCGCCGACTTCGTGGCCTGGGCGGCGACGGCTTCGATGAAGCGAGGCCGCGCCCAGGCAATCCTCGACGAGGTGCGTGAAACCGTCCGCAACTGGCCGGACTTCGCCGAACAGGCGGGTGTTTCGGCCCGGCGAGCCGAACAGATCGCCGCCACACACCGAATCAAGCTCGACGAGCGCGGCCGTCTTTCTTAAAAGCGCGCAGGCGGCGAGGCCAGCGGGGCTCCACTGGTTTTCAGCGTTTTTGTGAGTCTTGGGCCGGGCTTCTGGTGGCCGCGACTTCCATGCCTGCGTGTTCGATGTGCACGGCATCGATCACGACCGGGACGGGATGGGGGCGATCGGGTGGGCCGTAGCGGCCGTAGATGTCGATCTCGATTTCAGTGATGGCGTCGACGACCTCTAAGCCTGCGACGACACGGCCAAAGACCGAAAATTGCCCATCGAGCCACAGTGAGTCTTGATGAACGATGAAGAACTGGCTGCCGCCGGAATGGTGGGTGCCCTGGTTGGCCATCGAGACGACGCCGCGCGTGTGGGGGAAGTCGCTGAATTCGTCCTGGATCTGATAGCCGGGGTCGCCACTGCCTACGAGGCGCGGATCGGGATTGCGCGAGGTGGGGTCGCCGGTCTGGACCATGAATCCCGGAATCACGCGGTGAAACAGGATGCCCTCGTAGAAGCCTTCTTCAGCGAGTTGGATGAAATTTTCGACGGTTTGTGGAGCGAGTTCGGGCAGCAATTGAATCCGGATGTTCCCGATGTCTCGAATTTCGAGGATCGCGTGGTCGTGCGCGCCTTCGGCGATCCAATCCGCGGCGGTCACGGTCTTTTCGACCGAAACTTCTTCGCCACACGCGACGAGCAGCAGGGCAGACAGCGGGATCAGCGACAGGACCCGTGAGACGAGCGGCACGATCCGTGAGGTCCGCGGCATGACCAACGGGATCAGCGGCATGGCCAGCAGAATCGGCGCAGTGCGTTGCACGGCACGACCCGCGGGATCCGCGGCATGATCAACGGGATCAGCGGCATGGCCAGCAGGATCGGCGCAGTGCGTTGCATGGCATGACCCGCGGGATCCGCGGCATGGCCAGCACGAATCGGTGCCGTGCGTTGCATGGCATGAACAGCAGGGTGCGTTGCATGATGGGGCTTCGTCGGAACATCGCCTGGGGCCCTTGAGCGGCAGCGGTGCGCTGCGAGCCGCCGCTCTCACGGGGTTGTTCTGCGGCTGCGCAGCTGCGGCTTGCAGCCGGATCCCCACGTTGGTGTTGCAGGGGGAGGCGCGGCAGTCTCCCCCGCAGTTTCGCGACTGCGCTGTGGTAGCGTTTCCGCCATGTCCCATTCTCATCTCGACTGTTTTTCGCGCGCGCTGTTGCTCGCGCTGCTGGTGTTTTCGCTTGATTGGATCACCCCGCAAGCGGTCGATGCTGCCTCCCGCGCCCCCGCTTATTCGCGCAACGGGATGGTGGTGGCCTCTCAGGCCGATGCGACACGCGCAGGTGTGGAGATGCTCGAAGCGGGTGGCAACGCGATCGACGCAGCGGTGGCCTCGGCATTTGCGGTCGGCGTCACGCAGCCTTTTTCCACCGGTCTTGGCGGCGGTGCGTTCATCTTGATTCGCCTTGCGGACGGCGAGGTGGTGGCGATCGACGGGCGCGAAACGGCGCCTGGCGCTGCGGACCGCGACATGTACGTGCGGCCCGGTGTGGCCGAAGACGCTTCCTTGTACGGTGCGCTCGCGGTCGGCACGCCGGGAATGCTCGCGGGCCTCGCGCTCGCGTTGGAGCGCTACGGGACGATGACCCTCGCGGAGGTCATGGCACCGGCCATCCGCCTCGCGCGGGACGGGTTCGCGATCAGCTCCTACCACATCGGTATGATGGACTGGAAGCGACCGCGAATCGAAGGCCGCTTTCCAGAAACCATGCGCATCCACTATCCGCCCGATGGCCTCGTGCTCGAGCCGGGTTGGCGGCTCATCCAACTGGACCTCGCGCACACGCTCACGCAGATCGCCGAGCGCGGGCCGGATGCTTTCTACGGGGGAAAGATCGCGGAGGCGATCGTGGCGCGCGTGCAGGAAGGCGGCGGCTTGATCACGCTCGAAGACCTGAGCACCTACACGCCAAAGATTCGAGAAGCCGTGCACGGCAGCTACCGCGGCTACGACATCTACTCGTTTCCGCCGCCGTCTTCGGGTGGTGTTGCGCTGATCGAGACGCTCAACATCCTCGAGGGCATCGACCTCGCGAGCTACGGACCCGGCTCGTCGGCCAGCATCCACCGCATCGTCGAGGCGATGAAGTTCGCGTTCGCGGACCGCGCCGCGCACCTCGGTGACGCAGACTTCATCGAGGTGCCCGTCGCGAGACTCACCGACAAAGACTACGCGGCGAAGCTGCGCGCGCGCATCAATCCGCCCTGGTGGCGGCGCGCGCCGTGGCATTGGAACCAACCCGAGCGCGCGATCACACTCAAAGGGCCGGGCCTTCCCCAGAACGATTCCGGCACCGCTCACCTCTCGACGACCGATGCGGCTGGCAATGCGGTGTCGATTACCGGAACGATCAACACCCTCTACGGCTCCGGGATCACGGTTCCGGGCACGGGCATCGTGCTCAACAACGAGATGGACGACTTCGCGAAGGCCCCCTACGCGCCCAACATCTGGGGATTGATCGACACCTTCGGTCGCAATGCGATCGCGCCCTACAAGCGGCCGCTCTCGAGCATGACGCCGACGATCGTCACCAAAGATGGGCGCACGGTCTTCGTGACGGGTAGCCCGGGTGGGCCGCGCATCATCAGCACCGTGCTGCTGACGATCATCAACTTCCTCGACTACGGGATGGATGTCCAACAGGCGGTTTCGACGCCGCGCGTCCACCACCAGTGGGTACCCGACAAGCTCCGCGTCGAAGCCGCGGTTCCCGATGACGTCGTCGAGGCGCTGCGCGCGCGCGGTCACGACGTCGACGTATCGGACTGGAATTGGTCGGTCGCCGAGGCGATCGCGATCGACCCCGAGACCGGCTGGCACACCGGCGGCAGCGACCCGCGCAGCCAAGGCCTCGCACTCGGCCCGTAACCGCCTCCCACTCAAGCAACCAAGGCCCCACCCGAGCAACCACTCTCGCAGAAGAGTTCGACCCCGAGTCTCGGGCAACCTTCTAGCTGGCGAACCCTGCGGGCTCGCTTTGCGGCGTCGGCTGTCCCGAGATTCGGGGCAGCTTTTAGGGCCGAACGACTGCGAGCGTGTAGGCGTCGAGGTTGATGATCCGCCGCGCGACCCGCAAGACTTCTTCTTTTCCGATGGCCGCGATCTGTTCGGGGAACGCGTAGTCGGCATCGGGGCCCAACCCGTAGAGGGCGTTTAGCGAAATCAGCCCGGCGTGCGCGGCGTTGCGTTGCAGGTTGATGGCGTGATTGCCGATCAGGTAGCGCTTGGTGCGCTCGAGCTCCTCGTCAGAGGGCGGCTGCTGCACCAGCTTTTCCAATTCTTCGAGCATGCCCGCCCGGGCTTCGTCGAGTTTCTCCGCTGAGGTTGCGATGTAAACGGTGAAGTGGCCCGGCGCGATGCCCTCGGTGTTGTGGGCGCTCACCGCGTAGGCGAGGCTGCGCCGGTCGCGCAGTTCGAGGAAGAGTCTGCCACCCTGGCCGGCCAGCAGCTGGACGATGACTTCGAGCGCGAAGCGATCGGGGTCATCGATGGTGAGGCCTCGAAAGCCGATCACGAGGTGCGCCTGCGCGCGGTCCTTGCGAAGCTCGGCTTCGCGAATTTCGCGCGGTGCGTCTTCGAGGGGTGGGCAGGGCGCTTCGAAACCGCCGCTCGGAATCGCGGCAAGGCGAGCCGAGAAGCGGGCGGCCGTGCTGTCGGGATCCACATCGCCAACGATGGCAATCGTCATGTTCTCGCCGCGGATCAAGCGGGCGTGGTGGTCGCGCAATCGATCGGCGTCGATTTGCTTGACGGACGCCGTGGAGCCGAGCGTCGCGAGCCGATAGGGGTGGCGCTGGAAGTGGGTTTCGGCGAAGAGCAGGTAGGCGAGTTGTGCGAGCCGGTCTTCTCGGCGCTCGATCGCCGCGAGAATGTCGCTGCGCTCACGTTCGATCTCTTTGAGATCGAACACGGGTTCGAGAAGCAACTCAGAGAAAAGTTCGAGCGTCGGATCGAGTGCTTCGATCGGGCACTCCAGCGTTGCCCCAAGACTGTTGCGGCCCGAGAATCCGTCAACTTCGGCGGCCAGATTTTCCGCCGTGCGCGCAAAGTCCGCGGTGGAGTGGCTGCGGGTTCCCCGTAACCAGATCGATGACAAGAAGCTGGTGATGCCCGCGTTGTTCTGGTCTTCCGCGAGGGTTCCGCCCAGGAACGCGGCGCGGACCGCCACGACGGGAACCGACCGGCGCGGCATCACGTACAGCTGCGCGCCGTTGATCAGTTCGTAGCGGTGGATCTCGTGCTGCGCCGGCTGCCGCGCGGGCGCCGCGAAGCTGCGTGTCGTCTGCGCTGTGCCGCGCGCGATCGCGGCGTCGATACTCGCGTCATCCAATCGCGCCGCGTCGGCTTCGGCGAGCACCGCGCCGACCGTCATGCGCTCGGGCGCCAGGTACCGATGCGCCACGCGCAGCAGGTCTTCCGGCGTCGCGTTGCGGATCCGCTCCAGGTAGCGGGCCTCTTCGCGGTAGTCGCCTGCGGTCGCGTGGAAGCTGCCGAGCTTCTGTGCCATGCCAGTGACGCTTTCGCGTTCGAAGTGCTCCGAGGTCAGGAAGTTGATTCGCGCGCGCTCCAGCTCCTCTTTCGATACCGCTTCGACCCGTAGGCGCTCGATCTCGCGCACCGCGGCCGCAATCGAATCCAGTGCGCGCTCTGCGTTCGTGCTGATGGACACGCTCGTGATGCCCGGATCCATCGGTGTGTACGAATAGGCGTCGATGCGGTCGACGAGTTCGTCGCGCTCCTTGACGCGGCGATTGAGTCGGCTGCTCTCGCTGTTTCCGAGGATGAAAGTCAGCAAGTCGATGGCCGCGCAATCCGGGTTGCGCAGGCCGACGCCTGAGTAGGCAATCTCCAGGTTCACGCGTTCGAATGGTCGCGCGCAGACGACGATGCGTCGCTTGGTCTGGGGGGGGTCCACGGTGCGGCTGCGCTCGATGTTCCCGCGCGGTCGGCCCTCGAAGGCGGCCTCGAGTTGTTCGATCAGGCGCGCGGCGTCGAAGTCTCCGACCGCTACCGCGATCAGGTTGTCCGGCGTGTACCAGCGCTTGTAAAAAGCCTGCACGCGCTCGCGGTTGAAGCTTTCGACGCTTTCGCGCGTGCCGAGAATCGGCGCGCGGTAGGGGTGTTTTCGATAGCACTCGGCAAAGACCGCCTGGCTGAGCACCTGGGTCGGCGAGTCTTCAGAGCGGCGGATCTCCTCGAGGACGACTTCGATTTCGCGATCGATCTCCTCGGCTGCGAACGTCGAGTGAAGCAGTGCGTCGGTCAGCACGTCGACGCCGGCTTCGAGCTGTTCTCTTGGGAGTGTCGCGTGGTAGCAGGTCACGTCGAAGGACGTGTAGGCGTTGATGCGGCCGCCAGCCCCCTCGACGTCGCCCGCCACATCGCCGACCGCCCGGCGCTCGGTGCCCTTGAAGAGCATGTGCTCGTGGAAGTGGGCGAGCCCAGACTCCGAGGGGCGCTCGTCCGCAGAGCCCACCTTGGCCCAGAGTTGAATCTCGGCGACCGGGGCGATCTTGCTCTCGCACAACAGAACCGTCAGTCCGCTGGACAGAATTTCGCAACGAATTTTGGGATGACTCAAGGTGCGCGGAGAGTAACGCAGGCCGCCGCGCGAAGCGCCCGGGCCGAGCGGCTACCCTGCCCGTGTGCGTGATACGACGGTTGGCGTCTACGTCCACATTCCGTTCTGCGAGCGGGTCTGCCCGTATTGCGATTTTGCGGTGCTCGCCGCCCCCGAGCTGTCCGCCGAGCAAGAGGCCCGCTACGTCGACGCGCTGCTGCACGAACTCGCCTCGCGCAGCGCCGTGTATCAAGACGCTACCGGTAGGGGCCGCCGCCTCGCGAGCATCTACCTCGGCGGTGGCACGCCCTCGCTGCTGGCCCCGGAGTCGCTCGCCCGGATCGTCGACGCGATCCATGCGACGTTTCCCCACGACGGCCCGGTCGAGACCACCCTCGAAGTGAACCCCAGCACGCTCGAGCGCTCCCGGCTGCTGGATTTCCGGGCGCTCGGTGTGAATCGCGTGTCGGTGGGGGTCCAGAGTTTCGACGATGCGGTCTTGAAGCGTCTGGGCCGCGCGCATCGGGTCGAAGAGGCCCAGCAAACGCTGGCCGCGTGCCGCGCCGCGGGCTTTCCCGCGATCTCGCTGGATCTGATCTTCGCAGCGCCCGGGCAGCGCCTGGCGAATCTGGAGGCCGACCTCGACCGCACGTTGGAATTTGGCCCGGATCACGTCTCGAGCTACGAGCTGACCATCGAATCGGGTACGCCTTTTGCGCTCGCAGCGAGCCGCGGGCAGCTGCCGCTTCCCGACCAGGACGAAGCCATCGCGATGCTGGAGGCCATCGAGGCCCGCCTGTGCGCGGGCGGCTTCGAGCGCTACGAGATTTCCAACTACGCGCGTCCGGGTTTTCAGGCCATCCACAACCGGCGTTACTGGGAGCGTTGGCCGGTGCTGGGCCTCGGGGTCGGCGCCTTTTCGAGCGAACCGCCGAGCGCCGCGGCGCCCTTTGGAGCCCGGCGCTCGAACGTGCGGGACCTTCGCATCTACCTCGACCGGATCGCCCAGCAGCGTCCGCCCGCGGCGGGCCCCACCGAAGTCTTCGATGCGGATACCGCGCGCGGTGAGGCCGCCTTCCTTGCGCTACGCGGGTCGCGCGGCCTGTTGGCCGCGGAATTCGAGGGAGAATTCGGGCAGCCGCCGCGGGCGTTTTTTGGGCCTGCGATCGATCGCTTGATCGAGGCCGGACTGCTCGACGAGGCGGGGGGTGGAGATCTGCGGCTCAGCACTCGAGGCCGGCTGCTCGCGGACTCGGTTTTTGCCGAATTCGTCTGAGTGGGGGGCCTTCCCGCTGGGGCCTGAAAGCTCAGTCGCGGGACCCTATCGGCCGATGAATCGGGCTAGACTATTGTAGCCTTCGGCGCGCAGGGGACGTGCCGGGGAACTCTCCAACCAGCTCGATGAAGGGCTCTGCTGAGCCCTTACGGGTATGGGGGGGCAGCTGTGGCTGCGAGACAACCCGAAGTGGGGCGGGATTCGTACGATCTCTCCGCGCGCCAGGCTGCCGTCTTGAGGGCGATCGTCCAGGCGTACGTCGGTGAGGCCGCTCCGATTGGCTCCCAGACGCTTACCCATCTGTTGCCGATGCATATTTCGCCCGCGAGTGTGCGCGCGACGCTCGCGGAACTGGCGGGGATGAACCTGGTCGAACAGCCGCACACGTCGTCCGGCCGGATTCCCACCGAGCAGGGCCTGCGCTTGTTCGTCGATCGGCTGCTCGACCCGAAGCAGCTCGACGCGAGCAATGTCGCATCGTACGAGATGCGCAACATCACCTACAGCGTCGACGAGGCGGAGCCCGACTCCGTGGTCAACGTCGCTTCGCAATTGCTCTCCGACTGCACCCGGCAACTGGGCTTCGTGGTTACGCCGCGACTCGAGCGGATCGTTCTCAGCCGGATCAGCCTGGTCCGGCTCTCGTCAGAGCGCGTGCTGGTGGTGCTCGTTTCGAAGAATGGCGGCGCGCATCGGCGCGTGATCGAGGGCGAATGGGACCAGCGCGAACTCGACCGCACTGCCGTGCTGCTCTCCGAGCGCGCGGCGGGTCGCACGCTGGTCGAGGTGCGCGCGGCGCTGGTCGACGAGGCCGAGCGCCTGCGAGATCGGGCCGACGCGCTTTTGACCCGCGCGATCGATCTCGGCCGTCGCGCCGTGGCGGTGGGTGACGACGAGGTGGACCTCGTGATCGAGACCCGCCTCGCGCTGCTCGACCAACCCGAGTTCCACGATCCCCAGCGCATTCGCGATCTCTTCGCAGCGCTCGAAACCAAGCAGCGGTTG
>JACZVU010000088.1 GCA_022572485.1 Myxococcales bacterium
AGGCCTCGGTGTAGACGCAACCCTTGTCGGCGAGGGTCTGGTAGATCGGTGTTACGCGGCATTTTCGGCCTGCTTCGCGCTCTTCTCCCGGGATGTGAAGCGCGTACATCTGGGTGTAGGCGTCGAACGCCTTGGCCCGGGTGTAGGTCTCGTCCGCCCACGGGCCGAAGCGTCGGGGATCGAGGCTCGCCATGTTGACGTCCGCGTCGCCGTGAACGATCCACTGGGCGAGATACTTTCCGCAGCCCGCACCCTGTGCGATGCCGATCGAGGCGCCGCAGCAGAGCCAGAAATTGCGCAGACCCCCTGCGGGCCCGAGCAGTGGATTGTCGTCCGGCGTGTGTGGAATCGCACCGTTGACGACCGATTTGATGCCCGCATCCGCCCAGATCGGCATCCGCTCCAGGACTTTCTCGAAGTGCGGAAAAACCCGCTCGAAGTCGGCTTCGAAAAGCTCGCTGTCGGATTCCCAAGTCGGCATGCCGCCTTGCGTGGGCCAGGCTTGAGTTGCGCCTTTGGTCTCGTAGATGCCGATCAGTGCAGAAGTCTGCTCCTGTCGGTAGTAGGCCGACGCCGAGGGGTCTCGCATGATCGGAATTTCCTCGTCCCGATCGATGAACTCCTGGATGGGCTCGGTGATGAAGTATTGGTGTTCGGCATTGGTGAAGGGCACGTCTGAGCCGACCATCTGGGAGACCTTGGGCGCGTAACACCCTGCCGCGTTGACCACATGTTCACAGACGATGTTTCCTTTGTCGGTTATGACTTCCCATTCACCGCTTTGGCGCAGGTTGATGTCCGTGACGCGGGTACGTTTTATGATGGAGGCGCCCAGATTCGTCGCAGCCTTGGCCATCGCGTTACAGGTGCCCGCGGGGTCAACGTGGCCGTCATCCAGTGTCCAGGCTCCCGCGATGACCCCGGTTGTTTCGATGAACGGATTGATGCGTCGGATCTCGTCCGGACCGATGACCTCCAGCCGGTAACCGATGTGCTTCGCGATATCGGAGACGTGCTTGAACCACTCCAGCTCGGCTTGCGTGGTGGCCAGGCGAATTCCACCGCAGCCGTGCCAGCTGGTGTACTGACCGGTCATCGCTTCCAGCTTTGGATAGAGGGTGTTGCTGTGGTGATGGATCATGGCCATCGTGTAATCGCCGATGAAGCTCGGGCACTGTCCTGCCGAGTGCCAGGTCGATCCCGATGTCAGCTCACCCTTCTCAACCAGTACGATGTCCTTCCAACCTTCTTCGGCGAGGTGATGGAGGAGGCCAACGCCCATCATCCCTCCCCCCACCACGACCACCCGAGCCTGCGAAATCATGACCATCTCCCGTGAGTCCCGCTGCGGCGTCAGCGCCAAATCTTGCTCGAGTTGATCTGCCAGGGCGCCGGGTTACGGTTCAGCCGCGGCGGAATTCAGTCCACATGGAGTCGTGAGCCGAAGAATCATATTGGATTTCTCTCCATTTCGCGCCATCTGCCCGTTTCGAGAGCGCCCTGAATCGAGCTAAACGCCCGGATTCATTAGGAGCTTTTTAGAATCCTCTTTGTGTCTGTAGCAATTTTGTAGCAATCTGCCGTCGGGACGCACAGACGTGCGAACAAATCCATCGGAGTTTCCACCTCTGGATTCAACTGCTCAGCGGTCTTGTATTTGGAGAAGTCCAGCGCGTCGTAGTGCTTCGCCGCTACCGCCTTGTCCTCGTGCCCGATCGCATAGCGCACGTACTCCTCGGCCACGCCCCACTGCTTGAGTAGGGTCGAAGCCGTCGCCCGCATGTTCTGAAAGGTGCGCTTCGGCAGGCCCGCCCGCTCCAACACCCGGCGCATCGTGTGGGTGTAGAGGCGCGAGTATTTTTGCTGCACCACGTCCGCCTCCGCGCCGGGCTCAAATCGTGATCTCTTGAGCTTGCGAAGTGCGTGTTGCAGCCGGGTCGAGATATGCGGCTCACGTTGAAAGCCAGACTTGAGCGGCGACGTCTTATCGCCGCGCGACCGGGTGTGGCGCAGGATCAGGCGGCGACACGGGTCGCTGTGGTGCGCGCCCCACTCGATGTCGCCCCATTTCAAGCCGACGATCTCACCGAGGCGCAGCCCGCACTCGACCGCGAGCATCGTGATCACGGTCGCCTCAAGGCTCTCTTCTTGCGCCGCGGCCACGAGTCGCCCGACCTCTTCGGGTGTCAACACTGCGTCCTTCGCGTAGCGTCGCGCCTCGTCTTGCTTCGCGTGTGCGCTTTTGGTTCGGCGTGCATAGAGCAAGTCTTCGCGCAGCTCTTGGACCGGCTTGCAGCCGCGCGCCAAGTGCCCGCGTCCACGCGCCCAGCGAAGGACCATCTCGATCGCGTCGATTTGGTTCGCCCCGGTCTTGAACGAGCGACCGCGCTGTGAGATTGCCGCATCGTGCCACCGTCGGAGTGCGGCCACATCGACCTGATCGAGTGTAAGCGAACCGAGGTGTTCGATGATCCTGCCCTCGTCGCGGAGCAGGCGGATCCGATCGCTCGACGTCGTCTCAGCGACGCCGCACGCCGCCATGTCGGCCAACGCCTTTCGCGTCGCATCCGCGAACGTCATCGAACGATGCTTTCCGTGGATCGCGTCATCGCGACGCTTGGCGGCGCGGTCCCAATCGTCCGTACCCGCGGAGATTAGCGTCCGCTTGCCGCCGTCGGTGTAGCTGATCCAGATCACCTCGCCGCGTGCGTAGAGCCCGCGGTACTCCCGGCCCTTCGGTCGCTTCGTCATCAGCTCGCCTCCGCCACTTTCCTAATGAGCCCGCCTCGGATCTTCGTCCCCACTCCCTCGACCTGCGCGTCGTAGATGTCTTGCAGCGACAAGGCCGGTTCGCCGGATTTGAAGCGGTGCTCTCTGACCACTTTCTCGAACACCGCATATTGAGTTTTATCCGCCGTGTCGAGCACGAAGCTCGGCGTCGGCACCTCTGTTTCCGGGTCGATTTCGATGTACATCACGGCTCTTTTCATCTCGTCCGGATCGCCCCTTTGCATGATTGCGACGACCGCCTTCACGATCTCCCTCTGGACGCCCGAGTCGAGCAGCTTCGCCGCGAAGGCCGCCGCGACCGCGTCGCGCAAGCAGTACTGCCTCTTCCAATGCGGGAGCTTTCCGACCGGCACGAGCAGTCCCTCCTTTTTCCAATAATCCAGCGTCTTCTTGTGCTTACCCAACACGACCGCGACCTCGGCTGTCGTGTACGTGACCTCTTCCTTCATGTGCTCCTCCATCTCCTCATGCGCCATGACGCGAGAAAAATCTAGCCGTAGCGACGCCACAAAGTAATAGCCGTTCTCCATTGCCTCGTAAATACCTAATTGATAAATACTATCTCTTGGGGGCAATGTGAGCCATGCCGGACCCTGATTTTCTGACGATCCGCGCCGCCGCAAGGCGGGTCCGCGCGTCGCCCAACACCATCCGGCGCCTGATCGACTGCGGCGAGCTGCCTGCCTCCCGAATTGGAAAACGCTGGATTCGGATAGCCGCTTCTGATCTCGACGCCTTTATGCGTTCGAGGCGGATCCGATCCACCCGACCAGCGAACGACGCGAGCGACCGAGAGTGGCTCGCGAAATTGGAGGCGAGACGAAGATGAGAAATCGAAGCCGACCGAGGGCGAAGCGGCGAAGTGAGTGCGTGTATAGCGGGCGGATGCTCAACTGGAGCAGTGACGAGATTTTTCGCTGGCTTTCCAACAAGGATAAGCGTCGCGTCCGGGAGCAGGGGCTCGTCCCGAATCTCCGCGAGCACGACTGGAAGCCTCCCCGTGGATGACCGAGCGAAGCACGATCTCGAAGGCGAGAAGATCCTCAAAACCTGCCCGCCCCTCCCTGCCGACCTTGGACCGCCACAAAGCCGACCGGAAATCTACACGCAGACGATGGACGAGATCCCCGAGGGCCGCGTCGAGTGGCTCGTTCAACCGTGGTTTCCACGAGGGATGATCACGGCGATTCACGGTGATCCCGGCGTCGGGAAGTCAGCGATGATCACCGACCTCGCAGCGCGGATCTCGGCGGGTGCGGAAATGCCTACCGGCGCCAAAGTCACGGCGGCGCCCGTGCTGCTCCTGATCGGCGACGACGATCTCAAGAAGACCGTGCGCCCCCGGTTACAGGCAGCCGGTGCGGATCTCCGAAGGATCACAATCCTAATCGAGCGACACGAATTTGATGACGAGGGCTCCTACGAGAAGGCCCGGCCCATCTCGCTGATCCGCGACCTTCCGCTGATCAAGCAGATCATATTGAAGACCCGCGCGGAGCTGCTCGTGGTGGATCCGCTGCTCGCCTTTTTCGGTGCCGAGCGCGACACGAACAGCGTGTCGGATGTCGCCGAGGCGATGTACCACCTCAAGATCCTGGCCGAAGAGACGAACGTCGCGATCTTGCTCAATACGTGGAACTCAAAATCTTCCGCCGGGAAGGCGCTCGCGAAGCTCATGGGCTCGCAGGCATTCTCCGGCGTGGCCCGTGTGGCTTTTCTGGTCGAAGAACATCCCGAGACGGACGGCCTGATCGTCTTCGCTTGCTCGAAAATGAACGTCACCAAAAAGCCCACAAGCCAGACCTTCCGGATCATGGGCACTCGGGTCCCGAGCGAGGCATTCGGCGAGGTCGACACCGCCGCCGTCGAATGGGCAGGAGCGACCGACCTCCGGGCTGACGAACTCGGCAACGCCAAACAGACGACCCTGGCCGCGCAGGCCGAGAGCTTCGTGCGGGGTCTGCTCAGAGACGGCTCGAAGCCTTTCACCGAGGTCATGGTCGCGGCAGAGGAAGCAGGCATCGGACGCGGCGCACTCGACGGGCTCAAGCGCACACGTCGCGTGGTCGTGACCCGGACGCAAGACTTCCCAGCTAAGACCTTCTGGGCGCTTCCCACCACGGGCCAGGGGTAGCCCCCTCTCTAAAACCTCTGCGGAGTGTGCGGAGTGTGCGGAGTGCAGAGAATGGCACTACACGCTCTCTCGTTCACTTCGCATACACAACACACACAACATACTTTCTCTTAACAGACAATCTTTCAAATCCGATAATCGACCCTCTTGAAACGGCTACTTGACCCGTTTTCGGCCTGTTCTAAGCCCTTATCGCCGCTGATCTTTCTCTCTTGCCGGGCTTGTGGTGTAGCGATATATGTAGCGATCCGGGCCAAAAGGGCTGGAAAAGGGCGGATATGGCCGGAACCAAGCGCGAAGACTGCACCCCCGACACGCTGAGCGACGTTCGATCCAAGGCGACGGTGGGCGCATACCAGCGCAGATCGGAGCGCACGCGCGTCTCGCTAGGCGACATCCGTCGATGGCGGCAGCACTCGCTCGTCACCGACGCCATCTTGCCGCTTACGCACTACGCCGAGGATGAGTGCAGAGCGATCTTCGAGGCGTTAGGCGGGCTCGACAACGTATCCGAGATGGAACGCGCACTGGTCGAAGACTTCGCGCGTGTGGGCGTGGTGTTACAGGCGGAGCTGGCCCGCTTCGTCAACGGCGATCGGGACGCCGGGCGAATGGTGGGCACGATGGCGACGATCCGTCGCGCGTCACTCGTGGCACTCGGGCTGGACCGCAGAGCGAAGGAACTCGGGCTCGAAGACTACATCGACGCGAAGGCCGAGAGAGTGAGCGGGAACGGCGATGCCGGATAAGTCGTGGAAGGCGTTTGAGCGCCGCATCGCGCAGCGGTTCCCGAATGCGCGGAGGCGCGGGCCGGACACGACCGGCGGGAAGTGCGACTTGATCGCTCCGGGCTGGGCGGTGGAATGCAAGTTGCTCGGGCGTCCCAGCTTTTCGGATCTGCTCGACGCAGCGAGGCAGGCAGAGCGCAACGCGGAGGCGTTGCAGACGCCGGTTGCGATCGTGAAGCGTAAGCACGATGAGGACCGGAACGCGCTCGTGGTGATGCGGTTGGAAGAGTTTTCGCAGTGGTTCGTGGGGGGCATCGGATGAATCTGCTCGAAGCGATGTCGGATCGTGAGCTGTTCGCAGAGGACTTCGGAGCCGAGAGCTGGCAGGCATGGCGCGTGCTGCTCCGGGCGCTGTTCGGGCTTCCCATGAGCCTCGCTGATAACACGGTGTTCGCGCAGTGTTCGGGCCGGGTCGAGCCACCGGAAAAGCCTTGCCGTGAAGGCTGGATCATCGCGGGGCGGCGCAGTGGGAAGAGCCGGATCGCGGCGCTCGTGGCCGTCTACCTCGCTTGTTTTCGGAGCTACAAGCTGGCCCGCGGGGAGCGAGGCGTCGTGCTGGTTCTCGCTGCGGATCGCAAGCAGGCGCGCGTGGTGTTCCGGTACATCCGGGGCTTTCTGGAGAGCCCGCTTCTGGACAAGCGGATCGAGCGTGCGACCGCGGACATCATCGAGCTACAGGGCGGCATCTCCATCGAGGTCGCGACGGCGAGCTTCCGCACGATCCGGGGGTACACGATCGTCGCGGCGGTGCTGGACGAGATTGCCTTCTGGCGGTCTGACGAGTCGGCCAGCCCGGACGTGGAGATCGTGAACGCGCTGCGGCCCGCGATGGCGAATGTCCCCGGCTCGATTCTGCTCGCGCTGTCGAGCCCCTACGCCCGCAAGGGCGTGCTGTGGAAGATGCGCCAGCGTCACTACGGCGTGGAGGATGACCCGACACTCGTCTGGCAGGCGCCGACCTCGACGATGAACCCGGGGCTCCCCGCGGAGATCATCGCCGACGCCTACGCGATGGACGAGAGCGCGGCGCGGGCCGAGTGGGGCGCCGAGTTTCGCGCGGACCTCGAAGACCTCTTTGACTTCGACGCGATCACCCGCTGCGTGGTGCCGGACCGGACGGAGCTGCCGCCGGTTTCGGACCTCCATTACGTCGCCTTCACCGACCCCAGCGGAGGGCGGAAGGATGCCTTCACGATCGCGGTCGCGCACAAAGACGGCGAGGGCTGCGTGGTGGATTTGGTTCGGGCGTGGACGCCGCCCTTCAACCCGAGCGGCGTGGTCGCGGAGTGCGCCGAGCTGCTCAAGGCGTACCGGGTGACGAAGGTCACGGGCGACCGCTACGCCGGGGAGTGGCCGCGGGAGGCGTTCCGCAGCGAGGGCGTTCGATATGACCTCGCCCCGAAAACGAAGTCGGAGCTGTACCTCGCGCTCGTGAGTTCGGTCCATTCCGAGCGGATCGAGATCCCCGACAACCCGACCATGCTGCGCGAGCTGCGGAGCTTGGAGCGGCGCCGCGGGACCTCGGGCAGGGACCGCGTCGACCACCCTCCGGGCGGGCATGACGATCTTGCCAACGCGCTCGCGGGCGTGGCAGAGATGCTCCTCGGTCGGGGGGTGGGGGTCACTTGGGAGGACGTGCTCTCGTACAAAGAGGTGCGCGAAAAAGAGATTTGGGCTTTGAGCGGGGAGGCACCTCCAATGCGGTGAGCGGCGGCGTCGCATCGCGAGGTGCCCTCGGAAAGCCTTCCCGAGTGTCACATTTTCAGGCAAGGGCACCACCCGCCGCGTTTGCTACGATTTACGCCTCGCCCGATACGTCGGGTTTGAAGGTGAGCAGGCACCAATAGCCGCAACGCTCCCGGCTAGAGCAGGGAAAAGAATTTAGGTCGTAGACGCTCGCGACCGTCACCGAACACCAACACACAGAACACTCACACTTTTGGCAACACCGTCTCGCGTCGTTTGGCGCGGGCTGCGGTGTGCGCCGAGGAGTATCGAAATGCAAGACGGATTGACACGAGCAGAGCGAGAAGCGGTGGAGCGTTCACCGCTGGGGTCGATGTTGAACGAAATTGTCGAAGCTGAACGCGCCAACTGGGATGCAGATCGGCGTGCGGATCTGGCAGACATGAAAAAGCTGAATCCGCATCCCGCGGTCAAGGCGGCGTTGTCCATATTTGACACCCCGCGGTCTTACGGCTCAGCGGCGCGCGCGGTGCCCGCATGGGAGCGGGAATACGCGGCGCAGAATTGGGACGAAGAGACGCGGAAGATCCGCACGCCCGCGAACGACGTGGAAACGATCGAATTCATCCGGGCGATCACGTCCAACGATCAGGCGAAGCTGCGGGAGATCGCAGACCGCCCCCACAACCTGAATTTTCAGCGGGCCGATCTGGCGACAGGGATCGGCGCCGCCGGGACTGGCGGCGGGCTCGTGCCTGTCGGATTCGCTAGCGCCATCGAGCGGATCATCTCCGAGACGGCGCGGCTGCGGCAGCTCTGCAACATCGTGATGGGCGGCGAGTTCGCGGTGAAGGTGCCGGTCCAGACCACGAAGACGGTCGCAGGGATCGCCGCCGAAGCGGCTGACATCGGGGCGGTAACGACCGAGCCGGTGTACGGAAGCGTTACACCGGAACCCGTGAAGCTCGCGGGGCTCGTGAAGTTCTCTCGGGAGCTGCTCGACGATTCACCGATGGCGCTGACCACCGCGGTCACACTCGACATCGGGGAAGCGATCGGGACGTTGGAGGATCTCTCGATCCTCGACGGCACGAACTTCTCCGACTCGCTGTTCGCGGATCTCACCGCGAGCGCCGACACGTGGGTCGATTCGGGCGAGACGTTCCTCACGATCACCTCCAAGTATTTCGAGGTGGCGTCGCAATTCCGGCGCAACGGGACGTGGATCATCAACGAGGCGGCAGCGGAGGTGATCACGAACCTCGGGATCGGGACCGATGGTCGGCCCACGTTTCAGGAGTTCAACTCCCCGCCGCTCGCGCAGGACATCGTGGGGCAACTGCTCGGGGTACGCCTCGTGGTGTTCCCTGCGGGAGCCAGCGGCGTGCCTGTGAACGAGGCGGTCTTCGGGGATCTGAGCGGCTACACGGTTTTCATCCGGGAAAATCTACGGGCGGAAACGAGCCGAGATGCCGACTTCGCGACGGATCAGGTAACGCTAAAAGTGATCCGCCGAGAGGACGGGATTCTGAGTCAGTCCGCTCGGATGCTTCGCTTCCCGGCAGTGTGATCTAGCTCGTCCCTTCCGGGCCGACGAGCTGGTCGCGGGGCGTCTCTGGTTCGTGCGGCCAGAGGCGCCCTTTGCGTCTCTCATCGAAGCTCTTCCTCTGGCATCGGATCATAGGTGCCCGGCTTGATCACGACCGGGGCGAGCCTGTTCGTGCCGGGGGTGTCCTTTAAACCTACTCGGCGGGCTCAGTAGATTGTGCATTTGGCTTGGCTAGATTGTCGACAGCCAATTGGTGACAGAGCGGAAAGACCACATACTCAAAGAAGAACAAAGTAGCGGCCTGCTGCCACTGCTCCGGGTGCTCTTCTAGCGAATTCCTGAACATCTTTGTCATTTGCGGCACGGAAGCCCTAGATTTTTCGATGCAACTCCACCAGAAATCAGGTTCAAAATTCTTAATTCGCGAATCGTCATGCAGTATGGCGGGAAATGCAATGGCGTCGTTTAATCCGCGGACATAGCCCAAGAAGGCTGCCTCACAATAGCGGTTGTCTTTATCATTGCATAAAGTTGCAGCCATCTCGGCATTCCAGACCCCAGATTCCTCGGCGGACGCACTCGACCCAAGCAGAAGGTAAACCGCGAGTGCCATCGTCGCGGTAACGGAAGCTCGCCTCATTTCATCCCTTTCGGTTATCCCCACTCTAGTGAACCAGCGAAACGCCCCGCAGCTTTGAAAGTGCGAGCAGCATCGCGGCGCCGGATTGATTACTCCGGCGGAGCTTCCGACTCCTTGTCGAGTTCGATCGCCTCATTGAGCACTCGGGTAACTTCCGCGAGATCTCCGCAATGCAGCACAGCGTTGGCGAACGCGACGAGCACCGGATTCCACATCTCGGGTGGGGTGAGCTTCTCAGTAAAAAGAGAATCCAACGCCTGCGCAGTTTGAGCTGCCTCGTAGAGGTTTTTCTGCTCGTAGAGTTCCGCCCCGAAGAGCCCGACGCGGGACTTCTTGACCAGAACACCCGTTTGCGCGACCCCGATCCAGCACGGATCGCCGTTGTCCATGACCACGTTCGCCCAGCGTCCGCGTTGGTCGTGATCCATGAAGCGCGTTAGTGTGGTCATTCTTGAGCCCCCGAATCCCGCCGCCGCTCAGTGTGCGCCCGTCCGCTAGTCGCGGTCAATCATCTTCAAGGTGGGGCGAGATGCCCCCTCTCTGATCGTCTCAGACGACCCCGCAATCCACGGCCCCGCTCTAGGGAAATGCGGCGGTCACGGCATGATTCCGCGCGGTGTTACACTTTTCCGACTGTAGCAAAAACTGTAGCAGCGGAGGCGCAAAGAGGCGCAACGGGGCTCATTGAAAAATCGCTAAGTGCCTGAAATCCTTCAATTCCGCACACTTGTAAATCGGCGGAATCACGCCATCTGCCCGTTTTCCAGGGCGTGGGGTGGAGTTGTCGGGAAGTCAGTTAACTGATTGATTTTATTTATGATTATGTCGAACCGATGGGCTGCGGTAGGGCCGGGCGCGGGCCCCCGTGGCCTC
>JACZVU010000194.1 GCA_022572485.1 Myxococcales bacterium
TCGCAATCGTGATGTCCGCCCCGCTGTTGATCGCCGCGCTCTCCGTGCTCGTCCTCAAGGAGCCCGTCGGGTTCCGGCGCTGGATGGCCGTTCTGGTCGGATTTTCCGCCGTGTTGGTGATGGTGCGACCCGGAGGAGGCATCGCTTCATCGGGCGCGCTGTTCGTGATGGGGTCCGTCGTCACCTATTCGTTTGCGATGATTCTGACGCGTCGACTCGGAAGCACCGAGAGCACGGGAGCGATGACCTTCTATTCCGCGCTGGTCTTTCTCGCAGTGGGTCTGATTGCCGCACCGTTCACCTGGATTCAGCCGACGCCGATTGGGATGTTGCTGATGGCCGTGATCGGAGTGCTCGCGGGCTCCGCGCAGTATTGCCTGACCGAGGCATTTCGGATCGCCCCGCCGTCCGTCGTCGCCCCATTCGAATACACATCGCTGCTCTGGGCGATGTTGTTGGGCTTTCTCATTTGGGGAGACGTTCCCACGAGGCTCGTTCTCGTGGGCGCCGCGGTGGTCATCACAAGTGGAATCTATCTGCTTCACGACGAGAGAGCGGCCCAAACGTGCAATCGCGAAGAGTCCGAACCGGTCGTTCTTCCCCCGGATTCTTGAGTCGAGTGCTCGCTCGCATACGTCCGATTCCAGCGGTAGCAGGCGGTACGCGAATGTTGCAAGCCGGGTCAGATTTTGCTGGATTTCTGGGAGTGCGCGCGTTTATTTTTCATGACTGCATGGGCCGTACAGCAATACCGGAGGGGTGACGCAAATGACCGGACTGTGGAACGATCCCAGAGCTACCGGATGCGGTCTAGCCGTACTCGCAGCCGCAGCAATTTGCCTCGCTGCGGTGGCGGCTGCTGCGGACGATCTCGATCCAGAAATCGATCCGGCGATTGCGGTGATCGACGCCTTCATCGCCGAGCAGGCGGTGGACAAGAGCGAGGAAAATTGGAAGGTGAAGGTCCCGGCACCCCTCGGCGTGGTCCCGTTCAATTCGGCGAAGACCTACTACTGGAATCTGGAGACCAACCGCGGAGATCTCAAGATCAAGCTTTTACCTGAGTCGGCGCCCCTTCATGTGATCAGCACGATCTACCTCACTCGGTTGGGCTTCTACGACGACGTGAAGTTTCACCGCATCGTTACAGATTTTATGGTGCAAGGCGGCGATCCGACCGGTACCGGCAATGGTGGGCCGGGTTACCGATATGGGGGCGAATTCGATCCCGATCTGTCGCATAACAAAAGAGGTGTCGTGAGCATGGCCAACGCAGGCCCGGGAACCGATGGCAGCCAGTTCTTCATTACCTGTGGTCCGGCTTCGAGGCTCAATGGGAAGCACACGATCTTTGGCAAGCTCGTCGAGGGAAAGTCGACGCTCAGCAAGCTCGAGCGGGCGGGCACCGCGCGGGGCAAGCCGAAACGGAAGGTATTCATCAAAAAGGCGACGATCACCGTCGAGTGAGCAGGTCTGCGAACAAACGGCGTTTGAAATTGCCTTAGATCGCTCGAGCCCCAGGCGTGCGGATTCGCCGCGGATTTTCACGACAGAAAGTGCGGGTTTTGATCGCGGACCGTGACAGGCGTCACGGAACATTATACTGTGGGTGTTCTATTTCGTTTGCCGACACAGGCATAGGGGGAAGTATTCAATGTCGATTCAAATGATCACCAAGGCTTTCGTCGCAGCTTCATTGCTCTCGCTCGGATTGGCCGGCGTGAGCGGGTCGGAGGATGCCGCGGAGCAAGACGCCGGCGAAACGGCTTCGGTCGATGCGGCGCCGCCCACAGATGCGGCGGACAAGGACGCGAGTGCCGAGAAGGCGGAAGCCGCAGACACGGAGAAATCCGAAGCCGCCGACGATTGATCCAGCGGGAACGCCATTGCGGGCGGTCGGGTGCGGATGATTGGGTTCCGCCATGACCACCGCGTTGTTCTGCGGCGGATGCGCCTTGAACCGCGACGCCGATCAGTGGAGGCGCTTGCGCCAACTAGAGGCGAGATCGCGCAACGCGCCGGATAGCGAGCTGTGCTCGCGCTGTTGGGTCTTGCCGTCCTTGCGGGACTCTTCGACGCGGTAGCGGCGCGGGTCGCGGTGGTCTTGCAGGACGCGGACGGTCCGCCCCCTTCCTTTGTCGTGCAGTCGCACACCAAACGCGAGCGGGCGGGTCGCCATCGGGATCTCCTCCTTGCGGGCTGGCTCGGGGTGCCCGCATGAGATCCACGCTTCGGTGCCTGGGCGCGCTTCCTTGAGCAAAATCGTCCAGCTGCGAGAAGTTTTGCGCGCTCGTGAGGGGGCGGGTGGTGGTCGGGGTTGGAAGGGGGCATAGCATCCGGCCGGGCCCGGAGGGAAATCGCCGACAGCTATCCCGACGTGATCGTCGACCGCACGACTCGCGAGCCAGCACCCTCTGCTGCTGCGTATAATGCGCCGCGCGTGGGATCGACGCGGAGGCGTGTGTGGCGAGTTCGGGTCGCAGCAGCAGAGGGTGCTGGCTCGTGTTGGTGGCGGTGGTCGTCGCGGCGCCGGCCGCGGCCCAGGAGGTCCGCCCTGGCGATCGCCCGCTCCCCGGTGAGGAGTTCCTGCCTGAGGAGGGCGCGCCACCCTTTCCGCTCGACCTCCCCCTCATCGCACCCGAGCCCGAAGGCGTGAAGTGGCTCGGCGCA
>JACZVU010000089.1 GCA_022572485.1 Myxococcales bacterium
CCGCACCAATTACGCCGTGGGCCGAGGCTCCGACGATCGCTGAGGTCCCCAGCACATCGATAGCGGCCGCCAGCAGGGGCTCGACACCCGCCGGGAAGGCCGGCGTCGCAAAGAGGATCGCGAGGTCGGCACTTCCCGCGCCGGCCAGGGCCGCCGAGGCCGCCTGCTCGACGGCCGCGGGGCCGTCGAGTCCCACTGAAAACCCCACTCCCGCCCGGATCATCCCGTCAGAGTACCGGAGAGGCGAGCCTCGTCTTTCCCCGTCGCCCGGGCTCGGCTAGGATCGGTCTACCGCGCCGCACCAGTCCCTCCTCGCGTCGTGTGCCCTCCAAGCCGACTCCCGACTTCGTGCGTCGTCTTCGGGAAGCGAAAATTTGATGACACCGGCAAAGGGGCCGCAGGTGGCGGATTTCCAGCTCATAACAACGCGAGAGGACCTCGACAGCCTCGCCCAGGAACTGTTGGGTGAGAAGCTGCTCGCCTTCGACACCGAGGCCGACAGTTTCTATCACTACTTCGACAAGACGTGTCTGGTCCAGGTCGCCACGCGCCGGCAGATCTATCTGATCGACCCGCTCGCGCTCGGCGGACCCAAAGAACTCTCGCCGCTCGCACCGGTCTTCGCCTCGCCGGACATATGCAAGATCTTCCACGCCGCCGAGTACGATCTCTTCGTCCTCAAGCGCGATTGTGGCTTCGAATTCCGCAATCTCTTCGACACGATGATCAGCGCACAGATTCTCGGCTACCCGTCCGTGGGTCTGGCGGGAATCGCGAAGCGACACTTCGGAGTCGATTTGCCGAAGGAGCAGCAGCGCTCCGATTGGTCGACGAGACCACTGTCCGCCAAGCAGCTCAGCTACGCGGCGTCCGACGTGCTCTATCTGATCGAACTCACCGCCTTGCTCAAAAAGGAACTCCAAGCAGTCAAACGGCTCAAATGGGCCCAAGAGGAATTCGAGGCGCTCTGCGGCCGCAAGTGGCCCGAGCGCGAATTCGACAAGCTCGGCTACCTGCGGATCAAAGGCGCGCGTCGGCTCGCCTCGAAGAGCCTCTCGATTCTCCGCGAGCTCTACCTCGTCCGAGACAAGCGGGCCCGGGAGCTCGACCGCCCGGCCTTCAAGGTGCTCGGCAACCGCACGCTGCTCGAGATCGCCGAGCGCCAGCCCCGCAAACAAGCGGACCTCGGGGAGATCAAGGGGATCACCGACCTGATTCAACGAAGAATGGGACGGGAATTGATGGCGGCCGTCCGCGAGGGCAAGAAGACCGACCACGGCCCGATACCGAAGCTGCCGAGCAGTGGGCGCAGCAGGAGACTCGACCGACAGGGCGAGCGCCGCCTGACCGCGCTCAAGGCGTGGCGCGCCGAAAAGGCGACCGCGCTGGACATCGATCCGGGCGTGTTGTGTCCCAACGCGACCCTCGAGGCGATCGCCTGGCGGGACCCAAAGTCGAAGACCGACCTCCAAGAGATGACAGAGTTGAAGCCTTGGTTCGTTCGGGAGTTCGGAACCGAAGTCGCGAAGGTGAATCGGGAAGCCGTAACTTCGCCGAAGGAGTCGTGAGCCAACGCCCGGGGATCGGCCGACCGCACGGCTGAGAATTGCCATGTTCCTCCGCGTGTTTCAACTGCAGCCGTACCGCAATCGCGGCAATCACTTCGAGATCTCGATCGCACTCGCACTGCTGATCCTCGTCGGTTGTCTTCATCCGGAAAGCCGCGAGTCGGGATCGCGAATCTATACCTACGAGGCACCGAGTTCCGTCGAGCGCTACTGCGCGTGGTATGGAGACGCTCGCGACGCAGTGCTCTATTTCGGCACGGCGGCGTTCTGGTCCGCGATGCGCTCCCACGGCAACGACCCGATGGCGGATCTACTCGAGGAAGGACCGGTAGAGATCGGCCGCTTCGACCTGCGTAAGGAACGGATGCTCGAGCCGCTGGAAGTGGGCACCGCTGGCAATCGATCCGGGGTCTGGGACGTTCTCGCCCACCCAAACGGTCGGATCTACTTCACGAGCTTCTACGAACCCGCCGGTTACGCAGAAGTGCCCGCTGGCCGATTCGTCCGCCTCCCCAACCTCGGCGCCGGTCTCAACGAACTCGCGCTCGGACCCGATGGTGGCGTGCTCGCCTCCCGTTACGGCAGTGCCTTTGAACGCGAAGGCAGTGGTGCCGTCGTATCCTTCGACCCCGACGGAAGGCTGCTTGCCGAATTTCCGCTTCGAGCGCCCGACGGTTATCGCGTCGCACCGAAGACCGTCGCGTTTGATCCGGTGCGCCGTGAAATCTGGGTCACGACCGACCTGCTCCCAATCGCAGCTGGAGACCCGCCGCGCCATGACACCTACCTGCTCAGCGAGCGGGGAGAAGAACTGCTGCGGATATCCGAACCGGAAATCCAGTTCGTGGCATTCGCGGAGGATGGAAAGGGCTATCGCGCGGAAGTCGAAGGCCGCAATCTGTGGTTGCGGGTCAGCGCGCCGGGAGAGGGGGCGGAAGGCGGTCGGCGGATCCTCTTGGATCGTGCCTTTTCCGCGGCTCTGGATTTCGTCCAGGATATCGAGTTGGGCGCAGACGGGCGGGCGGTCGTTTCGCGTTGGAGCGGCTGGGTCCACGTCGTCGATTCGCCAAGCGAGGTCCGCTCGACCCGGCTTCCCCAACTCGCCGATGACGGCCTCTACTACAGCGCGTTCGCCGAAGGCGATCGAATATGCGCAACCTACTGCTCAAATGTGAGTGTCGTCTGCCGCGATATCCCAAAGGAGGCTGGCCCGCGCTAGCAGGGCTGCCGACGCTGCAAGCGAATCTGAAAGATTCGCCCGCCAGGAGGTTGCCCCGCATTAGCGGGGAAGCGACGCCGCAAGTGAATCCGCAGGATTCACCCGCAAGTAGGCTGGCCCGAAAATCGGGCCGGCCGACGCCGCGACCAATCGGGAAATGCGGGGTAAGATTGGCGGGTGTTCGAAAAGCGACGCAAGCGAGTGCGCGACGCCCTGGGCCCCGACGCGGTCGCGGTTTTCGAGGGCGCGAGCATGGCTCCGCGCTCCCGGGACACAGAGTATCCCTTCCGCCAGGACAGCGACTTCTGGTACCTGACAGGCTTTGACCACCCCAACGCGATTGCGGTGCTGAGAACCGACGGCGGACCCGAGTACACCCTGTACGTCGAGCCCCGCAACCGCGAAATGGAAACCTGGACCGGCCATCGGCCGGGCGTCGAAGGCGCGAAAGAAGTTTACGGGGCCGACGAAGCCTATCCCCAATCGGAGTTTCTCAACCAAATTCCGGAACTCGTCCGACGAGCTAAGCGAATTTACCACGTTCTCGGGCGCAGCTCGGCGATCGATCGCGCGATCACGAACACCCTCAACGAGATGCGCCTGCGCTCGCGCAACGTAGGCGCCCCCGCGGACGCGATCGTGGATCCCCGCTCTATCGTTCACGAGATGCGCCTGTACAAGGAACCCGCCGAACTCGACATCATGCGCCGCGCCTCGGCGATCAGCCGCGAGGCCCACGAAGCGGGCGCCCGACTCGCAAGGAGCGGCGTCTACGAATATGAAATCGAATCGATCATCGAGTACACGTTTCGGCGTTTGGGCGCGCGAGGCGCCGCCTACGCGACCATCGTCGGAGGGGGAAGCAACGCGACGGTTCTCCACTACGTGACGAACAGCGAGAAGCTCCGGGATCACGAGATGGTGCTGGTCGACGGAGGCTGCGAGCTAGAGGGATACGCGTCGGATGTGACCCGTACCTATCCCATCGGTGGACGCTTCACTGCCGCGGGCCGCGCGATCTACGACGTGGTGCTGACCGCGCAACGCGCGGGGATCAACCAATGCGCACCCAACAAGACCCTCGCCGACGTGCACGCGGCCTCGGTGCGCGCCATCGTAGAGGGCCTCGTCGACCTGAAACTCCTCTCAGGAAACGTCGACGACCTGATCGCGAAAGAGGCCTATCGCCGTTTCTACATGCACAAGACGAGCCACTGGCTCGGCCTCGACGTTCACGACGTCGGCAATTACGGATCCGACGGCAATCACCGATCCCTCGAGCCGGGCATGGTCTTTACCGTCGAGCCCGGAATCTATGTGGCTGCTGACGACGAGGACGCGAACGCAGAGTTCCGAGGCATCGGCGTCCGCATCGAAGATGACATCGCGATCACCGAAGACGGTTACGAGAACCTGACCGAAGCCATCGCGACAGATCCGGAAGACGTAGAGGCGCTCGTCGCGGATCGCTGAACTCGAGGCGATCGACCGAACCCCAAGACCCGACCCGGAGGATGGAGCGGCATGCCCAACATCGAATCCCTGTTGAAAGAGAATCGCACCTTCAAACCGAGTTCCGAATTCACAAAGAGCGCCCACTGGAACAAGCGAACCGTCAACGAACTCCGCAAGCTCGGGGCGAAGAACCCCGAACGCTTCTGGGCCAAGATGGCCAAGGAGAACGTCAGCTGGTTTACCCCTTGGAAGAAGGTCCTGCAGTGGAAACCACCGGCTGCAAAATGGTTTGTCGGCGGCAAGTTGAACGTCTCCTACAACTGCCTCGATCGACACTTGATCGGTGAGAACGCATGGCGGCGCAACAAAGCCGCGATCATCTGGGAAGGGGAGCCCGGCGACACCCGGGTGCTGACCTTCGGTGCTTTGCATCGCGAGGTATGCCGCTTCGCAAACGTCCTCAAAGGGCTCGGCGTGAAAAAGAGCGACCGCGTCGCACTCTACATGCCGATGATCCCCGAGCTCGCAATCGCAACCCTCGCCTGCACTCGTATCGGCGCTATACACAGTGTAGTGTTTGGAGGTTTTTCCGCCGAAGCGCTCCGCGATCGCATTGAGGACGCGGGTGCAAGCGTCGTCGTGACCGCAGACGGTGGCTATCGGAGAGGCTCACCGCACGCGCTAAAACCAGCCGTCGACGAAGCCCTCGCAGGTGTCGACGTGGTGAAACACGTCGTCGTAGTTTGCCGAACAGGCGAGAAGATTTCGATGAAGTCGGGACGGGATCATTGGTGGCACGAACTCATGGAGGGGGCCAGTTCGAAGTGTGCTCCGGCAAAGCTCGACGCCGAGCACCCGCTCTTCATCCTTTATACGAGTGGAACGACGGGAAAGCCCAAGGGAATCCTCCACACCACCGGCGGCTACCTCACCCATGTCACCACGACCGCCAAGGCTATTTTCGACCTGAACGAGACCGACACCTATTGGTGCACTGCCGATATCGGTTGGATTACGGGACACTCCTACGTCGTCTACGGAATCCTTGCCAATGGCGTGACGACTCTGATGTACGAGGGCGTCCCGACCCATCCGGGTCCGGACCGCTTCTGGGACATCATCGAACGCCATCGGGTGAGCGTCTTTTACACGGCGCCGACCGCGATCCGAACCTTCATCAGGCTTGGTGACGAGCATCCTAAAAAACACGACCTGTCATCGCTGCGCATGCTCGGCACCGTTGGCGAGCCCATCAATCCCGAGGCCTGGATGTGGTACCACCGGGTGATCGGAGGCCGCCGCTGCCCGATCGTCGACACCTGGTGGCAGACCGAGACGGGTGGAATCATGATCACGCCACTGCCCGCCGCAACGGAAACCAAACCGGGCTCCGCGACCCTGCCCTTCCCCGGTATCGACGCCGACGTTTACACCGAAGACGGCGTGCCCGCGAATCCGCCGGACGGCGGATTCCTCGTCATCAAGAAACCGTGGCCCGGAATGCTTCGCGGCATCTGGGGCGACCCGAAACGCTTCAAAGAGACCTATTGGAGCAAGTTCGAGAACACCTACTTCGCGGGCGATGGCGCCCACTGCGATCGCAAGGGTTACTTCTGGATCCTGGGGCGGATCGACGATGTGATGAACATCTCGGGACATCGGATTGGAACCATGGAGGTGGAGAGCGCTCTCGTATCGCACGCCAAGGTCGCCGAGGCAGCGGTGGTGGGTCGACCCGACGCGATCACCGGCACAGCCATCTTCGCGTTCGTCACTCCCAAGGGAGGAGTGGCTCACGATGACGCTCTCGTGAAGGAACTGCGCAATCACGTCGCAAAGCAGATCGGCGCAATCGCCAAGCCCGCGGACATCTGCTTCACCGATGCATTGCCCAAGACGCGCTCGGGCAAGATCATGCGACGACTGCTGCGCGACATCGCCTCCGGCAAAGAAACCGTCGGCGACACCACGACGCTCGAGGACCACAGCGTGATCGCAAAACTCCGCGAAGCCCACGAAGGCTAGGAACTCACTCATTAGACAACGGCCCTGCGCGGGCGCTTACTCGTCGAGCCCAGGCGGGTTGCTACCGCGGCGGCCCTCATACCAGCGGCCATCGACGCCGCGGCTGACCGATACGACACCGCCGAGTTCCGGGCCCTCCGGCAGGGGTGCGTCCAGCAGCTGCTCACCAATCGTTCGGATCACGCCCTTGTGGCCAACGAGGAGCACACTCGTGGCGCCGCTTGCGAGCAGCGCCTCGAGCCCACGCGCCACGCGAGAGCGAAACTCCTCGCGGAGTTCGCCACCGGGGTACTCGAAGTTCGCAGCCCCCGTCTGCCAAGCCCGATACAGGGCCGGGTTCGATTTCTCGACCTCCTCGGCCGTCATTCCCTCCCAGTGGCCGAAGCAAACTTCACGGAATTCGGGATACAGTCGCACGGGTGCGCCGCCGGAAACGATCGCCGCACCCTCCCAGGAGCGCCGCAGTGGACTCGCAACCACGAGGTCGAAGATCTCGGTCTTCATCTTTCGCGCGGTCGCGCGAAGTTGGTCCCGGCCCTCCTCGTTGAGTCTGACATCCGCGCTACCGTGGAAGCGAACGCTCGATTGCCCTTCGGTTTCTCCGTGACGAATCATCACGATGCGGCGCAGCAAAGACATGGTGCTCTCCTCGATTCAGGCGGCCGAGGTTCAGCGAGGTGCGCCGTGGCGTCCATACGCGGATGGCCTCTGGTAGACTGCGGCAATTCATAACACGTAACACCGATGGCCGGGGGGCTTGTGACGGGGAAAGGATGGCGTGGAATCTTACTCACAGTTCTGCTGCTGGGCGGCGGGGTGCTCGCCTGGGTTCGCTTTGAGGGCGACGCACCGATCGTGGAGGGTCCCGCGTCGCTTTTGATCGGAAGCAGCGGCAGCGTGGCTTTCGACATCGGTGATCTCGAATCCGGCTTGCGGGAGATCCGAATCAGCGTGCAACAGGCGGAAGGCGAAACCGTCGCATTCGAACGCAGCTTTCCCGGCGACTTGAGAACCGGTGGCAACTCGTCGGGGGCCCCCGAGCGGTTCGAGATCGAAATCGATTCGAAGGCGCTCGGGCTCGTTCACGGTGACGCGACCCTGACGGTGACAGCGCGCGATTGGTCGTGGCGCAACAGCTTCCGCGGAAACGAGACCCAGCGCCAGATTCCATTGAAAATCGACCTCAAAAATCCTCGGATCCAGGTCGCCAGCGGCCTCACCTATGTGTCCCGCGGCGGCTCTGGATCCGTGCGCTACTCGATCAATGAAGAGACGAAGCGCGACGGCGTGATGGTGGGCGAAAATTTCTACCGCGGCTTTCCAGCACCAGGCGAGGACGCATCGTCAGGGCGCCGCTTCGCGCTGTTTGCAGTTTCCACCGATTCACCGCGGGAACCGAAAATCATTGTCATCGCAGAAGATCGAGCGGGAAATGTCGCGAACGCAAGCTGGCCTGTGGTGCTCAAAGAGCGCGTTCTACCCAATTCCAACATCACGCTCTCGGATCGATTCCTGGAAACCAAGGTGCGCAACCTCGCGGGCGCCGTGGAGATCCCCCAGGATGATCTCCGTCGCGCATTCGACCGGATCAACACGGAGCTGCGCGCCGCCAACGAGGCGAAGATCCGAGAGATCGTCGCAAATCCTTCCGAGTCCAAGTTGTGGAATGGGGCATTCACTCAGCTCAAAAACTCCAAGGTAACGAGCAAGTTTGCGGAACAGCGCTCCTACTTCATCGACGGTCAGAAAATCTCCGAGTCGACACATTTTGGTTACGATCTCGCATCCACTGCGGGCGCGTCCATCCAGGCGTCGAATTCGGGATTCGTGATCTTTGCGGACGATCTCGGTATCTACGGAAATTCCGTGATCATCGACCACGGAATGGGTCTTTTTTCCCTCTACGCGCACCTCTCGTCGATGCGTGTTTCAGCGGGCGACCGCATGGAGAAGAACGACACCCTGGGACTCTCGGGCGCGACGGGGCTCGCGGGGGGCGATCACCTCCACTTCGCAATTCTCCTCGGGGGAACCTATGTCGAACCCCTCGAGTGGTGGGATCCTCAATGGGTGAAGACGCACGTAGACGTGCACCTTGCAACGCCGATCCGCTAGAGTTCCAATCCGGCAGCGGGCGCGTGCGGTCGGCGCTTGCGTGAAGCGCGCGCGTAAACAGCTGCTCGACTGGTACCGCGCCAACAAGCGCGCGATGCCGTGGCGAGAAACCCGCGATCCCTACGCGATCTGGGTTTCCGAAGCGATGCTCCAACAGACACGCGTCGAAACCGCAATCCCCTACTGGGAGCGCTTTCTCACGCTCTTTCCCGATGTGCACGCGCTTGCGACCGCCAAACTCGACGACGTGCTCGGGGCCTGGGCGGGCCTCGGTTACTACTCGCGCGCGCGCAATCTGCAGGCCGCAGCACGCCTGATCGATGAGAACCACGGCGGAAAGCTTCCGAACGACGTCGAGACGCTGCAGACGCTCCCTGGAATCGGTCGATACACGGCAGGCGCGGTGGCATCGATCGCCTTCGACCGACCGGAGCCGGTTCTCGACGGAAACGTCAAGCGCGTGCTCACGCGTTTGCTCGGCATTCGAGAAGACATCCGTCGGCCTGCAGTCGTCGAACGGCTCTGGCAAGAAGCGGGAGCTCTGGTCCAGGGCCCGCATCCCGGCGATCTCAATCAGGCGTTGATGGAGCTGGGCGCGACAATCTGCACACCGCGCATGCCCCGCTGTGCCAGCTGTCCGGTTTCGCGATTATGCGACGCAAGAGCCGAGGGAGACGCGGAATCCCTCCCCATCAAGACGCGAAAGAAACCGGCCCACAAGGTGGAGGCCGTCGCCGCTCTCGTCCTTCGGCGCGGCAAGGCGCTGGCGGTGCGCCGACCTTCCCGAGGGCTTCTCGGGGGCTTGTGGGATTTGCCCGGCGGAGACCTCGCTCCTGGAGAAACGCCGCGCGCAGGCCTTACACGCGCGTTGCGCGAGCGTGCAGGCCTCGAAATCTCCCGAGTCTCCGCAATGGGAACCATCGAACACGCCTTCACACACCGAAAATTGACACTCCACGTCTACCGAGCCAGCACTTCGACGGATCGAATTCGGCTCGATGGCTTTGCGGGCCACAAGTGGCTCTCCCCGGGCGCAATCGCCTCCCTGCCCCACGCCACCATGACCGCCAAAGCGCTCGATCTGCTCATGCCTCCGACAACCCAATCTTCGAATTGACAGCCCAGCGACGGAGTTCAAAGCGATCTACGCGAGCATTCCATCCGGGTGGTTCACGCGGGTCACGGTCCGAGCTTTGGCGGTGAGCGGCTGCGCGAACTCGCCGACGCCTACCTGGCGCTACGCGACTGCTATCCTCCGGGGCCATGAGCAGCAGCTTCGGTCAGATCTTTCGCATCTCCACGTTTGGCGAGAGCCACGGGGGCGCGGTGGGCGTGGTGGTGGATGGTTGTCCACCACGGCTACCGATTTCGCTGGAGGAAATCCAGGCGGACCTCGATCGGCGAAGGCCCGGACAGAGTCGGATCACCACGCCGCGCCAGGAGGCGGATCGAGCAGAAATCGTCTCTGGCATATTCGAAGGACAGACGCTGGGTACGCCGATTGGCATCGTCGTTCGCAACAAAGACGCGCGGCCCGCCGCCTACGAACACATGAAAGACCTCTACCGCCCCTCTCACGCCGATTACACCACCGAGGCCAAATACGGCATCCGCAACTGGCAGGGTGGCGGTCGAGCGAGCGCGCGCGAAACCGTCGGGCGGGTTGCGGCGGGCGCGATCGCGCGCAAGCTCATCCGCACCGCGGCGGGCATCGAGGTGTTGGCCTGGGTGAGGCGCGTCCACGAAATTGAGGCCAAGATCGACCCCGCAGATGTGACCCTGAAAAGCGTCGAATCGAATCTCGTGCGCTGCCCGGAGCCCTCGGCCGCTGCTGAAATGATCGAGCACATCGATGCAGCGCGCGCCCGTGGGGATTCGCTCG
>JACZVU010000090.1 GCA_022572485.1 Myxococcales bacterium
GGGTCAGCGGGCGCCTCTGACACCTGCTCCTGCAAGGCTGCAAGGGCTGTGAGCAACTCGCGCTGACGGGCTGCAATCTCGTGCAACTCGGCATCGACACCCTTTGCGTTGCGCTGGGCGAGGCGATCCGCCAAGAGCAGCGCTCTGCGCAAAACAACGTCGAGGTTGACGCGGGAATCTTCGCGCTTGGAACGTTGCTGGATCGCTTCGCGAAACCAATCCGCTGCGGTGTAGAGCGTGCGGAGCGCGTCTTCTGGAGAATCGGCTGCCCACTCCGATGCCAACGCCGCCGAAGCGATGCCGAGATTGTAGACAGCTCGAAAGCGAAGTTCGCCATCATCGGCCGCCTCTCGTCGAGCCCTTTCGAACTGGCGGATCGCCTCTTCGGCACTGCCAGCTTCGAGCGCCGACACTCCGAGGTTGAAGATCTCGCGCGGATCCACGGGCTCCTTCTGCACATCGGCTTCAGCAGGACGCCCAGCCTGGATCGATTCTCCATCGGCAATCGGGGCGTGATCCAATCGCGCAGCGTCATCCCCAATGGGCTCACCTGGGCTCTGAGCCCAGGCAGGCGGCGGCTGGGCCAGGAGAACCATCCATAAAACGACGGCCGCGCTTGCACCGGCCGCTGCACTGGAGACCGCTGTGCTGGAGACGAGGAACACGAGGCCCAGCAACACCGCCCATTGGTAACCCTCATCGCGCACGGTCTTTCCCCGCGGATCGAGCTTCCCCAGCATGAGCGGCTCGATGTGCTGCCGGTAGATCGACTCCAGATCGAGCACCCCTGTTCCGGCTGGCACATAGGCACCCTTGGTGGCGAGCGCGAGATCGCGCAAGAGTTCGCCATCGAGGCGGCTTCGAACTGCGCGGCCGTCCGCATCCCGCAACAATTCGCGCGCTCCGGTACGGGGGTCCGTCGTGTAGATCTCGCTTCCGAGTTCGTCGCCGAAACCGATCGCGATGATGACGATCCCGGCCTCGGCGGCGGCCTTCGCGGCATCGAGCGGGAACGAATCGTGATCTCCGCCGTCCGTGATCAGCAGGATCACGCGAGAGGCCTCCTGCGCGGAGCCGAAACCCTGGACAGCCTTTCGGATCGGTGCCTCGAGCCGCGTCCCGCCCCGCGTCACACTGTGGGGTCCGGCACCTTCGAGCACGAGCCGTAGAAAGCTGAAGTCAGGAGTCATCGGCGCGAGCACCGTGGCGCGCCCCGCAAACGCGATCAAGCCGACCTGATCGCCCTCGAGGTAGGAGAGCAGATCGACGATCTCGGCCTTGGCGCGCTCGAGGCGGCTCGGCGCCACATCTTCTGCGAGCATCGACTTCGACACGTCGAGGGCGATCATGATCTCGGCCCCGACGCGAGGCGCGGCGACGTACCGAATTCCAAGTTGAGGACGCATCAGCGCAAGCACCAGGGAGGCGGCCGACAGCCCGAGCAAGACGATCCGCATCCGGCGTCTGAACACGCTCGGACGCCGCACCAGGCGCCGCTGGAGCGCGTTGCCGATCAACTGGTCGAGTGCGCCGGTACGTCGAAAATCGAACCAGAAGAGCAACGCAACGAAGGTCAGTACACCCCAAAACGCGTAGATCCACTGCGGCTGCGCGAAGCGAAATTCGCTCACGGGAGCCTCCGCAGAACAGTTCCCGACAAAATGGCAGCGCTGACCATCAGCAACAATCCGACGCCGACCCATTCCGCGTAGTGGTATTCGTAGGTGAGGTAGCGAACTTCGGTGACTTCGCTGCGCTCGAGGCGATCGATTTCCTCGATCACCTCGGTCAGCCCGTTTGCGTCGGCGGCGTGGAAGTAACGCCCGCCGGTTCGTTGAGCGATCTGCCGGAGGGTTTCCTCGTCGATCTCGACGTAGGCCCGGCGCAGAACGGTTCGCCCACCGGGTACCTGCACGGGCACGGGTGCGAGCCCGGTGGTTCCCGCGCCGATCGTGTAGACCTTGATCCCGTGCTGAGCGGCGAGGTCGGCAGCCTGCAGCGGATCGATGTCACCAACATTGCTCACACCGTCGGTCAAGAGCAACGCGATTTTCGAGGAGACCTCCACCCCGCGCAGCCGCTCAACAGCAAGCGCCAACCCCTCGCCGATCGCCGTGCCGTCTTCACTCTGTTCCGTCACGATCTCGACGTCCGCGAAAATCGAGAGCAGATTGCCGTGATCCAGCGTGAGCGGGCTCAAACCGTCCGCATAGCGGGCGAAGACGACGAGACCCACGAGGTCGTCGGGCCTGCCGCCCGTGCCGCCCTCCCCGGCTACGAATGCGCGGAAGACGTCTTTCACCACATCCAGTCGACTGATGGACGTATCTTCGCGCACGAAATCTCTCGCCTGCATCGAACCCGACCGATCCACCACCATCACGATCCCAATGCCCTCACGGTGGATGCGGGAAGTCGCGCTACCGGTTCGGGGCCCTGCAAGCGCGATCGCAAGGGCCAAGGTGGCCGCTGCCAGTAGGAGCGCGGGAAGCTTCGCGAATCGCGCGCGCGGGGATCGGGGTGCGACGTCCACGAGCGCGAGGCTCGAGTAGATGAGCACGGCGGGCATGCGCGCCGCCAACCAGTAGACCAGGGGCGCGAGCGCGGCGACGATCAGGAAGAGTGGATCCCGGAGTTCCCAATCAAACACCGGCGCGCTCCACGCCCACATCGCTCCGAGTCGCCTCGAGAAAACTTCGCGCACTCTCGAGCGACAGTTCGACATCGGCGGGATCGGGAACGAGGTGCGCAAATTTCACGAGGTCTGCGCGGTTGAGAAACTCGCGCAAGGATCGCTGGTGCAATCGGACCCGATCTGGAGAGTTGGCGAGCTCTTCGACGAATTCCTCGGTCGTCAACTCCGGCGATCGCAACCCAAAGCAATTTTCGAGATAGCGCCGGATGATGCCCGAGAGCTCGACGAAAAACGCGTCCATTTCGCGCTCTCCCGGCCTCGGCGCCATCAGCAGAACATCGAGATCCGCCTTCGCCACATCGTAAGCGCTGCGGCGAAGCAATCGAGAGCGCCCGATCCGCCAGGCCCGGATCCCAAAACACGCGGCGGCAGCAACCGCGATCAGCGCGGCCAGCACCCAAAACGTGCGATAGCGGCCGGGCATCTCACGCGGACCGAGTCGCCCGAGCGGCGCGCGAAGCTCCAGGGACGCGCCCTCTGGAAGCGCGGCCGCCACCTCAAATTCGAGGGCTTCCGTAAGAAGCGCATACGCATCTTCACCCTCCGGAGCGGGATCTCTTCCAACGCGGCGATCGACGAATTCCACGAGCAGCGGCGGAATGACCTGCGCGCCCGAACGCGAAGGTGCCAACGTGTAGCGCTGGCGCGAGATCGTTCCGCCCTCGTCATCCGCCGACTCTGAGTGCGTAAAGTCAATGATCGAGAAGCGATCGAGCGCTTCGCCAAATTCCGGCATCAGCAATTCGACATCCGGCTCGGCCCAGACCTCGAGTTCGAGATTCAGCGAGTCACCCATCGCGGGTGCCGGCGGCGAAAGCCGAACCCTCGCCCGGACCGGTCCGCTCACCGACGTCGCCTCCAGCGGCTGCGTCTCGGTGGCACCATCGGCCCGCAGCGCCCCGGCGCCGAGGAGAAGTCCGGCCAACGCAAGCGCGGTGACGGCTCGCACCCTCAACGCCGACTCCTCCGCTCCCGCATCTTGAAAAATCGGACCAATGGTTCGACGACCGAACCCGCGGCATCAATGTGGATGAAGTCGATTCCCGATGAGCGCAGCCGGTGCTCCAGGGCTCGCACGCGAGCCGCCGACTCTGAGGCCATGCTGTCTCGAAAGGCCGCCGAAGCCGTGTCGTAGACGCGAGCAACGCCGGACTCTGCGTCGCGAAGCGTGACGAGGCCAACCGAAGGCAGAGAAAACTCTCGAGGGTCTGTGACCAGCACGGCGATCACATCGTGTTTCTGGTTGGCGGTGACGAGTGCCCGCTCGAATCCCTCGTCGAGAAAATCGCTGACCACGAAGCAGATGCTCTTGCGCACGCTCACCGAGAGCAAGAACTCCATCGCCTTGCCAATGTCGGTAGCTTCCCGGGGGCTGCGAGGCCGCCGCCAACTCGCGAAGCAGCGGGCCCAGCCGCCGGGCGAATCTTGCGCCTGCGCCTCCGGAGCTTCCGAACCGTGTGCGAGAACCTCGCGAACCACGCGCAGCGCGTGTTTTTGACCCTTCCGCGGCGGGATGTACTGCTCGATACCTCCATGAAACAGGGTGAGTCCGACTTTGTCATCGTTGCGTGTCGCGGAAAACGCCAGCAGCGCGCACAACTCGGCGGTGACCTCGCGCTTGGATCGCTCCGAAGATCCAAAATCCTGCGAGGAAGACACATCGGCCATCAACATCAGCGTCAACTGCCGCTCTTCGACGTAGCGCTTGACGTACGGAGCGCCCATTCGCGCGGTGACATTCCAATCGATGGTCCGTACGTCATCGCCGGGGATGTAGGGGCGCACTTCGTCGAATTCGACGCCGCGCCCCTTGAAGACTGAAACGTATTCACCGGCCAGTACATCCGCGACCTGTCGGCCGGTTCGGACTTGTATCTCGCGAACGCGCTGCAGAATCTCGCGGGCCTGCATGATCCGCTACGGGACGAGGACGCCCACAAGAATGCGATCGACGATGTCGTCGGAGACCTTGCCTTCGGCCTCCGCCTCGTAGGTCAATACGATGCGGTGGCGGAGCACATCCGGCGCGATGTTCTTCACATCGTGGGGCGTCGCATAGGTTCGCCCCTGCAAGAAGGCGTTCGCCTTGGCGGCCTTGGTGAGGTAGATCGATGCGCGGGGGCTCGCTCCCATCTCGATCATTCCATCGAGCTCCTCAATGCCGGCCGCGGCAGGGTCACGTGTCGCGTGAACCAGATCGATGATGTAGTTGCAGACTTTGTCATCGATGAACACCTGGTCCACGGCCTGCCGCATAGAGCGGATCTGATCGGGTGTCGCAACCGCCTTCGCGGTGGGCTCGGGTTGGCCGCTCGTCATCCGATCGACGATCTTGCGCTCTTCCGCTTTGGTTGGATAACCAACCTTCACCTTCAACATGAAACGATCGATCTGGGCCTCCGGGAGCGGGTAGGTGCCCTCCTGCTCGATCGGGTTCTGGGTAGCCAACACGAGAAAGGGTTCCTCGAGCGGGAGCGTGGTGTTTCCGATCGTGACCTGACGCTCCTGCATCGCTTCGAGGAGGGCTGCCTGAACCTTGGCGGGTGCGCGATTGATTTCGTCTGCGAGGATCAGATTCGAAAAAATGGGACCTTTCTTGATGCTGTAGGTCGCCTCTCGCGGATTGAAGACTTCCGTTCCGATAACATCTGCGGGAAGCATATCCGGCGTAAATTGGATCCGGGAGAAGCCCGTATCGATCGCCTGAGCGAGGGCGCGAACCGCCAGGGTCTTTGCGAGGCCCGGCACGCCCTCCAGCAGGATGTGGCCACCGGTCAACAGGCCGATCAAGAGGCGCGAGACCATCGCGTCCTGGCCCACCAGAATCTTCGCCACTTCGCTCGCAAGTTCACCGCACAGCTGCGAGTGCTGTGCCGACTGATCTACAGAAACTTCAGACATCTTTTCTCCTCATCGATGCGCAGCTGCCGCTCGTCCCGACTGGATTGTGGATCAGCGCCTTCGTTTCGCACCCCGGAGCCAAGTCGCCCTTCGTGCCCCTCGATCGCAACGGGAGCTTCGACAGGGTGAGCCCTTCGAATCCCGAGTCGGCGCTAGAACGCGATCTCGTCGTCGCCCCCCACCGGTGGCGCCTGCGAAAACGGCGGCTCGTCATCTCGCGATTTGGCACCACCCGCGCGTTCGATGTTCCACACATCGAGGCTGTTGAAGTATTTCACTTCGCCACGAGGGCTCTTCCATTCTCGACCCCGCAGGCTGAACTCGACCCGCACTTCGTCGCCAACTTCGAAGTCATCGATGCGCTCGCAGCGGTCACCGGTCAGCTGAAAAAGCACGAACTGAGGAAATCGAGCGTTCTCCGAAAGTTCCAGCACGAACTCGCGCTTTCGAAACCGCTCGGTTATCTGTTGCGCCTCGTTGATCACATGAAGCTTGCCGCTGGCTTCCATTCCCATGATCGAAAGCATAATGAGAGTTCCCGCTCAATTCAAAGACCCGCTGTCGAAGCGCTGTTATAATGGGCCTGTGGTGACCGGATTTTCGACCTGGATGCGCCGAGCCTTCGCGGACCCGACGTGGCGTTTTCTCGCCCTCTTCACCGTCTATCTGGGTGCGGTCGGAATGCTACTGCCGATCGCCACGAAATCTTACCCTGGGGTCATCCGGTTTCTGGTCATGGTCACTGCCGCGATCGAATACGCGTTGCTCGTCCCGTTCACCGATCAGGTTTCATTGGTGGATACCATTGTTCATCTCGGACCATTCGGCGTTCGGATCATCGGCGAATGCACGGGGCTCTTCGAAATGGCGATCTATGCGGCCAGTGTCCTTGCCTTCCCCACGAGTTGGCGCAAGAAGAGCCTCGGGCTGCTCTTCGGGATCCCGGCCATCTACGCGTTCAACATTCTGCGGATTCTCTGCCTTCTCCTCGTAGGCCGCTACGCCAATTCGAGCTTCGACTTCTTCCACCTCTATTTCTGGCAGGGCACACTGATCTTGATGATCACATCAGTCTGGATGCTCTGGATCTACCTGGTCGTACGAGATGAAACCGGCTCTTCTCTTCCTGGCTAAATTCATCTGCCTGACAGCGCCATTCATCTGGCTCTGGCGCGCCGGGGGGCTGAGCGTATACCACGCCTTCTACCATCCAATCGCCAACTCAATCTACGAATGGCTCGGTTTCGAAGGCGTCGCAGCGCCGGCGCGAGATCGATACATCAACTTCATCCCGTTCTTGACCTTGATTGCATTGACCCCGAATTTGAGCACTCGCCGTCGCCTTGTCGGGGCCGCAATCGGCCTGGCGGTTCTCTTCATGATGCACATCGCCGTCAATCTCACGGCGAATGCCGAGACGCTACGATTGCCTCGCATGGTTTCGTTGGCTCTGGATGCCGCCCCATTCTTCTTGTGGGTTGTCATCGCGAATGAATTCGTCCGCGATTTCATAACGCGGAGAATTACGAGCGCGGCCGGAGAAGGATCCGCAAAAACAATGGACGATTAGCGGGGGAAGCCCGCGCTTCCCTTGCGGCGTCGCGCGACTCACTGCCGGTCGAACCCCTCTGCGGGAGCTACTGCTTGGGTGCGGTGATTCTTTTCGCGCGCTGGCAGCGAATCCTTCGGATCCCCTGCGGCGTCGCGTAACCCCATGCTGGGGTCACGCTCCTAGGGTTCCTCGACGCTGACGATCTCGAAATCTTCGATCACGGGATTTGAGAGGAGTTTCTTGCAGAGCTCGGCGAGCAATTCCTGTGCTGCTGCCACATCGCAAGCGTCGAGTTCCAACTCGAAGAGTTTGCCCTGGCGCACACTCTGGATCGCCTCGTAACCGAGCGAGACACTCGCGCTCTGGATCGCCTTGCCCTGGGGATCGAGCACGTCGGGCTTCAGCGTGACGTGAACGAGTGCCTTCACGATTGAGAGGCCTCGGAAGATGGTTCATCGCAACGCTCGAACGTCCGCTCGAAGATCGCATCGATATGCCGCAGCGACTGTTCGAGGCTGAACGCGCGATCGATCTCTTCTTTGGAAAGTGTCTCGGTGATGGCTGGATCGGCGAGTACCCGGTCGCGGTAATCGCCGCCCTTGTCCCACGTATCCATCGCGTGTCGCTGCACCAACGCGTAGGCCGCTTCACGAGACAGACCCTTCTGGGTGAGCTCCAGCAGCAGCGCTCCGCTGAAAGCGAGTCCGCGGGTCAAATCGAGGTTCGTACGCATCTGCTCCTCGTTGACGACGAGCGTCTCCACCAGGCCAGCGAGGCGGTTCAACATGAAGTCGAGAGTCGCCGTGGCGTCCGGAAAGACGATTCGCTCGACGGAAGAGTTGCTGATGTCGCGCTCGTGCCAGAGCGCCCCATTTTCCAGTGCGGCCACCGCGTAGCCTCGCATGACCCGAGCAAGGCCCGCAACATTTTCGAATCGCCATGGATTGCGCTTGTGGGGCATTGCGGAAGACCCTTTCTGACCCGCGGCGAACTCCTCTTCCACCTCGCGAACTTCCGTGCGGGCAAGGTGCCGAAATTCAACCGCAAACTTTTCCAGGCTGGCGGCGATCAGTGCCAGCACGCAGATGAAGGCCGCGTGGCGGTCGCGCTGAACGATCTGGGTCGCGGCCGGCTCGAAACCGATTCCGAGGCGCGCACAGACCTCCTCTTCGAGATCGGGCGGTAGGTGGGCGAAGGTGCCGACGGCTCCCGAAATCTTGCCCACCGCAGCCTCTGCGAGAGCGACCTTCAAACGATCGCGGTTTCGGCACATCTCCGCGTAGAAAACCAGAAGCTTGAGGCCAAAGGTCATGGGCTCGGCGTGGACTCCGTGGGTGCGGCCCACGCAGGGCGTGTGGCGGAACTCGAGAGCGCGGGCGCGTAGCACCTTGCAGAGCCGATCGACGCCGGCCAGCAGCAAGCTCCCCGCGTCGCGAATCTGCAACGCCATCCCGGTATCGATCACATCGCTCGACGTCATGCCGAAGTGGACCCATCGCGATGCGGGGCCCAGCGTCTCTCCGACAGCGGTCAAGAACGAGATCACATCGTGGCGCACCTCGCGCTCGATTTCATCGATTCGCGCGATATCGAAAGACGCCTCGCTCGCGATTGTCTGGAAGGCATCCCGCGGAATCAGGCCGCGCTCACACTGGGCCTCGCAGACTGCAATTTCAACCTGCAACCAACGGCGGTATTTGCCCTCGTCGGTCCAGATCTTCTTCATTTCGGGACGGGTATAACGTTCGATCACGGTTCAGCTGGCCTTCAAGAAAATATAGAAGAGCATCGCGTAATACATGACGGGAATTGCGAGCAGGAACGAGTCGACCCGATCCAACACGCCGCCGGTGCCCGGGAGGAGATGTCCGGCGTCTTTGACCTCGGCATCGCGCTTGAGGAGCGACTCAATCAGATCCCCGATGATCCCGGCCGCAGACAACAACAAGGCTAGCACGCCCACCGCATACCAGGAGAGCGCAACCGACAGCTCCGGCCAGAGCAGGTCGAAACCGCCCTTGCAAACGACCGCTCCCAGGAGCCCGCCGATCACCCCCGCCACCGCACCCTCGACGCTCTTACCCGGACTGATCGCCGGCGCCAGCTTGCGCCTTCCATAGGTGCGGCCACCGAAGTAAGCTGCAGCGTCACACCAAACCACGACAAAAATCGTGAAAAACATCAGGAAGATACCGCAATCGGGCGTGATCCCGATCGACGCGGCGGTCGCTTCGCCGTAGCGAAAAGTGACGGCCGCGTAAAAATCGCGAAGTGAAATCGCGTGGCTCAACAACCAACCGACATAGAACACGCCGAAGAACGTTCCCGAAATGCTGGCCAGCGCTTCCGTGATCTCCGCCTTGCCGAGCTGCGCAACCAGAACGACCAGGAGTGTGGCGGTCATCAAGAGGTTCGCATGGTAATCGGTCCCCACGTACTGAACGAGGCAGAGCGCCATCGCGGCCAACAGGCCGAAGCCGACCAGCGGGTGCGCACCCTTGTCTTCGATCAATCGATAGAACTCTCGCTGGCCGAGGAGGATCAGCGTCATGACCGCTCCCAATAGCCAGAGGTTGCCCGCGATGACCACATAGCAGGCCGCGGGCAGCAGGACGGCCGCTGTCACGAGTCGACCGGGCAAATCGCTGTTGGGCCGGGCGGGCTCGCGCACGAATTCTGTGGGCGGTTGGGGTCGAACCGGTTGCGACGGAACCGACGGGCCTGCCGGAGTGGAGTCACTCACGATTCGGATCCACGCGCGTCGCGATCGCTGTGACCAAAGCCGCGCTCGCCGCGGTCGGTCGGTTCGAGTTGGTCGCATTCGCAAAACTCGACGCTCACGACCGGAGCGATCACGAGCTGTGCAATCCGATCGCCCCGGCGGATCGAGTAAGGCTTCTCACCGGCATTCAAGAGAATCACCCTCAACTCACCACGATAGTCCGAGTCGATGGTACCAGGTGCATTC
>JACZVU010000091.1 GCA_022572485.1 Myxococcales bacterium
CATTCCCGTCCCAGCGGGAATCAGCCGACCCATGATGACATTTTCCTTCAAACCTCGCAGCTGATCGACCTTGCCCCACATGGACGCTTCGGTTAGGACCTTTGTGGTCTCTTGGAAAGAAGCCGCCGAAATGAACGACTCGGTGGACAGCGACGCCTTGGTGATCCCGAGCAGCAGCGGCTCGGCAAGGGCGGGCTCCTTGCCCTCTTCCAGCATGCGCGCATTCGTCGCTTCAAAGACAATCTTCTCGACGTGCTCACCCACCAGGAAGTCCGTATCGCCCACGTCGATGACCCGCACGCGGCGGAGCATCTGCTTGACGATCACCTCGATGTGCTTGTCGTTGATGCGAACGCCTTGGAGCCGGTAGACCTCTTGGACTTCATCGACCAGGTATTTGGAGAGCTCCTTCTCTCCCTTGATCTTGAGGATATCGTGTGGATTCGACGAGCCGTCCATTAGCGCCTCGCCGGCTCGCACCGCGTCGCCCTCGTGAACGCTGATGTGCTTGCCTTTCGGGATCAGATACTCCTTCGGCTCCGCGTCCGAGATATCCGGTGTAACGATGATCCGCCGCTTGCCGCGCGAGTCCGGGCCGAAAGAGACGATGCCGTCGATCTCGGTCACGATCGCAAAATCCTTGGGCTTGCGGGCCTCGAAGAGTTCGGCCACACGCGGCAGACCCCCGGTGATGTCCTTCGTCTTGGTGGTCTCGCGGGGCATCTTGGCGAGAACGTCGCCGGCCTCGACCTCTTGCCCTTCGGAAACCGACAAGGCCGCGCCCACGGGCAGGAGTGCTCGCGCCTCGGTAGCACCCGCCGCGTCTTTCACGGAAATGCGGGGCCGCAGATCGGGGTCCGGGGACTCGATGATCACCTTCGAAGACACACCGGTGAACTCATCGACCTGCTCTCGCATCGTCGCGCCCTCAACGATATCCCCGAATTTCACCACGCCGCTAGACTCCGAGAGAATCGGATTCGCAAACGGGTCCCACTCGAGCAGCCGCGTTCCCGGCTTGATGTGCTCGCCCTCCGTGACTCGAACGTGTGCGCCGTAGACCACCTGATAGCGCTCGCGTTCGCGCCCACTCATATCGAAAATACCGAGCTCAGCATTGCGATTCATCACGATGGCGCGGCCTTCGCGGTCCGCGACGGTGCGCATGTTCGAGAAGCGCACCTCACCCTCGGCGGTCGCCTCCACATGAGATGCCTCGGCTCGTCGCGTCGCCGTTCCGCCGATGTGAAAGGTCCGCATCGTAAGCTGGGTTCCGGGCTCTCCGATCGACTGGGCCGCGATCACACCGACCGCCTCGCCCAGGTTGACGATTTCACCGCGCGAGAGATCTCGGCCGTAGCACTTGCTGCAGACCCCGAATGAAATCTCGCAGGTCAACACCGATCGGATCAGAATCCTCTCGATACCCGCATCGTGGATGATCTTGACATTCTCCTCGTCGAATTCCGCACCAGCTTCGATCAACACGTCATCGGTGAGCGGATCGCGAACGTCTTCCAGTGCGACTCGTCCGAGAATGCGCTCGCTAATCGGCTCGATGATCTCGCCGCCCTCAACCAACGGCCCAGTCTCGATTCCGTCCGTCGTCCCGCAGTCGATCTCGCGAACGATCATGTCCTGGGAGACATCGACGAGGCGCCGCGTCAGGTAGCCCGAGTTCGCAGTCTTGAGCGCCGTGTCCGCCAGACCCTTGCGCGCACCGTGGGTCGAGATGAAGTACTGAAGGACCGAGAGGCCCTCACGAAAATTCGAGGTGATCGGCGTCTCGATGATTTCACCCGAGGGCTTCGCCATCAAACCCCGCATTCCGGCCAGCTGACGCATCTGCTGAGCAGAGCCACGAGAACCCGAGTCAGCCATCATGTAGATGGAATTGAAACTTGGAACCTCGTGTTCGCTCCCATCTTCGTCGCGAACCTTCTCGGTGCTGAGCCCCTTCAACATCTGGCTCGCAATCTCCTCGGTTGCATTCGCCCAGATGTCGATCACCTTGTTGTAGCGCTCGCCGTCGGTAATCAAGCCCTCCTGGTACTGCTCTTCGATCAGCGCAACCTGCTTGTTTGCGCCATCGATGAGCTTCTGCTTGTCCTTCGGAATCTGCATATCGTCGATGCAGATCGAGATTCCCGCTTTGGTCGCGTACTGGTAACCCAATGTGCGAAGGCGATCAGCAAGAATCACCGTCGCCTTGTTGCCCAGTCTTCGGTACGCCTGATCGATGAGCTCACCCAACGCCTTCTTGTCCATCACCTGATTGATCAGCTCGAAAGGAATCTCATCGGGCACGATCTCCTTGAGCAGGATTCGACCCGTGGTCGTCTGGACCATTTTACCGTCCAAGCGCACCTGGATGGCGGCCAGCAGACCGACGACATTCGTGTCGTAGGCGATCCGGACCTCTTCGGGGTTGGAAAAACGCATCCCGGTACCCGGGACGCCCCTACCCTCGCGCGTCATGTAGTAGCAGCCGAGCACGATGTCCTGACTCGGGCCGATGATCGGGCGTCCGGTCGCGGGGCTGAGGATGTTGTTGGTCGACATCATCAAGACACGCGCTTCCATCTGGGCTTCGACACTGAGCGGTACGTGAACCGCCATCTGATCACCGTCAAAATCCGCGTTGAAGGCCGCGCAGACCAGCGGATGGAGCTGGATCGCCTTGCCGTCGATCAGGATCGGCTCGAAAGCCTGGATCCCGAGTCGATGCAGCGTCGGCGCGCGATTGAGCAACACCGGGTGTTCCTGGACGACCTCGGCGAGAATGTCCCAGACCTCGGGATGCTCCTTCTCGACCATCTTTTTCGCGGCTTTGATGGTCGTCACATAACCGCGCTCCTCGAGCTTGGAATAGATGAACGGCTTGAAGAGTTCGAGCGCCATCTTGCTCGGGAGTCCGCACTGATGCAGGCGCAATTCGGGCCCGATCACGATGACCGAACGTCCCGAATAATCGACGCGCTTTCCAAGCAGGTTCTGGCGAAATCGGCCGGTCTTGCCCTTCAGCATATCAGACAGCGACTTGAGAGGTCGCTTGCTCGGACCCGTGATCACGCGACCGCGGCGGCCGTTGTCGAAGAGTGCGTCGACAGACTCTTGGAGCATCCGTTTCTCGTTTCGGATGATCACCTCAGGAGCGTTGAGCTCCTGGAGACGCTTGAGCCGGTTGTTGCGATTGATCACACGCCGGTAGAGATCGTTCAGATCGCTGGTCGCGAAGCGGCCGCCATCCAACGGCACGAGCGGGCGGAGATCCGGTGGGATCACCGGGATGATTTCCAGGATCATGTGTTCGGGTTTGTTGCCCGACTCGCGGAAGGCGTCGAGCACCTTGAGGCGCTTGGAGACTTTCTTGCGCTTGGCCTCGCTGGTCGCCTCGCGCATCTCGACGCGAAGCCTCTTGCACTCTTCTTCGACGTTCAACTTCGCGAGCATTTGGCGAACGGCTTCGGCACCGATGCCGATCTCGAATCCGTCCCGCCCCCACTTCTCGCGGGCTTCGGCGAGCATCTCATCGTTGAGGAGCTCTCCGAAAGACAAGTCGGTCTCGCACGGATCGATGACGATGAACGATTCGAAGTAGAGAACCTTTTCGATGTCGCGCAGCGAGATCTCGAGAATGTTTCCGATCCGAGAGGGCAGCGATTTCAGGAACCAGATATGCGCCACCGGAGTCGCCAGCATGATGTGTCCCATCCGCTCGCGCCGCACCTTGGATTGAATCACCTCGACACCGCACTTCTCACACACGACACCACGGTGCTTCATACGCTTGTACTTTCCGCAGTTGCACTCGTAGTCCTTTACGGGACCGAAGATCTTGGCGCAGAACAGCCCATCGCGCTCCGGCTTGAAGGTCCGGTAGTTGATCGTCTCTGGTTTCTTGACTTCACCAAACGACCACTCCCGAATCTTTTCCGGTGACGCAATCGAAATCCGGAGCGCGTTGAATGCCAACGGATCCTTGGGCTTTTCGAACAAATTGTAGAGATCGCGCAAAGCGGCTCCCCCAGCGATAGACGGGATCAAATCCCGCATTGCGACTCGGTGCGGCGCGTATCGGCCGCCTCGAATCGCGTTCTAGTTCTTGTCTTCCATCAATTCGACGTCGAGACCGAGTGCCTGGAGTTCCTTCACGAGAACGTTGAAGCTTTCGGGCAACCCGGGCTCGAGCACATTTTCACCCTTCACGATCGACTCGTAGATCCGAGTTCGGCCGAGTACGTCATCGGACTTCACGGTCAAAAATTCCTGCAGCGCAAAGGCGGCTCCATAAGCCTCCATCGCCCACACTTCCATCTCGCCGAGACGCTGGCCGCCAAACTGCGCCTTGCCACCCAGCGGTTGTTGGGTAACGAGGCTGTAGGGTCCAATGCTCCGCGCATGGATCTTGTCAGCCGCGAGATGGTGGAGCTTCATGATGTAGAGAACGCCTACCGTCACATCCATGTCGAAAGGCTCACCGGTCCGCCCGTCAAAGAGCACTGTTTGACCGCTGCGGGGCAGGCCAGCCCGATCGAGTTCGGCGCGAATCTCATCTTCGCTGGCTCCGTCGAAGACCGATGTCGCGAAGTGGACACCATTGCGAGCATCCTGCGCGAGGGCGATGATCGTCTCCTCGCCGGCTTCGTCGAGCCTCTTCGAGATCTGCTCGTCTCCGTAGACTTCTTTCAGGCGCTCTCGCAGAGCTTCGACTTCGACACCCCGATGATCCGCGAGTATTTCTGCCACACGCTCCCCAAGGCCACGCGCCGCCCAACCCAAATGGGTTTCCAGAACCTGTCCCACATTCATGCGCGACGGCACACCGAGCGGATTGAGAACAATGTCGACGGGCGTTCCGTCGGCCATGTAGGGCATGTCTTCTTCTGGAAGGATCCGTGAGATCACACCCTTGTTACCGTGCCGTCCGGCCATTTTGTCGCCGACGGACAGTTTTCGTTTAATGGCAAGATAAACCTTGACCATCTTGAACACGCCCGGCGGAAGTTCGTCGCCCCGCTTGAGACGCGCGATCTTTTCGTCGAAGACCGCCTTGATGATTTCAGCCTGGTCGTCGGCTCCTTGATAGAGTCGGTCCACCTGCTCTTGAACGCGCGCATCGACGAGCTGGATGTCACGCCAGCGCCGCGTCGGGATCTCATCCAGGTTGGCTTCCGTGATGACCCCCTTGGCCTCGATCCAGGTGACATCGTGGCGATCATCACCGACGCGGTTCGCAGCCCTCTTCCCGACGATCAGTTCCTGAATCTTGCGGGCCACGCTGTCACGGATGATGCGAACCTCGTCCTCCTGATCCTTCCGAAGACGCTCGATCTCCAATTCTTCGATCGCCTGCGCACGTTCGTCCTTTTCGACGCCACGGCGGGAAAAAACCTGGGCACCAATCACGGTTCCACTCACGCCCGGCGGCAACCTCAGAGAAGTATCTCGGACATCTCCGGCCTTTTCGCCGAAGATCGCCCGCAGGAGGCGCTCTTCGGGTGAGAGCTGGGTCTCACCCTTCGGTGTGATTTTTCCGACCAGAACATCGTCGGATTTGACCTCAGCTCCGATCCGGACGATTCCGGACTCGTCGAGGTCCTTCAGGGCCTCTTCGCCGGCGTTCGGAATGTCGCGAGTGATCTCCTCCTTCCCGAGTTTTGTGTCGCGTGCGACCGACTCGTACACCTCAATGTGGATGGAGCTGTACGAATCATCCTTGACCACCCGCTCGGAAATCAGGATGGAATCCTCGAAGTTGTATCCGCTCCAGGGCATGAAAGCGACCATGACGTTGCGCCCGAGCGCCAATTCGCCGCTGTCCGTCGCCGGTCCATCCGCGATCACCTGCCCCTTCTCGACGTGGTCACCGCGCATCACGATGGGCTTCTGGTTGATGCAGGTGTTCTGGTTGGAACGTTGGTATTTAATGAGATTGATGATATCGACGTTCGGACCCGTGCCGTCGTCCTCGTCGGGCTTGATGACGATTCGAGACGCTTCGACAGACTCCACGACACCATCTCGCTTTGCGACAACCGTGACTCCTGAGTCGCGCGCGACGACCGCCTCGATTCCGGTTCCCACGAGCGGCGCCGTGGCGCGCATCAGCGGAACCGCCTGACGCTGCATGTTCGAACCCATCAACGCACGATTGGCATCGTCATTTTCGAGGAATGGAATCAGCGAAGCAGCCACCGACACGAGTTGATTGGGAGAGACGTCCATCATCTTCACATCGCCGGGCGGGACCACGACGAATTCTCCACCCTTCCGGGACTGCACGGCATCTCGGGTGTAGCGACCCTCCGCATCGACCGGAGCATTCGCCTGGGCGATAGGGATATTCTCCTCATCCAAGGCCGAGAGATACTTCACCTCGTTGGAGACCCTCCCATCCTTCACCGTGCGATACGGAGTCTCGATGAAGCCCAGGTCGTTCACCCGCGCGAACGTCGAAAGCGAGGCGATCAGTCCGATGTTCGGTCCTTCGGGTGTTTCGATCGGGCAGATTCGACCGTAATGCGTCGGGTGCACGTCTCGCACTTCGAAACCCGCGCGCTCCCGGGTCAAACCACCCGGCCCGAGCGCAGACAGTCGCCGCTTGTGGGTCACCGCGGAGAGCGGGTTGGTCTGGTCCATAAACTGTGAGAGCTGGCTCGATCCGAAGAATTCCTTGATGACCGCAGACACCGGCTTCGAGTTGATCAGGTCATGAGGCATCAGGGTCTCGATCTCCTGGAGCGACATTCGCTCCTTGATCGCACGCTCCATCCGCACCAGGCCGATCCGGTATTGATTCTCGAGCAATTCGCCGACGACCCGGACCCGCCGGTTACCGAGGTGGTCGATGTCGTCGATCCGCTTCGTGGGGTCGGCGCCATTCTTGAGGACCACCAGGTACTTGACAGCCGCGAGAATGTCCTCCCTCTGCAGGGTCGGCAGGTCAGCCAGGGCGATTTCTTCAGTGATGCCTTTGGCTCCCTGGGGCCGGAACTCAACTCGTTTGCTCGGATCGTTTCCCAACTTGTGGTTGACCTTCAAACGGCCCACGCGCGAAAGGTCGTAACGCTCCGCGTTGAAGAAGAGGTTGTTGAAGAGATTCGTGGCCGTGTCGAGGGTCGGCGGATCGCCGGGCCGCAGGCGCCTGTAGATCTCGATGACGGCTTCATCCGTCGACAACGTCTTGTCGGCGCTCAGCGTGTCGCGCAGCGCCATCCCAGAGGTGAGCGGATCGAGATAGAGGAGCGGAAATTCGGTGATCCCCCGTTCCTTGAACTCTTCGAGGTGGGCCTCCGTGATCTCCTCGTTGCATTCGAGGAGCACTTCGCCCGTCGTTTCGTCGACGATGTCCACCGGTGCCACGCGCCTGACTGCATCTACTCGAATGAGATCCTCGATGCCAACTTGGATCCACGTCAAGCCGGCCTCGGTGATCTTGCGCATCCCCGAAGCGGTGATCTTCCGATCCTTGCGTACCAGAACGTTTCCGTCGTTGTCGCGAATCTCCCGTGTGCAACGCTGTCCGACCAGCAGGCCGGGAACAACGCTCTTCACGATCTTCTTGCCATCAATCCGAATCGTCTCCGATTCATAGAAGTAGGCGAGCAGCGCCTCGGGTGAATATCCGAGAGCCTTGAGAAGAACGGTGACGTGGATCTTTCGCCGCCGATCAATCCTGGCGAACAAGAGATCCTTGTGATCGAACTCGAGATCGAGCCACGATCCCCGATACGGGATAATGCGACAGGAATAGATCTTCTTGCCGGACGCGCTGACCGTCGTCGAAATCGATGTGTCATAAAAGATGCCGGGCGAGCGATGCAACTGAGAAACGACGACGCGCTCCGTTCCATTGATAATGAAGGTTCCCTGCTCCGTCATCACGGGGATTTCCCCGAAATAGACCTCCTGCTCCTTCACATCGCGGATCGCCTGCGATCCTCCGCTCTCGTCCCAAGCGACGAGTCGAATCGTCACCTTGAACGGAGCCGCATAGGTCATTCCACGCGCGAGACAATCCTGTACGTCGTATTTCGGCTCCTCGAGGGTGTAACCCACGAACTCGAGCGACGCGGAGTCGTTGAAATCCTTGATCGGAAAAACCGAGTTGAACACCGCCTGCAGGCCAACGTTCTCGCGCTTTTCCATCTCGACATGGGTCTGTAGAAAGCGCTGAAAGGTTTTCTTCTGGATCTGAATGAGATCCGGAATTTCCAGAACCGTGGGGAGCTTGGAATAGCTCTTACGAATTCGCGGAAGATTCTCGGAAAACGCAACTTGATTCACGTTTCGCCTCGCCAAAAATTATTTGAGTTTCATTGAACCACTGCATGCGTCAGCAGAGCTGGCGTACGCGCCCATGCCGCCCCATCAACCTACTTGATATCGACTTGGCCGCCGGCTCCCTCGATCTTCTCTTTGATCTTCTCTGCCTCGTCTTTTGCAATTCCTTCTTTGATCACTTTCGGCGCGCTCTCCACAAACTCCTTGGCTTCTTTGAGGCCAAGGCTGGTAATCGCGCGAACTTCTTTGATTACCTGGATCTTCTTGTCGCCAATACCGATCAGCACGACGTCATATTCGTCCTTCTCGGCGGCAGCCTCGGCATCCGCAGCTCCCCCTGCAACAGCAACGGCAACCGGCGCGGCGGCCGAAACGCCCCACTTCTCCTCGAGGAGCTTCGCGAGATCAGCTGCCTCCATGATGGTCAGGCTCGACAGCGATTCAGCAATTTGGTTTAGATCGGCCATGTCATTCCAACCCTTATCGATTCGCCCGAATCCATTCGAGCGGTGCTGGCGGATTCATTCCCGCCGGATCATGATTCAATGATGGGCATTGCCCATCCGTCGGAGCATTGTCAGCACGCCCCGTTTGAAATCGCGATACTCAACTTTCCTCTTGCTGCGCCCTGCGGGCTTCGACCAGGCGCGCCAACTGCGCGCCGGGCTCCCCGATCAACCGAACCAGCTTCGTCGCGGAGGCCTGCAGCAAACCGATGGTCATTCCGCGCAGTTCGTCCATCGACGGCAGCTTTGCGAGCGCTGCGATCTGCGCGGTGTCGATGAACTCACCGTCGACCACACCTCCCTTGAGTTCGAAGACCTCATGGTCCTTCGCAAAATCCGACAAGACCTTGGCCAGACCCACCGGATCGCTAAAGGAAATTGCAACCGCGGTCGGCCCCTCGAAATAATTGGCGAGGCCCGCTACATCCAAATCCACCACCGCACGGCGCAAAACCGAATTCTTGGCGACGCGGTATTCGAAATCGCCAGCGCCTTCCTTGCGGATCCGCTGGCGCAGCTTGTTGGCCGCAGCCACGTCCAAACCCCGGTAGTTGGCAACGTAGACGCTCTTGGCCCGGCTGAACTTTTCATTCAGCTCCGCAACCTGCTCTTCTTTCTGCGTTCGTGTCAGCACCGCTCGCTCACTCCTTGCAGACGCTCGGGCTTCACCGGATCCGGCGAGAAGCCCCGGAACCTCAGGATCTATCAGGCCGCCTTGCTTGTAATGCTCATCGGATCGATCCAAATACCCGGACCCATCGTGGTCGAAACCGAAATCTTCTTGAGATAGACACCCTTGCTCGCAGCGGGTTTCGCCTTGATGATTACGTCGAGCAGCGCCTGCGCGTTCTCGAGCAGTTGGCTCGGTTCGAACGACTTCTTGCCGATCGAGACGTGGATGGTCCCCGCCTTGTCGACGCGATATTCCACCTTCCCAGCCTTCTGGTCGCTGACCGCCTGCGCGACGTCCATCGTGACGGTTCCGAGCTTCGGATTCGGCATCAGGCCGCGCGGCCCGAGTACCTTTCCAAGCCGCCCGACGACGCTCATCATGTCGGGCGTTGCAATCACCCGCTCGAATTCCAGCCAGCCCTCGCTCTGAATCTTCTTGGCCAGATCGTCGCCACCGACGTAATCCGCTCCAGCGTCCAGGGCTTCTTTTTCTTTGGCGCCCTTTGCGAACACCAGAACCCGG
>JACZVU010000195.1 GCA_022572485.1 Myxococcales bacterium
GATCGAGCGTTCCGCCTGAGTACCCGCCGTCGTCGTAGTGCGTTCGGACGAGGCGCCAACCCTCACCGGCCTGGCTGCGGATGTAGGCCTCGCACGCCTCGCGTTGAGCGTCGAGCGAGTTGAAAGCCTGCTCGAGTCCCTCCTCGGAGGACTTGCGTGTGTAGATTGCGCAGCGCATGCGCCGGGCCTCAGCGGCGGTCACCCACCGCCTCCTTCAAGCCGAAGAACCGAGGCCCCGACCAGCGCGCGCCGGTGATATCGCGCGCGAGAGCGGAGAGGGAGGGCCATGTCTGGTCGCGATACTCCACCCCCCGTTCGAGCACAATCACCTCGTGGACGACCCCCTGCCACTCGCGCAGGAGTCTTGTCCCGGGCTTGATCTTGGGTGCAGGAGCCGCGAGAGGACGTCCGGCGGCGAGGTCCGCTGTGGCCCGGTCGAGGCGTCGGCGCGTCGCACGATTGAGCCCGCCCAGGGCCTGCTCCTGTATCCGGTAGGCCACCGCTCGCCGCATTAATGAGCTGCTCATACGTGAAGGGCACGGCGTGTCATAGAGATCTTCCCACCGCTGCCGTAGCGCTCCGCGAGAGAACTCTTCGAGAGCGGCGAGATCTGCGGCGAGCGTGGTGCTTGCTTGTCTCCGGCATGACATCAATGGCCTCCGTCACTCGGTCTCCGAATCCCGCGGCTCCGCAGCGTCTTACGCCGCAAGCGCGGAGCCCAGTAGCCATGGGTTTCGGGTCGCAGGGCGCGCACCGTGCATGGACGCTCTGAGCGGCGGCACAGTCAAGTCGGCAGGGCAAGGTTTTGGCGGAATCTCGGGCACACATTCGCCTGGGATTCGCGATCAGGGGGCGGCTCGAAGCGTGGTACGCCCATTGAGCACCCAGAAGGCCGCTCATCGAGGAGCCGGCCCTGCGGGCCGAAACCGGCAATCGATCTTGTATTGTCTTGATTCACAAAATCCACGATCCCAACAGCACGATGGGGACATTGAATGACGGCGAGTTGGAGCGGATGTCTGTGAGCAACGGCGAATTGAAAACCAATCTCCGCGCACTCGACGACTTCCTAGTTGACAATCCCGAACTCGAGAAGCTCGACGCGCGTCTTTCCACCTTCAATATCTTCAACGTGCTGCGAATCTCACGTGCGGAGATCCGCCACAGCAACATCCTCGGATGGCTGTTGTCTCCGGATGAAAACCACGGGTTGGGTTCTCTGTTCCTGCGGCGCTTCCTGACCCGTCTGCTGATGAACAACGATTCGGACGTCTTCAAGTTCAGACCCGCCCAAATCGAGTTGATGGACCTGAGCGATGCGACCGTTCGTCGCGAGTGGAAGAACATCGACCTGCTTGCATTCAGTTACGCGGGCAAGTGGTGCCTCCTGATCGAGAACAAGATCTACAGCAAGGAGAGCGAAGGGCAATTGCTTCGGTACCTGGCGACAGTCCGTGAGCAGTTCTCACATTTCGAAGTAGCGCCGGTTTATTTGACCCTCGAAGGAGAGGATCCGTCCGACGAGGCACTCGAAGCAGGGTTCATGTCTTTTGGTCACAACGACGTTCTGGAGATCTTGGAGCAATTGGTACTCCAACACCGCAGCCGAATCCCCGACGACGCCAGAGTATTGCTCGATCACTACATCGAAGCATTGAGGAGATTGACAATGCAGGACACTGAACTCTCAGATCTCTGCCGGGACATCTACCGCAAACACCGCCAGGCCATCGACTTGATCGTCGAGTATGGCGCTGTTTCAGACATCTCCGGAGCAATGGAGGCACAGCTTCGGAGCGAGATCGACTGCGAGTTCATTGCGTTGCGAACGAATCAGGCTTGGTTCCTCCCCAAGTCCCTTGGGGCAAGCCTACCGACCCAGGAGGGAGGCTGGTGGTTTCTGCCCCGTCGGGTTCCGCTGATCTACCGCGCTGGCCTGAATCGGAACAAACAGTCTTTCCACATGATCTTCGAAATCGGACCGATGGACGATGACGACGTACGGCTCCGTCTGGCAGAAACCGTCCAAGCCGCAGGTTTCAAGGTTGGCAAGAAGGGGCTCAGTGGAGATGCGAAATTCACTCGGATATTGAGGATCAACCACAAGGCCCTCATCGATGATGGCGAGCCTGATTACTCATCCGAGGCAGTCGAGGCGGCAGTCACCGCGATGTGGAATAAGGTTTCCAAGGATGCGGAGAAGCTTGAAGAGATTTTGAAGAATTTCGACTGGTCCAGTTCCTGAGGCTGCGCACTAAGTGAGAGGTGGCCGAGCGGGGAGCAGAGGAGCGCGGCCAGCGGGACATAGGAGCTGTCTTTGGACAAGAAGTTTCGTGCCCACGTTGAGGGAATGGATCCGTTGTTTAGGGCTCTACTCGCGATGGATCCGGTCCGTGGCTCCACTCTCCCAAAGGACATGCCTACACACGGCATCTATATGTTCTCTGAAAGTGGCCGCCACCTTTACGTGGGCCGGTCGAACCGCCTTCGGAAACGCGATCGCGGGCCGTCGGGATAGACTCCACGCCGGATCTGGGTCTGCAAAGTATA
>JACZVU010000092.1 GCA_022572485.1 Myxococcales bacterium
TATCTGAGCCTGATGACCAATCACGACCCGGTTGTGGAACAGGCCAGTCACCGTGCGGACATGGATGTCACGGCGCTGATAGGACGAATTCGGCAGCTCGAAGTGCTGTCCAAGGAGGCTACAGAGCAGATGGAATGGCTCTCACAACTTCAACGCGCCCTCGCCGTTGAGGTCCGATCCTCAATTGAATCGATCTCCCGTGTCTCTCCAGCGACAGTCGATTCCAGCCGGATCGGGATCGCCAGCCACAGTGAGTTGGAGGATCCGCTGTTGACCATCGCGATCCCGTCTTACAACCGGCCCGACAAACTCTCGCAGTGTTTGGCCAGTATCGAGATGGAAATTGAACGGCATGGGAGCCGGGTGGTTGAGGTAGTGATCACCGATGATCAGTCAACCACTCGGGAAACCGTTGAGATCGCCGTCGATTTCGCCGAAGAGGTTGCGGCCTACGCAGAGCAGGCTGAGTTCAACTATCCCATTCTGGTTGGCCAGGAAGACGCCATGGCCGTGGCCGAATCCACGGGTCTGCAGTTCATCGCAATGCCGTTTACGATGTTTATCTCGCGAAATGGCGAATTTCTCAGCGCCTACATCGGTGAGCTGCATCGCAGCCATCTCGACGAGGTCAGCAGCATCTTAGGTCGCCTCGACAACGGTGCCATCACCACCGAGGACGCAAAAGCCGCACTCGAACTGCTGTAGGAGTCCCCGCACGGTAAAACTTGCGCCAAAGTACTCGAAAAGGGTTAGAATTGGCGCCATCTTCGGCAAACTGGCTAATAACGAGACTAAATGCCCAGTTTTCTCCTCATCAATGGACCCAACCTGAACCTGCTCGGATCACGCGAGCCTGAGGTTTACGGTGCCACGAGCCTGGACGATATCGAGGAACGGGCGAAATCACTGGCCACTGAGCTCGGCCATGAGCTCGAGTGTTATCAGTCGAATGCCGAACACGAATTAATCGACCGCGTGCAACAAGCCGCCACGGACAAGGTGAGTTTCATCATCCTGAACCCGGGCGCGTTCACTCACACGAGCATCGCACTTCGCGATGCGTTGCTCGCCGAAGAGGCAACGCGTCTGGTGGACATGGAGCACGTTCGGGAGGTTGCCATCGAGCGCGTCGAGCAGACCGCGATCGTCTTCATCGACGAGATCGACAAGGTGACCGGTGGTTCGAGCGACCGGGCCGGCGCGGATATCTCTCGGGAGGGTGTCCAACGCGACCTGCTTCCGATTGTCGAGGGCTCGACGGTTCAAACCAAGCACGGCCCGGTGAAGACGGATCACATCCTCTTTATCGCTGCAGGAGCTTTCCACGTCGTGAAGCCTTCGGACCTGATTCCCGAACTCCAGGGTCGATTCCCGATCCGGGTCGAACTCTCGAGCCTCAACCGAGACGATTTTATTCGCATCCTAACGGAGCCCCAGAACTCGCTGGTTCTCCAGTACAGCGAGTTGCTGAAGACCGAAAATGTCGAACTCGATTTCAAAGAGGATGGGATCCACGCGATCGCGAGCTTTGCGGCGCTCGTGAACGAGCGAACGGACAACATCGGAGCGCGGCGACTGCATACGATCATGGAAAAGCTGCTGGAAGAGGTGAGCTTCGACGCGCCAGATCTTGGCGCGATTCGAATCACGATCGATGAAAAGTTCGTGCGCGACCGACTCGAAGATCTCGTTGAAGATGTAGACCTGTCGCGGTACATCTTGTGATGACCGCAGCCACATGAGTCCGTAGGGAGTCGAGAGGATCGAGATGGCCGAAGAGTCAACCCGGGTACTCGTCGTTGACGGCGAGCGCTTTTTTCGAGAGGCAATTTGCGATGCGCTGCGAGACGCATCGATCGATTGCATCACCGCGGAGCGGGAAGAGGACGCCTTCGAGCTCGCCAGGCGGCCTGAGGTGGGCGTCGTCATCCTCGACCTCGGGATGCCCGGAGCCGGCAGCCTCGATCTATTGCGCAGGTTGGGCGCCGAGCGGCCCGGGTTGCGTGTGATCGTGCTTTCGGCGCAGCTGGATCACGATCGCGTACTCGATGCTCTGCGCATCGGAGTCTGTGACTATCTCGCGAAGCCGCTTCACAACGAAGAACTCGTGCTTGCGGTTCGTCGAGCCCTGTTGAGTTCGGGAATGCACGCGAGTTGGGAATCGCTCTGCTCACGACTCGCCGCGCTCGAAACCCAGTTGGCGGCATTGGCGAGTGAATCGGAAGCCGACGAGTCGGAATCTGCTCTCGCCGATCGAATGGCGCTCGCGGTGGCGGATGTACTCGACGTATCCAGGGCCTCGCTGATGCTCCTGGAAGGAGATTCTGGGCCGCTCCGGGTCGTCGGAGCAACGGGTTGCGATGTCGAACCGGCGGAAATGGATCCCGTGGAGATCGGATCGGGCGTGGCGGGCTGGGTACTCGACGAGGGCAGGGCTCTCGCCGTCTCGGATGTCGGCGAGCACAAACGCTTCGCGGGTCGAGTCGTCGATGGCCGGTATCGATCGGGCGCGTTTGCGGTTGCTCCGATCAAGGGCGACGGAAAACCGATCGGTGTTCTGTGTGTGACAGAACGTGGAGACGGAGGCTCGTTTGGCTCCCAGGATCTCAGCCTGTTGCAAATTCTGGCGCTGCAGATTGGCCCGCTGATCGCGCGATTGCGGACCCGAGGTGAAACCAAAGCTGCGGCGGATGTGGACCGAAGCGAGCCCGAGCCGCAGCTCGTCGCAGGATCGACACCGATAGGTGTCCATGAGGACAAGGCTGGCGTTTCCGAAGACGCGGAGTTGGCCCGTGCCATCTGCGACGTGATCACCTCCGAGGTCGAGCCCGAACGGGTGATCAGTGCGTCGCTCGCGGTGGTTGCGACCGGAGTGCCGGCTGCTCCGGTTTCGCTCTACCTGCTTGGATCGAATGGCCGGGAGCTGATTCTCGAAAATCAATGTGAACGCGCCGGACATGCAGATCGGGAGAAGCTGCCGGTCGACTCTGGACTCACCGGTGTCGTGCTCCAAACCGGTCGACTGGTGGCAACAGATGCGCCCGATCGGGACCCCCGCTTCGATCCGGAGGTCGATACTCCTGAATGCGGTGCGGTCAGCCCCCTGCTCTGCGTTCCCGTTCGCTTTCGCAACAAGACAATGGGCGTGATGCGCGTGTTCCTGGAAACCGGAGTTCCCGCCTCCGCGCGAACTGGCGAAATCCTCGCGGCAGCGATCTCGGCAGCCGTCCGAAACGCGCTCCTGTACCGCGGCCTGCTCGAATGCGTGGACGAGGTTGCAAAGGCTCGTCGCGAGCATCAGCCCCGGGTCTAGGAGCGCATCCCTAAGGATGGGATTGCGCGACGCCGCAAGCGAATCCGCAGGATTCGCCCGCCAGGCGGCCGAACAGGCCCCGGCGCCGCAAGCGAATCCGAAGGATTCGCCCGCTAGGGGCTCGTGCCGCCGACGCCATTCGGGTTTTTTCGCCGAAGCACCTATGCTCGCGGGCTTCCGATGAAGACTCTGATCGACAAGGCTGAGGTGCTGATCGAAGCGTTGCCCTACATGCGGCGCTTCTACGATCAGACCATCGTGATCAAATACGGCGGGAGCGCGATGAGCGATCCCGACCTGCGCGCGTCGTTTGCGATCGACGTGGTCTTGCTCAAGTACATCGGGCTCCGTCCGGTGATCGTGCATGGTGGTGGACCGCAGATCGGCGAGACCCTGGTTCGGCTGGGCATCGAATCCAGCTTTGTCGATGGCCTTCGCATCACCGACGATGCGACGATGGAAGTCGTCGAGATGGTGCTGGGCGGAAAAGTCAACCCGGAAATCGTCGCGCTGATCGAGCAGGGTGGTGGGCGCGCGATCGGACTCACCGGTGGTGACGGTGGAATGATTCGGGTCACGAGACGCCTCCACGAAGATCGCAATCTCGGACGCGTCGGAGAAGTCGTCTCGGTTGACCCCGCGTCCATCGTGTCGGTCGCAGAGGCCGGCTTCGTACCCGTGATTGCTCCGATTGGGGTGGATGCAGACGGTGTTACCCACAACGTGAACGCCGATGATGCCGCGAGTGCGATTGCGTGTGCGCTACACGCCGAGAAATTCATCCTGCTGACGGACGTCGAAGGGATAAAGGACGCGGAAGGGCGCGTCGTCAGTAGGATCGGCGCGGAAGAGGCTCGCAAGCTGATCGAAGTCGGGACGGTCCGCGAAGGTATGATTCCAAAAGTTCGCTGTTGCATCGAAGCGTTGGAAGATGGAGTCTCCAGTGCGACGATTCTCGACGGCCGAGTGCTTCACGCGGTGCTCCTCGAGATCTTCACCGATGGTGGCGTCGGTACGCTGATCACGCGCTGAAATGCCCAAGGACTTTGTCACACTCGCCGATTGGAGTGCCGAAGAGTTGCTCGCGCTGCTCGATCGCGCGAGAGAGTTGAAGGAGCTTCGCCAGCAGTCGAAGAGACATCAGACGTTGCCAGGTCGTGTGCTCGCGATGTTCTTCGAGAAACCTTCGCTACGGACGCACGTCACCTTCGAAGCGGGCATGACGCAGCTCGGAGGGCACGCGATCCTGCTTCGGCCCGAGCAGATCGGGGTCGGAACCCGGGAATCTCCGCAGGATGTCGCGAACAACCTTTCGCGTTGGGTCGATGGCATCGTCGCGCGAACCTTCAGCCACGCGTTGGTCGAGGAGTTCGCCCGGGTTGCGTGCATCCCGGTGATCAATGGGCTCACGGATCTGCTTCATCCCTGTCAGGTCATGGCGGACCTCCAGACCATCGCCGAGAAGTGCGAGTTGAAGGACGCAGTCATCACCTACCTGGGCGATGGCAACAACATGGCGAATTCGCTGACCCTCGGAGCGTCGATACTCGGTCTCGAACTGCGCCTCGCCACGCCCGCGAGCCACCGCCCCGCGCTGCACGTGAGACGTCGGGCCGACAAACTCGCTGCGGCGAGCGGAGCGAAGATCAGCTGGTCCGAAGACCCCATCGAAGCCGTTCGCGGAGCCAACTTCATCTACACCGACACTTGGACCAGCATGGGGCAAGAGGACGAGCGAGAATTCAGGAAGAAGATTTTTCAGCCCTACCAGCTGAACGCGGAACTCCTTGGGCGGAGTGAGAACGCTTACGTGATGCACTGCTTGCCCGCCCACCGCGGCGAAGAAATCACAGACGAAGTGCTCGACGGGGACCGAAGCCTCGTGCTCGTACAGGCCGAAAATCGACTTCATACCCAGAAGGCGATTCTCGAGCGTCTGCTCGGCGCCTCGATCTGAGGTGAATTCGCCCCGGTCAGACCGCGTCGGGGCTTGACGGCGTTCGCGCTTTTCGAATCTCGCTCGTTTCCGGGCGGCCCTTGCGCGAAGTTTTCGACTTCTTTCCCCGCGGGGGACTCCGATCGGTGCCGTGCGGCAGCCAGGTCGCGCAGGTCGGCGTCTCTTCAATGGGTTTTCGCCGTGACTCTCAGCTTTTCATGCCTGCAGACCGATGAAAACGGGTGCGGGGGTTCCTTTTGGACCCTGTGGGGGGGATCCATGCATTCGGTGGAGGGTTCCGAGCAGGAGCAGTGTATTCCGCGACTTGCTTCCAGCTGGGACCTATCCAATCTGCAATTGAGTCCCGAGGAGGGTTTCTTGCTTTCCCGTATCGACGGCCACACGTCGTTGACATTGCTGCGTCAAATCGGCGGGATTGCTCCCGAAGAGGTGGATCGCTGTCTCGAGCGTTGGTTGTCCGAAGGCGTCGTCGTGATCGGCGGAGGCAAGCCCGACTGCGCGGAGGTCTCGCCGCAGGTCGCGGAAGCCCAGGCCGAAGCGGAACCGGTCGATTATAGGTCGGATCCGCGCATCGATTCCTCGCTCGACATCACGCCCGAACTGCAGGCGCAGATTCTCGAATTCGAGGCGTCCCTCGACAAGCCCTACTTCGAGTTGCTTGACATCTCCCGCGATGCAGACAGCAAGCAGATCAAGCGGGCCTACTTCTCTCTTTCGAAAATCTATCACCCGGATCGTTACTTTCGAGCCAACCTCGGGGATTACTCGGTGCGCCTCGAGCGGGTCTTCCGGAAGCTCGTCGAGGCCTACGAGCTGTTGTCGGACCCCACCACCCGTGCGGAGATCGAACGGACGATGGGACCGATGCCCGAGCCCGAACCGGTCGCCGAGGCGAGTGAGGCGGACGCCGCGCCGAAGCGGGAGCTTCCGCCCCGCAAGCTCACCAAGCGACAGACCCTCGAGCGCTTGCGCAGGCACTTCCGGATTCCCCCGCAGATTCTCGCCGAGCGAAAGCTCAAGGCGCGCCAATTCTTTGAAGTGGCGATGGTTGCGGCGCAACGAGAACGCTGGCATGAGGCGGTGCCGAGTTTGCGCCTCGCCATTGCCTTCGATCCCTGGAATGACGAGTACCGCACGCGTTTCTCGGACATTCTCTCGCACTACTACGAGCAGCGAGCAGCCAAGCTTCTCGATTCGGACGGCGACGCGATCGATTCGGGTGGCAAGAGCGAAGCGCTGCGCCTGCTGGAAGAGGTTTTGATCCACCGGCCAGCAGATCCCGAAGTCAACCATCGGGCAGCGCTGCTGGCCTTCGACCTCCACGATCTAGGGCGTGCCACGGAGTACGCGGAGGCTGCTTGCGAGCTGTGTCCCGAATCCACCGAGAAGCGGCTCACCCTTGCACGCGTGCTTCGCGCCAACGGTCTGCGCGAGAAGGCAAAATCAGTTTTGACAGAGGCTGCACGGTTCGATCCTAAAAATAAAGAAGTGAAGGCAAAGTTGCAAGAGCTGCGGCGTCCACGCCGTTCAGCAAAAGGTGGAGGCGTGTGATGGGGCGCGTGATTGGTATCGATCTGGGAACGACAAATTCTTGTGTCTCTATGGTTGATCAGGGGAAACCGATCGTCATCCCCAACACAGGAGGCTACAGGACGACGCCATCGATGTTCGCGATCTCGTCGGACGGAAAACGGCTGGTCGGCCATCTCTGCAAGCGCCAGGCGATCACGAACCCCGAAAATACACTGTACGCCGTCAAGCGCTTGATTGGACGCCGCTTCGATTCTCCTGAAGTACAGAAGGCGATGAACCTGTGTCCCTTCAAGATCGTGCGAGGAGAAAACGACGACGCGCGTCTGGAGATCGCCGGCAAGGTATTCACCTGTCCCGAGGTCATGGGCGTGATCGTCCGGGAAATGAAGCGGGTCGCCGAAGAGTATCTCGGAGAGCCCGTGACGCAGGCAGTGATCACGGTTCCCGCCTACTTCAACGACTCTCAACGACAATCCACAAAGGATGCCGGCAAGATCGCGGGCCTCGAGGTGCTGCGGATCATCAACGAGCCGACCGCCGCAGCTCTCGCGTACGGGGTTGGTGAAGAGCGAGAGGAGACGATTGCCGTTTACGATCTGGGCGGCGGAACATTTGACATCTCGATTCTGGAGCTCGGGAGTGGCGTCGTCGAAGTGCTGGCGACTGCCGGAGATACCTTCCTCGGCGGCGAGGATTTCGACCGCCGTATCGTTTGTCACGTATTGAAGGAATTCCAAGAGGCCGACGGCATCGATCTGAGCAATGACCTGATGGCCTTGCAGCGCCTCAAGGATGCCTCGGAGAAAGCAAAGTGCGACCTCTCTTCGCTGAGCGTCACCGAGATCAATCTGCCTTTCATTGCGAACGACGAGAGTGGCGCGCGTCATCTCAATATGGAAATAACGCGAGAAACTCTCGAGGGTCTCGTTGGGGACATCGTTCACAAGACGATGGATGCGGTGCAACAGTGCGTCACGGATGCGGGCCTGACACCTGCTGATATCGATCAGGTCGTGCTGGTTGGTGGGCAAACCCGCATGCCACTCGTACAGCAATGCGTCACCAGTTTCTTCAAGAAGCCGCCTCATAAGGGTTTGAATGCCGATGAAGTGGTGGCGATGGGCGCCGGAATTCAAGCCGACATTCTCGACTCGCACGACGATAGTCTTCTGTTGCTCGACGTAACCCCGCTCTCTTTGGGAATCGGAACGTTCGAGGGGCAATTTGCGCCGCTGATTCTCCGAAACTCGACAGTTCCGACCCGAAAGTCTCACATGTTTACGACGACGCGAGACGATCAAACCGCGGTGAAGATCCGGGTTTTACAGGGAGAGAGCGAGCAATCCGACGAGAACCACCTGCTTGGTGAGTTCGTGCTTACTGAAATTCCCAAGGCGAAGGCGCGAGAGCCCGAGATCGAAGTTTCGTTTGAAATCGATTCGGATGGCATCGTGAATGTCTTTGCTCGCGATGTGGCAACGGAGCGCGAGCAGAGTATCACAGTCAACGCAGCGGGTACTCTATCGGAAGAAGAAATAGCGCAGATCATCAAAGAGAACGAAGCGTATGACCTCCCCCAGTAAAGCTTTCAGAGCGAATCTGAATCAGCCATTCGCGGCTGAAATCGATCGGTCTTGTACGGCCCGGCTCTTTCGATGAGCAATCGCTCGCTGCTCGATTGCCTGGATGCGCCAGTTCTGGTCGGCGATCCCGATGGGCGAGTGGTCCACCTGAACCCCTCCTTCGAGTCCCACTTTCAAATTTCGCTGGATCAGGCCCGTGATCAGGAGCTGGCCACACTCTTTGAAGGGGGCTCGCGTGAAGCGATTCTGAGCGCAGTGGCGGATGTCTGCGGCGGTGCCGAGTCGGTTCGCTTTCAGTTGCGCGAAGAGAGTTGCGGCTACTGGGCGGTGGCTTCGCCGATTTCAGCGGAGGACAACCGCGTCGGTGTCGTGATTCTGATTACCGTCGAACTCAGCAGCGATCGCCGAATGATCGAGTGCGCGAGAGAGATCCAGGAGCCGCTCGAGGAACTCAGCCGGTGTCTCGGCGAATTTTCCGAGCAGGTCGGAGGCCGCCGAGCCGAGCGCTATCGCCTGATGCTGGAAGACGTTTCCAGTACCGTCGAGTTGTTGCGGAAGCGGGCCGACGAACTCCAGAGCTTGCTCTCAGGCGCTTCCGCGATCACCCCCTGAACCAGACCCATCGATCATTGCGTGTGACCTCGGTGGAGGCTTCGGTAGACTGCCCGTCCGGAGGCGCCGATTCATGTCCGCGCGACGTCAAGTGAAGAGAGTCTGTCTGGCTTATAGCGGTGGTCTGGACACTTCTGTGATCCTCCACTGGCTGATTCACACCTATGGATGTGAGGTCGTGGCCTATACGGCGGACGTGGGTCAGGAAGAGGAACTCACCGGGCTCCCGGAGAAGGCCAGGGAGACGGGCGCGGTCGACTGTGTGACCCGCGATCTGCGCGAAGAGTTTGCGCGCGACTTCGTGTTTCCGGCGATCCGCGGAGGGGCGATCTACGAGGGTACCTACCTGCTCGGGACCGCTCTTGCGCGGCCGCTGATCGCAAAGCACCAGGCCGAGGTCGCTCTTGAAACCGGCTGCGATGCGGTCGCACACGGAGCGACCGGCAAAGGCAATGATCAGGTTCGGTTCGAACTCACGTTTCGAGCCCTCGCTCCTGAACTCCATATCATCGCGCCGTGGCGCGAGTGGGAGATCCGATCGCGGTCCGACTGTTTCGCGTACTGCGAGAAGTACGGAATCCCGGTGACGGCGACACTCGAAAAACCCTACTCGATCGATCGCAACCTGATGCACATCTCATACGAGGGCGGGCTTCTCGAAGATCCCTGGCGCGCGCCCGATGAATCGATGTTCCTCATGACGAAATCCCCCGAGAAGGCGCCAGACCTGCCTTCCGAGGTCGTGATCGCCTTCGAGCGCGGAACGCCGGTGTCGATCGATGGGGAAACGCTCTCGCCCGCTCAGTTGCTGCACCGGCTCAACGCGCTTGCCGGGGAACACGGAGTGGGTCGGGTGGACATGGTCGAGAACCGCTTCGTCGGCCTCAAATCTCGCGGTGT
>JACZVU010000093.1 GCA_022572485.1 Myxococcales bacterium
CCGAATCTGGGATGAGCACCGAGGCACCGCGCTCCAAGGTGAAGGATTCACCCACGCCTCGATCCGTAATCGTCACAACCCCTTCGATCGCGAGCAGGATCTCGACGCCGCGAGATCGCGCACTACGCCAGGGCTCTCCCTCGGCAACGGTGATCACCGCCAATTCGAACTCGTCGGCCGGCGTCTCGAAGACCCGCTCACCCGGTGAGACCTCTCGCGGCAGGAGGATCTCCGCCTCACCGGGCTCGAAGCGCAACACCCGGCAGAGTTCCCGAACGTCGACGTGTTTTGCGGTCAATCCACCTCGCAGCACGTTGTCGGAATTTCCCATGATTTCGATCCCGACACCTTCGAGATAGCTGTGCAGCCCCCCCGCAGCCAGATACATCGCCTCGCCGGGAGCCAGCGTGACGAGGTTGAGAAACAGCGGGGCGAGCACTCCAGCGTCTCCCGGATAGAGCGACGCAAGTGCGGTGATCCAGCGCGCGACGGGATCCGCCGACCGCCGCTCCGCGCCCGTCGCGGCCTGCTCGATCGCGAGAGCCAGTCGGTCACCGTCCGCGGACAGTACCGCCGCGATCAAAGATTCGAGCGCCGTCTGCTCGGCCGCGCATTCCAGTGCCTTGATCTCAGTGGCGAAGGCTTCGACCCGAAACGCTCGAAATGCTTCTGCGGTCTCCAAAACCGGGCGAAAGCCGCACAGCGCCGAGAACGGCGAGACCGCACAAAGCAACTCGGGCTTGGGGTGCGGATCCCGGTAGTTGCGTTCACGGGCATCGAGCGCGATTCCTTGCGCGCTCTCGCGATCGAACCCCGCTCGAGCCTGTTCTCGGTTGGGGTGCGCTTGGATCGAAAGCGGTTGGCCAACGGCCAGAACCTTGAAGAGAAACGGAAGCTCGCCATCGAAGCGCGCGGCGACAGCCTCCCCGAGCACGCCCGTCGGATCCTTGCGCAAAAGCTCGGGCAGCGGAACCCAGCCGTCACCACAACGGGCCCGTGACGGATCACTCGGGTGGGCGCCCATCCAGATTTCGGCCTGGGGGCCAGGCGAAGGAACCGGCTGGCCGAGTAGTTCTGCAATCGCGCTACGGGAACCCCACGCGTATTCCCGAATCGGATTGCTGAGCGGACAAATCCCGACCATGCTCCCTCCGCACCGCTCGCCGGGTTTGCGCGGGCGGCCGCTGGAACTTCTGCAACCACCTGCCGGGTTTGCGCGGGCGGCCACTGGAACTTCCGCAACCACCTGCCGGGCCAGAGAGTCCCGCAGAACACCGTGACACCGGTTCCCGACGAGGATCGGTGTCACCCGATTCCGCGATCCTCTCGAGCGCGGGCTATCCGGGTTCGATCTCGCAGCTGCGGATCTTCTGTAGCAGGGTCTTGTAGCTGATGCTCAGCAGGCCAGCGGCCTGTTTGCGGTTCCAGTCGGTGTAGCGAAGCATCTGGCTGATGATCTCGCGCTCGACCACCTGAGCCGCTCGGCGGCCGACCTCGCGCAGCGGGACCTCGCCCGCGGTCTTTTCCGAGTGCGCGATGAATTCGGCAAGCGCACTGGAGCCGGTCGACGTGCTCCGCTCGCGCTCGATCAATTCGTCGAGAACGGGGCGATCGGATTCGAAGACGATCACGCGTTTGATCATGTTCTCGAGTTCGCGAATGTTTCCCGGGAACGCATAGCGCTGGAGCGCATCCCTCAACTCTGCACCCATGACGGGAAGCCGCTTGCCATAGAGGGTCGAATAGCGCTTCAAGAAGGAATCGATGAGGATCGGAATCTCCTCGCAACGCTCGCGCAGCGGAGGGATCGTGACATTGACGACGTTGAGCCGAAAGAACAAATCCGCTCGAAAAGTGCCTTCCGCGACCATCTCGTCGAGCTTGCGGTTGGTCGCACAGACGATGCGCAAGTCGACTTTGACTTCCACGTTTCCACCGAGCCGCGTGAATTCGTGATCCTGCAGCACCTGCAAGAGCTTGGCCTGCAGCGGTGGGCTCATCTCCCCAATTTCATCGAGAAAGATGGTGCCCTTGTGGGCCTGTTCGAATTTTCCGGTCTTGCGGCGAACTGCGCCGGTGAAAGCGCCCTTTTCGTAGCCAAAGAGTTCGCTTTCGAGAAGCTCTTCGGGGAGCGCTGCGCAGTTCACCTTGACGAAGGGATGCTCCGAGCGAGTCGACACCGAGTGAGCGGTGCGCGCGACGATCTCTTTGCCGACTCCGCTCTCACCCTGGATCAGAATGGTCACGTTGGTTTCACCCACCTGCTCCAGGACAACCCGAATCTCCTGCATTGGCGCGCTGGCCCATGCGACGCCATCGCGATAGCGCTGCATCTCTTTGCTCAGTATCTGTCGTTGGCGCTCGAGGCTCTTCTTCTCGAGTACCTTGTCGAGTGTCGCCTGGAGCTCTTCTTCGTCGAAGGGCTTGTTGATGTAATCGGATGCGCCGAGCTGCATGGCTTCGACAATGGTGCTCGCTTTGCCAACCATCGACAGCATGATCACGGGGACGTCGCCGTGGCTCTTTCGGATCTGGCGAAGGGTCTCGATGCCGTCGATGCCCGGCATCATCACATCGAGAATGATCACGTCGGGAGCCGCTCCGCCATCGAGCAGTGCGAGAGCACACCTGCCATCTTCTACCGAGTCGACATCGTAGCCCGACAACTCGAGAAGGTTCGCCAGATGGGTTCGGATGCTCTCGGCGTCATCCACCACGAGCACGCGAAAGCCCCGGCCCGGGAAACCTGTTTTTTCGTCGGCCTGCGCCGAACCCGACTTCCCTTTTGCAGCCATCAGCTGGGGGCTCCCTCGCGCATCCCACCGGGTGTGTCCAAGACGGAAATGCAGCATTCAACGCACGGGCGCTCGGGCCCGCCTTTGCGAAGCGCTGAGGTCGCGCGGGTCGCACCTTCGATCATCCGCTCTCTCCCATGCTCTCCGCTGAAGCCGGCCTGGCCGATCGAGCCCGATCGGCGCGCAAATCGCGGCAACCGGGCTGCGCGTACCCATGCGACCCCAGCGCACTCATCGCCCCGACCGAGCTTTCGCTTTAATACGATTTTCTCAGTATTGACAAGGACTTGGGTGTAAATGAGGCATACCATTGGCGATTCGGCCCCCATCGCGAACCCTGCGCCCGTCCGCTGGACCCGCGAGCCCGGGCGGCCGCCTTGATAAGATCCGACGACCCATGCCGAACTCCCGAAAACCACCTTCCGCTGCAAGTCGAATCAACAAGCTGGTCGACGAACTCAATCACCACGGTCGGCTCTACCACCTGGAAGACCGCCCCGAAATCTCGGACGCCCAATACGACGCGATGTACCGAGAACTCGTGGCGCTCGAAGCGGAGAACCCCGAGCTGCGAAGAGCGGATTCTCCGGCCGGGCGCGTCGGCGCTCCGCCCGGCCAGGGTTTCGCACCCGTCGAACACCGCGTACCGATGCTCTCGCTCGACAACGCCATGGACAGCGCTGAAATGCTCGCTTTCGACGAGCGGGTACGCCGGATGCTCGAGATCGAAGGCGAGATCGAATACTGGGCCGAACCCAAACTCGATGGTGTGGGGATCGAACTCGTCTACCAGGCCGGGCGGCTGGTGGTCGGAGCCACCCGCGGTGACGGCCGCGTGGGCGAGGATGTGACCGAAAACCTGCGGCTTTGCGAGACCCTGCCACTCGCTCTGCGCGGCGGCATGCAAGCTGCTGCGCGCGTCTCGGTAAGAGGTGAGGCGACTTTGCCGATTGCGGGCTTCGAGCGCCTCAACGCAGCGCGGCTGAAGCGCGGCCTCGAGCCGTTCGCCAACCCGCGCAACGCCGCGGCGGGTTCGCTTCGCCAACTCCACGACATCGACCGGGATCGCCTGCGCACCCTCGATTTTCGGGCCTATGCGGTCGAAGAAGGGCTCCCGGACGGCAGGAAAACCCAGTTTGAAGTGATCGAAACACTGAAGGCCTGGGGTTTCCAAGCCAGCCCGAACACCCAGATCTGCAAGAATGCCCACGCGGTCATTCGCTTCCACGAGCGCCTGCTCACCGACCGCAACCATTTGCCGATCGAAATCGATGGGACCGTCGTCAAGGTCAACCGCCTCGACCACCAGCGAGAGCTCGGAACGCTCACGCGCGCTCCGCGCTGGGCGATCGCATTCAAATTTCCGCCGCAGCAGAAGACCACGATCGTAGAGGGAATCGAAATTCAGGTCGGACGCACGGGCGCGCTCACTCCCGTGGCGCGCCTCGCACCGGTTCACGTCGGTGGTGTAACGGTCACGAGCGCATCGCTCCACAACCAGGACGAGATCGGCCGCAAGGATGTGCGGGTGGGCGATACCGTCGTCGTTCAGCGCGCCGGCGACGTGATTCCGCAGATCGTGATGGTCGTGAAAGGCAAACGACCCAAGAAGGCGCGGCGCTTCAAGTTCCCCGCCCGTTGCCCGGTCTGCAAAGCGGCGACCGTCCGCCTGGAGGACGAAGCCGTCACGCGCTGCCCCAATCTCGATTGTCCCGCGCAATTGAAGAACAACCTCCGTCACCTCGCGAGCCGCGGAGCGCTGGACATCGAGGGCCTAGGGGCAAAGCTCATCGATCAACTGGTCGAACACGCTGGCGTCAAGCGCCTGTCGGACGTTTTTGCGCTGGACGCCGCGACGCTGGAGGCGCTGGAACGGATGGGCGAGAAATCTGCCGCGAATCTGGTCGCCAGCCTCGAGCGCGCAAAGACCACCACGCTCGCCCGCTTCTTGATTGCGCTCGGAATCCGGCACGTCGGAGAGGGCGTCGCCGAGCTCCTCGCCGCCCATTTTGGCGATCTCAAGCCAGCCCTCGCCGCAAGCCGCGAAGAACTCGAAGCGGTCGAAGGCATCGGCCCGACGATCGCCGAAAGCCTGGTGGCTTTCGCGGCCGACGAGCGCAACACCGCCGAGATCGCCCGAATGCGCCAACTGGGTGTGAACTGGCCCGTCGGCGAGCGGGCGCCGGCCGACGGAGATGCACTGGCCGGAAAGGCCTTCGTGGTAACGGGAACGCTGGCGAGCATGACACGCGACGAAGCCAAACGCCGCATCCGCGCCCAGGGCGGCAACATTACCAGCAGCGTCTCCAAGAAGACCGACTACGTGGTCGTCGGAAGCAATCCGGGAAGCAAAGCCACCAAAGCGCGAGAGCTCGGCGTCGAAATCCTCGACGAAACCAAACTGATGCAGATCCTCTCTGGGTCAGAAAGCACGCGGTAGCCCGAATTGTCCAACAGCTGGAATCAAGAGTCGACCTGTCTCACTTGAATCATTCTGCACAAAAACCCAACCGCCTCACTCGCCTTGTCGTCGATGGACTCAATTGGACGCGGTTTGATGGACTCAATTGGACGCGGTTTGATGGGCTCAATTGGACGCGGTTTGATGGACTCAATTGGACGCGGTTTGATGGACTCAATTGGACGCGGTTTGGTTGGATGAAGACGGTCGGGCTGATGCGCAAGACCCGGCACCGCGGAAGGAGAAAAGTCGGCTGGGTCTTTCCCTTCACCGCCGCAGCCTACAACCTCGTGCGGATGCGGAATCTGCAATGGGCGACATGACGACCCCGAAACGCGCCGCCCCGATCCCCGACGAAAGCGGCTCCAAGATGGGGTCCACGGACTCTCGTCTCGTCGAAAAATTGACCCACGACTCAGAAGAGACGGTCACAATGAGCCGTTCTTCAGCACCCTGTTAATGCAGGCAGGTCAGGAGGGGCTGACATCTATCCCTTAATGGCTATAGGCGATGCCATGATCATGGTTCCGTTTGCCTTGATTGCAGGAAGGAAGACGGATACCCACACATTCGAAGGCATCAAGTTGGCAGCCGTACCCATGACATTCTTTGCGCTGGGTAATGCTTGCGTGCCTCTGGCCAATGCGTTCGATACGGAAGGGCTATACGGTGGCCTGATTGCGGCAATCAGCGCCGCATACCCGATGGTGACATTGGGATTCGCGTATGTCTTTTTGAAAGAAAGAATCATCAGGTTTCACTGATTTTCTGTTGCTGTTGTGATGACCGGTATTATGGTGTGCACAGGTACTGCAGATTTGATCATGGGCTATCTGAGTCCATGATATAGGGTGTATCGGGGGTTAGGCCCAGCTCCGCTGGGCTTCTCGCGAGCTTCGCTCGCGCGCGCCCCCTCGGGCTGGCTCGCTGCTTGACAGAATTTTGGGTTATCGGACATTGCCGAAAACGCAGCTTCAATTGCCTATCCTCCACATCGCCAATCCCAAATATCCCTCCCAGGCCCGAAGGCCCATCTGAGTTTCCGAAATCTGGATCCCGCCATTCTCCCTCGGCCCGGCGCACGTTCCGGGACGGGAAAAGCTTGAAATCGTCCCGCAGCGGGGCGATCTCGCCCCGCCTCCGCTCTACGTGACATAAAATTGTCTTATCGGGCCCTGCGAAAACGCAGATTGGTTTACCTATACGCACGATTCTACATTCTCGATTGTAGGCTCTTCGAGCGAGGGTTCCCCATCAGAACCCGGACGGGTCTCAGCGATCCGCCTCTCAGGCAGCGAGCGAATTTATAGAGGCACATACTCGTCGAACGTGTCATGATGGGCTCGCGACGGGCCCCTATGGCCAAGTCCACAATTTGTCAGCCGAGTCCGTGCTCGATTCGGGCTGCAAGGGGAATCATTCGATGCGTACCAAGCAACTGGAAAAGTGGCTATGACGCTCTATTTGGAGTCGCAGGGTAGGACTTCGCGATCCAGAGGATTACTTGCCTTGCTGTTGCTAGTTGCCCTCGTGTTGGGAAGTGCGACCGGGTGCGCGACAAAAGTAAGCCGAGGTGGACCCGGGACAATGAACCCCGGTCTTGACGATGCTGCCATGAGCACCGGTTTGGACAGAGTGGATCTCAACTACCTGACCGAAGAAAATTTGGGCGCACTGTACAGTTCGAAGTTCTGGCAGGGAGAAATCCTGGACAATACAGGCGACTTGCCGGTCATCACAATCTTTCCGATTCGAAATGACACCACCGAACATCTAAGCGGCCAACTCCTGACCTTGCTGAGTTCGATTGAAACGTTCATGGTCAATACCGGTGACGTCACGGTGGTGAGCCGTGAGCGCCAGGCAGAGATGATTCGCGAGGTCCGTCGCCAGGATGGCGACGAATTCAACCCGGCGACCGCAGCGATGATCGGACGCCAACTCGGCGCCAAGTACTATGTCACTGGCAAGGTCGGGGCCGTTGATGAACGCCTCAAAAGTACGCGTCGTGTCCAGTACTCACTGTTTCTCCAGGTCATTGATGTGGAAACGAGTGCAATCCGCTTCCAAAACGAGACTACGAGAAGCAAAGCCATCCAAAAATAAATTGGCAGGTAACCATCGATCTACACTGTGAGGGCACGCGCCTTGGCCAATCGGAGACTATCCAGATCCCGGGGTATTGATCGAATCTGCGTATTGATGGTGGTCGCCCTCGTCGGGCAGGGTTGCGCGACATACTCCGATAAAACCGAGGCCGCACGCAACTTTGCAGCGCAGGGCAGCTACGACGAGGCCCTAGCCGAGTTCAATAAGATTCTCGGCGTTGAGGATATCCACGCCATACCCGATTCCTTTGGCAAGAACAGCGCGCTGATATTGCTCGAACGGGGCATGCTCCACCTGGCGAGAGGCGACCATGATGGGTCACGCGGAGATCTTCAGGTTGCCGACAAAGAGCTGGAAATGCTCGATCTCAGCAACTCCACCGCAGGCGATATAGGAAAATATATCTACAGCGATAGCTCTGGTGCCTATAAGATTTCGCCGGTAGAGAGGCTCTCCCTCAACGCGATGAACATTTTGAATTATCTCGCGCTAGGGGACCTGCGCGGTGCGCGGGTCGAGGCCGGCCGATTCACCGTAATGCGGAATTTCATGAAAGACACGGATCCCGATCACGCCCACGGTGCCATGGGTTCGTATCTCTCAGGCTTCGTTTACGAGAAGTTAGGTGAGAACGATCCTGCCATGCATCACTACGACGATGCCCTCGAAGAGAGCCTTTTTTCGAGCCTGATCGTTCCTATCAGTCAACTTGCAGTGTACACCGAGTATCGCGGCAAGAATATCGAAAACCTGCTTGAGCAATCCCCGGCCTCTTCCGAGGATGGTGGCGGTGAGATCATTGTGATTGCAGGAGTCGGGCGAGTCCCCTTCAAGATTCCTCAGAGAATGCCGATCGGGGCTGCAATTGGGATCGTTTCCGCGGCGATCACCGAAAACCTCGCAGTATTGGAGCGCAGCGCCTTCAAGTTCCTAGTCTTCCCCGATCTCGTTTCTAGCGGTAGCAGTGATCGCACCGCGGAAGTTCGCGTGGACGGCACTGCAATAGCGATGGACCGGGTCACGAACTTCGGAGCATCGTTGACTCGTGAGTACGAAGAAATCAAACCCAAGATCATCACTGCTGCCGTTTCACGAATGATTACGCGTGCCGTCGCCGCCGAAGCCGCCCGTGCAGTGGGCGATGAACTCGGAGGCTTCGGGGGACTTGTCGCATTGGCGACCGAAGGTCTGATGGTCACCGCGGACAAGCCCGATACGCGGTCTTGGACCTTGCTTCCGGATCGGGTCTTTATCTCGCGCACGCGCGTACCGGCTGGAACCCATCAGGTCGAAGTCAGTCTCGACACAGGGGAAGTCGGTTGGCAGAGCTTCACCGTCGAGGTTCCCAAAAATGGCTTCGCGACCGTCGTCGCCATGCCTCTTCGCTGATCGCCGGATCCCAGGTTAGAGCGGACCCGCCCTCTGGCTCCGAGGAGCCAGAGGATGGATTCAGAAAAGGCCGCCGATCGCCGCGAATGGAAGAAACGCGAGATCCAGCGGGATCGTCAACAGGAAAAAAATAGGCTTGGCGAATGGCGCCAAGCTCGAGCGCGCAATACTTCTGGTCATGCCGAAGATGTACTCATCATTGTACCCATCGTCACGCATATCAATTTCGGGTGAGCCATCCGGATCATCGGCCGTATTTGAATAGGTCGAACCGAGCCGGTCGTCTGCCATGGCTGTGGAACTCGAAGCCAGATTGAATCCCAACACAACGATCAGCGCGCAGAGTAAGCTCGAGAGGGTCGCCATGCCTTTGCGGTGTCGCAGAGTCAACTTTCGGATAGTCGTTAGAGAATTTCGCTTGGCCATCGTTCCCTCCTGATAGTAAGCTCCGAAATTTTTCCGGGCCCAGTGAGACCTGTGGAGTATGACGTAGCTCGCACGCCAATTCTTCACTGGTTTTGCAAGATAATGCTTGTTGTAAAAAACGGTCTGCGGGGAATAGGGGGAAATCGCCCACGCGAGGAGCTGCGGGCTAGAACATGGGCGGGCGGTGAAAGGTGAGCGTGTCACCGGTCTTGGGATGTTGGAAGCGGAGGTCACAGGCGTGTAGCTTCAGCTGGCGTCGAAGTTCGAAGGGAAACTGCGAAGGGCCACTGACGGCCTATCGCGGTGGGAAAGCGACACACACGCCGAAGGGCTATTCTCTATAGTGGTTGGGAATTCTGACGGTGAGCTACTATTTGAAGTCACGCGAGCTAAACCAGACCACGCGGTATTTATAAGGAAGGATCTCATGAGGGCACTCAGCCAAACTATATTCAACTTCCTGGTCTTGGTATCTTTCGCACTTCTGATCGTCGCGAACGGAGCGGTGGCCGACCACGTCGAACGATCGATCAATACCTTCATCTCGGCGCATTCAGCCGCCGACGGCAGCTCCAAGATTGAAATGGAGATTCTCGAGGAGTGCATCAAGGCTCTTCCGAGACCCGATCAGCTCGAACCGATTGCTGATGCCAAGTC
>JACZVU010000094.1 GCA_022572485.1 Myxococcales bacterium
CAACCCACGATGCGGCCGACAACGTCGCGTTGCCATCGGGACCGACCGTTGAATCCGAATCGGAGAGAGAGTCGTGAGACATGTCGCTTCGGTAGCGGGTCGCGAGTTGCGCTCGCTCTTCGTGTCTCCGGTCGCCTATGGGGTGCTGAGCCTGTTCTCTGTGCTCGCCGGGATGTTCTTCATTCTGGATCTAAGCTGGTTCGAGCAGATCCTCTTCCAGTTCCAGCAGTACCCGGACCAGCTCGCCGAATTCAATCTCAACGACGGACTGCTCCACGAGTTTTATGGATCGATTTCGGTGATTCTCTTGTTTTTGATTCCCGGCATCACGATGAGCGTGTACGCGGCCGAGAAGGTGAATGGAACCGAAGAGCTGCTGCTTACGAGCCCGCTCACGATCTGGGACATCGTGCTCGGCAAATTCGCAGCGGGCGCGTTCTTCATTGCTGTGTTGATTGGAATCGTAGGCCTCTTCGCGAGCGTGCTGTTCATCTACGGAGATCCGGAATTCGGCAAGACCGTATCGGGCTTGCTCGGGCTTCTCCTGACCGGATGGACCTACGTGGCGATTGGTGGTGTCGCTTCTGCGGTTACCCGCAGTCAGATTGTCGCGTTTTTGATCACGCTCGTGGTGTTGGTGACGCTGCTGTTGCTGCCCGGCATCGCGGAATTTGGCGTCGCGGGCAGTTCTCCCGGCGTCGCCGACACGCTCCGCTACCTCTCGGTGCAGGTCCATTTCGATCCGTTGCTCAACGGTCTCGTGGATACCGCGGATCTCGCCTACTTCGCCGCGATGATCGGGAGCTTCTTGGCCATCACGAAGGCAGTCGTAGAGTCGGCGCGATGGCGATAGCGAGGAGCGTGCGCTGATGCCGGCTCTGCTCGGGGCGCTCGGCCTGCTTTCGATCCTCTTCGCCTTGGCGGGCTTCTTCATGGCCTTGATCGGGGCGGCCCCGCTTGACTGGAGCATTCTTCACGGAGCCGTTGGTGTTGTGCTGCTGGGCGCTGCAGCGTTGATCAACCTCGATGGATTGCGCGAGCGCATGACTTCGGGAGAAGCGCGTCGTGCGGGCAAGTACGGTTCGAGTTCGTTGATCTCGACCCTGCTGGTGATTGCGATTCTCGGCATGGGAGCTTTTCTCGCCAACCGCTATCCCAAACGCTTCGACTGGAGCGAGCAACGCGTTCACTCTCTGTCCGACCAGACCGTGAAGGTCTTGGCGGCTCTCGATCAGGACGTAGAGGCTCTCGCGCTCTTCCGCAGGATGGGTTGGGAGCCGGTTCGCGATCAGCTCGATCGCTACGCGTATGCGAGTAAGCGATTCAAGATCATCGAAATCGCCGATCCCAACGAGAAGCCAGACCTGCTCGAGCGCTACGGGATCACACCAGAGCAACTGGGTCAGGGCATCGTTCATCTCATTTATGGAGAGGAATCGGTCAACGTCGAGCAGCCGACCGAGGAGACCCTCACCAACGCGATCGTGAAGCTCACCCGCAGGGGCGACAAGATCGTCTATTTCTTGGAAGGCCACGGTGAGAACCCGATCGATGGCGCCAAGGGCGGAGCCGAGGAGGGGTACCAACGGGCCGCCGAAGCGCTGCGCAACGAGAACTACAAGATTGACAAGCTGTTGCTCGCCGCAAAACCTGACGTTCCCGAGGACGCGGACGTGGTCATCATTGCGGGTGCGACGCGCCTGATGCTCGACGAAGAGCGGGACGCCCTCGATCGATACCTGAAGCGCGGGGGCGCGGTGTTGATCCTAATCGATCCGCGGGTTCGCACGGACTTGGTCACGAAGCTCGTTGAATGGGGCGTCGATCTCGGGGATGACATCGTGATCGATCGCGAGTTGGCGCTCTTCGGTCGAGCGACGACTCCCTTCGCCAGCCAATACGCTCTGAATCACCCGATCACGCAGGATCTGAGCGAATACACGATGTTTCACGTGGTGCGCAGCGTGAAGCCGAGCGCCGATGCGGAAGGCCGTTTCACCGAGATCGTGCTCACCGGGCGCGAATCGTGGGCGGAGCGCGATCTCGAGCAGTTCTTCGCCGAGGGAAGAGCCGAGTTCGATGACGAAGACCTGAGAGGACCCGTGCCGATTGCGGTGGCGGGAACCGTGGTCTTCGAAGGAATGGGCGATGCGTCGCAGGGCGCGCGGCTCGCGGTGTTCGGCGACGCGGACTTTGCGTCCAATCAGATGCTCGGCAGATACCAAAATCGCGATCTCTTCGTAAATACCGTCAACTGGTTGCTCGGTGACGTCGAAGCGATTTCGGTTCGCCCGAACCGCCCGCGCGCCTCGAAATTCCAGATGAGTGCTTCGCAGAAGCGGGTGGTTCAGATCTTCGCTCTGTTTGCGATTCCCGAGATCCTCGCCGTGGCGGGTGTCTACGTCTGGTGGACCCGCCGCCAGACCGCCAGGCGATGAACCCGAAGGCGACCGCGGTACTCTTCGCGATCGCGGCCGTGCTCGCAGCCTTCGTCTACTTCTACGTGATCGAGGGCGAAGAGGCGCGCGTGGAAGCGGCAGCAGCCGAGAAGCGCCTCTTCCCCGACGTGGAGCAGGGTGAAATCGCATCGATCTCGCTGCGCATCTCCGACGCTCCCGAAATTCGCCTCGAGCGTCGGGATGGCCGTTGGTGGATTGTGGCGCCCATCGATTTTGCGGCCGATACGTTCGCGGCCGATGGCGTCGCGAGCGCGATCACCCAGTTGATGGGCGAATCGGTGATCGAAGACCCCCAGCCGCCGGACGTCTACGGCTTGGGCGCAGCGGGCGCGAAAATCGGCTTCACGGTCGGCGATCTCGAAAAGACCCTCCATATTGGGAACAAGACGCCTGTCGGCTTTAACGCTTACGTGTTGATCGATGGCGACGATCGCGTCTACACCGTGGCCTCGTATCAACTCACGCCGCTCAAGAAGGAACTGGAAAGCCTCCGAGACAAGCGGATCCTGGACTTCGACCCGGCTGCTGTCGGGCGGGTTGTGGTCCGCTGGCCCGGAACGAAGATCGTCGTCGAACGAAGCGACGAGGGTTGGCAGATGGTCGCGCCGGTTCAATCCCCCGCAGATGCGGGCACCATCGACGCGCTGCTGTCCAACCTGCTGTTCCTCAGGGCGTCGGCCTTTGTCGATGATCCCGGATCCGCGGAGGAAATGGGCTTTGTGCCGCCGCAGTTTGCGGTCGAGATGGAGATGTCTCGCGAAGCTGCGGGTTCGGATCCCGTGATCGTGCGCTTTGCGGTCGGTGGCGTGGATGAGGCCGGGTCCCAGCGATTCGTTCGGGGTGCTGTGGAGCCGCTCTACCTGATTTCGGAACATCGCTTCGACGATTTCCCGCGTAGATTGGTCACGTATCGGGATCGTCGACTTGCGGAGTTTGCGATTGACGACGCTCGGCGCGTCGAACTGGGTTTTCACACCGATGCTGGAGAGACGATCGCTGTCAGCGTCACCCGCGAGGGCGATGGTTGGGTGTCGAATGCCGATTCCGTCCAACCTGAAAAACTGGACGCCCTGGTGAACGCACTTTCGGGCCTACACGCCGACGACATCATTGCTGAAGAATTCGGTTCTGCGGAACTTCAGGCGATGAGGCTCGACCCCGCGAAAGTCGTGCTGCTGGTCTACGGCGCTGGTGACCCCGCGGAGCGCCTCGCCGAGATCCACCTGGGTGTCGCCTTTGGTGGCGGCGTCACGGCGCGAGTTCCCAACCGTGACACCATCTTCCTGCTCGACGCAGCGCTCGCGGATCTGCTTCCCACAGATCTCGAGGACTATCGGGAGCGCTTCGTCGCACAGCCCGAACCGGCGGCCGACGAGGAGGGCGCGATCGTCGAAGTCGAAAACGACGAAAGCTAGGAGCGCGAGGACCTCTTCGAATTCCGAGCGGGTGTGTTCTATCTGCTCGCGATCTTCTGTATTCTTGTGATGGCGGGGATTCTCTTCGTTCAATTCGCGGCATCGACGTTCATGCCTAGCGAGCGTTAGCGCGGCAAAACTGGGAGGAGCGAAATGCGGAATTTCTTGCTTGCGTACGGCCTGGCGCTCGCGATGATCACCCTCGTGTCGTGTGGTTCGGCAGATTCTGCTACTACGGTCACCGTCTACAAAACTCCCACCTGTGGTTGCTGCGAGAAGTGGATCGACCATCTAGAGGCGGGTGGCCTGGCGGTCGAAGCCATCGATGTCGAAAATACGACCTGGATCAAGAAAGAGAATGGCGTGCCGACCCGGCTTGCGTCGTGCCACACGGCTCTCGTGGATGGTTATGTGATCGAGGGGCACGTTCCCGTAGAAGATATTCTTCGGCTGCTCGAAGAGCGGCCGGACGTCGCTGGCTTGGCCGTTCCGAAGATGCCGATTGGTTCGCCGGGGATGGAGGGTCCGAATCCGGTGCCCTACGATGTGCTCGCATTCACCAAACAGGGAAGTATCTACACGTACGCGTCCCACGGACCCTGAGGTTTTCCGCGGCGCTTTAGCGCCGCGGGGTTTCGGGCATGGTGCCGTGCAGCTGAGCGTCATCGAGGCGAAAGAGCGCTCGCGCGTTTTCGCTCGTGATGCGCGCGACCTCTTCGATCGGCATGGCATGGAGCGCCGCGAGGGCGCTGCCGACCACGCTGACGTGGGCGGGCTCGTTGCGTTTGCCGCGAAAGCCTTGTGGGGCGAGTAGCGGCGCGTCGGTTTCGATCATCAAGCGTTCGAGCGGAAGGGCCTTCGCGATTTCTCTGAGGCCGCGATCGTTTTTGAACGTCAGGATGCCCGAGAAAGAGATGTAAAACCCAGCCTCGATGGCTCGCTGCGCGAATTCGAGGGTTCCCGTGTAGCAGTGGAGGACTCCTTCGATCTCGCGTCGCGTTTCCGTGAGCCAGATGTCGAGCAGCTCTTCGTAAGCGTTGGGTTCGTCGCCGCGCACGTGGATGGTGGCGGGCATTTTCTTGGAGCGCGCCGTGGCCGCCTGCTCGGCGAAGACTGCGCGCTGCACCTCGCGATCCGAATTCATGTAGTGGTAATCGAGTCCGCACTCTCCAACGGCAACCACCCGTGGTCGACCGATCAGTTCTTCGAGCAGTGCACGCCCCTCGTCGTCGAATTCGTTGGCTTCGTGGGGGTGGACGCCCACCGTTGCGAACACACGCGGGTCGGTGGCGGCGATCTCCACCGCCCGGGCATTGCCCGCAATCCCGTAGCCCGAACCGATCGCGATGAAGGTGTCGACGCCCGCTTCGTGCGCGCGATCGAGTACCGCTGCGCGGTCGAGGTCGAATGCGCCCGCCGCCAGATGGCAGTGGCTGTCGAGCCACACGGCTAGTCGGCCTCTTCGGGAACTTCGACGCGGGGGAAGAGTGCGGCGCCCTTGGAGGTCGCGGTCCCGGGTTCGAGAACGCCCCAACGCCCGGCGTCTTCGGGTAGGCGGGCGGTTTTCAAGGCGTCGGGAATTCCGAGCCGGGCGAGGATCTCCGCGGCCGCTTGAGGCAGAAAGGCCGCGAGCAGCAGTGCGATCACGCGCAGTGCCTCACAACTGGTGTAGAGCGTCGTTGCGACTTGATCGGCGTTTGCGGGGTCTTTGGCGGCCTTCCAGGGTGCGCGGGTTTCGAGATAGCGGTTGACGCGATCGAGGAATTCGAAGATCGCCTCCAGCGCGCGGTGAAACTCGTAGCTTCGAATCGAACGGTCGACGCGTGCGGCGGTTTCGGGAGCGGCCGCTTGGATTTCGCGCTCGAGATCGCCCGGCTCGCCCGCCTTGGGAACTGCGCCACCCGCGAAGCGAGCCGTCATGTTGAGCGTGCGACTCACGAGGTTTCCGAGATTGTTCGCGAGGTCGGCGTTGATTCGACGGATCAACGCGGCTTCGCTGAAGGTCGAGTCGAGTCCGAAGACCATTTCGCGCAACAGGAAATAGCGGAAGGCGTCGAAACCGTAGCGCTCTTTCATTGCGATCGGCGAGACCATGTTTCCGAGAGACTTGGAGATTTTGCGCCCATCCACGCTCCAATACCCGTGCACGTTGAGGTGCTGGTAGACGGGCAGGCCCATCGTCTTGAGCATGATCGGCCAGAAGATCGCGTGGGGTTTGAGGATGTCCTTCGCGACAAAGTGCTCTACCGCGCCCCAATAGCGCTCGAAGTCCGGTCCGTCCGGATAACCGATGCCCGTCAGATAGTTGATCAGCGCGTCGAACCAGACGTAGCAGACGTAGTCGGAGTCGAAGGGGAGTTCGATCCCCCATTCGAGCCGGTCTTTCGGTCGTGATATGCAGAGGTCTCCAAGCCCGCTCTCCTCGCGGAGCATCGCGAGTGCTTCGTTTTTGTAGCGTTCAGGTCGAATGAAGCCCGGATGCGCCTCGATGTAGTGGGTCAGCCAACTGAAGTGGGAGGTAATGCGCAGGAAGTAATTCGACTCGCGCCGCTTCTCGGGCGCGCGCTCGTGGTCGCGACAGAGCCCGTCTTCGATGTCGCGATCCGTCAAGAATCGCTCACAACCTACACAGTAGAGTCCCTCGTAGTGCTGGAAGTAGATTTCGCCCGTGTCGTAGACTTTTTGCAGGATCTCTTGAACCACGCGCTTATGGTCTGGATCGGTGGTGCGGATGAAACGGTCGAACGAGAAGCCGAGCTCTTCCCAAGTGGAGCGAAAGGCGGCGGTATATTCGTCTGCAATTTCCTGCGGCGACACACCGCGTTGTGAAGCGATTTCGGCGATCTTCTCGCCGTGTTCATCGGTGCCCGTGAGAAAGAAGGTGTCGTCTCCCGCCAGCCGGTGGTAACGGGCGAGGGTGTCGAGTATGACGGTCGTGTAGGTATGACCGATGTGCGGTGCCGCATTTACGTAGTAGATCGGTGTCGTGGCGTAGAAGGCGTTGCTCATCGAAGTGCGGATTCGCGTAATGCAAGTAGCGCGCGCTCCACCACCATCTGGGGGTTCGCGTTGCGCTGTGACAGCGTCTTGCGGCAGTCGCTGAGGGTCCGGAACGCGTCGAGGTCGCGCATGATGTCGGCCCTGGCCTCGCGCGCCGCAGTGACCACGCGATCGCGCACCCAGAGCGACGCGGTCTCGAGGAGCTCTTCTACGCCACCGACGACCGTGGCGCGCGCGCCGCGGTATTCCGCCGCCCAATGGAGCAGATCTGGGATCGTCGTCGCCGCAATCCCGTCGAAGCGCTTCCGCATGGCTTCGCGCTCGGGATCTTGGTGCGCCGCACTCGAATCGGATTCGAAGCTGAGGCGCTGACAGCGCGAGCGCACGGTCGCCAGCAGGCCCGCCGCGGTTGCAGTTGCCAGCACCAGGGTGGTCCGGGGCGGCGGCTCTTCGAGGATCCGGAGCAGCGCGTTCTGAGCCTCTTGATTCATCCACTCGGCGTCGGCGATGACCGCTGCGCGCCGACCGCCCTCGTTGGATTGCAGGTGCAGTGCGCTTTGCAGCGCGCGGACCTGGCCGATGCGCACCCGGGTATCGCCGTCGCCGCGCTCGATCCAGAAGAGATCCGCGTGATCGCCGACGTGGCGCAGCAGTGGCCCCTTGCGGCCGGTTCCGTCGAGCGCGATCGGCTCTCGCGGACTCGATCGTCGGCAGTCGATGCATTCTTCGCAGGGGCCGCTCGGTTGCCGACAGACGAGGGCTCGAACGAAGTCGAGGGCCGCGTCCCGCGGCGCCGATCCAGGACCGGACAGCAGATACGCCGAGTGGATGCGGCCGCTTTCGAGGCTGCGGCGCAGCAGGCTCGGCAAATCGCTCGAAGCGGTAGACATGGGGCGAGCAGTCTAGCACCCCCCCCAGACGCGGAGGTACGCTCGGATTCGATGGCTCGCGAACTCAAGGATGCTCCGCGGCGCCGCGCTCCGGTTGCGGTCGTTGTTTTGATCGCCATCAACGCGGTCGTTTTTCTCTACGAGATGATCCTGTCCGGCGGACCCGCCGCGGATGGCGCCGCCGTGGGTGAGTTCGTCGCAACCTGGGGACTGGTTCCCCGAGAATTCCTCCGCGAGATCGCCGACCCGGGTGCCACGAGACAGATCGTCTGGTTTACGCCGATTAGTTCGATGTTTCTCCACGGCGGGCTGATTCACCTCGCGAGCAACCTGCTCTATCTCTGGGTTTTCGGCGCGGAGCTCGAGCTTTGGCTCGGGGGTCGCCGTTTTCTGGTTTTCTACCTCGCGTGTGGCCTGGCCGCATCGGGGTTCCAGATCGCGAGCAACCCCGATTCTTACCTGGCGACGATCGGCGCGAGCGGTGCGGTATCGGGCTTGCTCGGTGCCTACGTGGCCTCTTATTCGTACCGAAGGCTGCGGCTGCGATGGTCGCCCGTTCCGATCCCTGCAATTTTCTTTCTGCTGGCCTGGATTGTGATCCAGGTCCTATCCGGAATCGACTACCAGCCCGCAGAGGAGGGAGGGACAGCCTGGTGGGCCCACACCGGCGGGTTCCTGGCCGGGATTACGCTCGCGCGCTTGGTGCGGGCGCGTTTTCTCCGCACACACGGTTGCGCATCGGATCGCCAAACTCCCAGTAACGTCTGAAAGACTTTGCGCTCAAGTCTTCCGCTGCGCACGCCGATCCAGGTGGCACGCTTGCACGCGCATAGGAGGAAGTTCGCAGATGGCAATCAACGCGTTTGGTCGAGGTCGGGAGACGGGCTACGAAGGTCAATCCGGTTCCAATTCGTCCACATCCAGCAGTTCATCCACTTCGGGGGGTCTCACCGCATTCATCGACCAGGGGTCGGAGTTCGAGGGAAAACTCTCGTTTCGCGATACCGTCCGAATCGACGGTCGATTTCACGGCGAGATCACCAGCGAGAACACCCTCATCGTTGGAGAAAGTGGCGAGATCGACGCCGAGATTCGCTCGAATACCGTTGTCGTGAGCGGGTCCGTCACCGGCAACATCATTGCCGCGGCCAAGGTTGTCCTCCACAAGACTGCGCGGGTCGACGGTGACATCCAATCGCCTTCACTCGTGGTCGAAGAGGGCGCGATGATCACCGGCAAGATCAACATGAGCAGCGCTTCGAGCCACAAACCTGCGGCTACTCTCAAGGCTGTCGCCGCGAAAAGCGACGCCCAGAAAGAGGTGAGCGGCACCGACGGGTAGGGCACGCCTCGGGTCCGGTCGGCTGCGGCGCAATCCGGGTCGCTTATGCGATGAGCGTGACGATGTCTCCCTCGCGGACGCGGTGGGAGACGTGGACGCCCACCTGCTGTCCGGGTTTCGCAACTTCGATCGGCTGGTGGTCGAGTTCCAGTCGGTCGATCGTCTGATAGAAGTCGGTGGTGTGCCCGCGAAAATGAACGGTGTCTCCGGTGTGGAGTTTTCCGGGGCCGACCTCAATCACGGCCGCATCGACCCGCGGATAGTAGTGGGTCACTACCCCGACCTCGCTCGATCGCGCTGCGGCCACGGTCGGCGGGGTCAGCGACGTCTTGGGCGGCGCGCTCGCGGTGCATCGGTCCGGGCTCACGGGTGCCTTTGCGCGCGTGGCTCGTTTCGGCGCCGCTTTTCGGGGGGCTTTCTTCCGAGCCACCTTCTTGCGGGTGATCTTCTTCCCAATGGTCTTGCGCGAGGCGATCTTCTTTCGACTCGTCTTCTTCCGGCCGGTCTTCTTGCGGGTGGCTTTCTTCCGCGCGCCGGCTGCTTGGCGCGCCGTCTTCTTTCGAGCCGTCTTCTTGCGAGCGGCCTTGTTCCGAGGCGCCTTCTTTCGCACGGCCTTCTTGCGGGTGGTCTTTTTCCGCACGGCCTTCTTTCGAGCGATCTTTTTCCGAGGCGCCTTTCTCCGCACGGGTTTCTTGCGAGC
>JACZVU010000196.1 GCA_022572485.1 Myxococcales bacterium
ACGTAGAAGGCGCGAGCATCGGCGATTTCGCGGGTCGTACGAGCGCCGAGGAGTTTGGCGTTTTTGCCGAGGTGGCGGCCGCACTCGAGTCAGCCCACGACCTCGGCGTCGTGCATGGTGACCTGAAGGCTTCGAAGATTCTGCGAGACGTGCGCGGCAACGTCCGGGTAATCGACTTCCGGATCGCTGCCGCGTTTGGAGCGGTAGCGTCAACTGCAACGGCCAGCGACCACATGAGTCCGCAGGTCCGCATGGGAGAAACTCCCACCGCAGCGGACGACATCTACTCTCTCGGCGCTTTGATCGCCCAGACGATCCCTCCCGCACGTGCTTCGCGGGAGCTGAGCGAACTCATCGGAACCATGAGGGCCGAGCAGCGCAATGCGCGCCTCACGGATCTGAGCGAGATCAAGGAGGTGTTGATTGCGTTTTCGAACCGCGCCGCTGGGTCACCCGATGCAGCCTCCTCCGCCGCAGCCATTCTGCGGCCCCCCGCGGTATCTGCGGTTCGACGCGAAGCTTCAACGACCCAGCGCGACTTCGCGGATTCGTCGCGCAACCTTCAGTACGCGATCGCAGCGGGCGTTCTTGCGCTAGTCGCGCTTGTGGTCTTCGTCGTGTTGCCCCGTTGGGTCGAGTCCTCGGGCGCGCCGGGGTTCTCGCCGGAATCATTGGAAACCGGCGCTGTAGAACGTTCCGCGCTGCTGCGAGAAGGCCCTGCCGCGAGCAAGTCCAGCGTCGAAACCACGCTGGCGCAGCTCCTACTGATGCGCGAACCGCTCGAGGCGGCAGCGGTCGAGCGCTGGGCGGAGACGGATTACACCAAGGCGAGGGAGATCGAGGGCCGGGGCGACGCGGCGTTCATCAAGGCTGACTACGCGACGGCTCTGACGAATTACGCCAAAGCACTCGTGATCTTCGAAGCGCTGTCCGAACAACGCGGCAGCGCACTTGCCACGAGTCTCGAGGCGGGCGCAGTCGCACTCGAAGAGGGTGATCAACTCCGCGCGATCGAGGCCTTCGACCTCGCGATCGCCATCGAACCCAACCATGCCGCGGCAATCGCCGGTGCGCATAGGGCCGACGGCCTCGCTGCGATGATGGCCCACATGAGCGCCGGCAAGGCGTTCGAAGCGGACGATGCCCTGGATTCAGCACGTGGCGAATACGCAAAGGCGGTCGAAATAGATCCGCAATATGCGCCGGCGCGCGAAGCGCTCGAGCGCTCAGAGGCCGCGCAAGCCGACAGGGACTACGAGTCGAACCTCTCGCTCGCCGTGGTCTCACTGGCCACAGGTGACCTCGGCAACGCACGCAGCCACTTCGAGAGAGCGCGCGCGATTCGGCCAAAATCTCCAGAAGTGGCCGATGGATTGCGGCAGTTGCAACAAACCGAGAGTTCGCGCGCGATCGTGTCTTTGCGCAAGCGCGCAGAATTGGCGGAGGCCTCCGAAAAATGGAGCGAGGCTGCGTCCTTCTACCAGACAATTCTCGAAACCCAGGATAATCTCTTCTTCGCTGAGGAGGGGCTGCGACAAAACCGCGAGCTGGCTCGAATCGTCGAACGCATCGCGAAATTGCTCTACGACCCGACCCAGCTTTTCCGGCCCGAGATTCTCGAGGAGGCGTACAATCTAATGGAGCTTGGGCGGAGCGCCGAAAATCAGAACCCCAAGCTCGCCGAGCAGGTACAGCGTCTCGAGATCGCTGTGCGACTCGCATCGACACCCATTCCCGTGGTATTCAAGTCCGATACGGTCACTGAAGTGGTCATTCGCGGGATGGGAACACTCGGGAACTTCTCCCGTCGCGACGTCCCGCTCAAGCCCGGACGCTACATCGTGGTCGGCCGCAGGGACGGCTACCGCGACACGCGAAGCGAGATCTCCATCATTCCGGGGAGGCAGCAACCCGTCGTGGAAGTCCGGTGCACCGAGAAGATCTGAGTCCAGCGAGGCACTCGCAACCGCCGAGCGCAAGCGGGTGAGACCCGCCGTCATCGCAATCTGGGGGATCGGCCTCTTCTTGCTGGTGTTGCTTTGGTTCAGCTTCACAGCGGTCTCGGTCCGGCTGGTTGTAGAGCCCGTCCCGGACGAAATCGATCTGCCGACTGCGCTGTTCGGTTTTCACATCGGCGAGCGGTACCTGCTGCGGCCTGGGTCCCATGATCTCGTCATCGAGAAGGAAGGTTACCACCCACTGGAAGTGACGATCGAGGTCACGCAGGCGCCCAATCAGATGATTTCGCTCGCGCTGACCAAGCGACCGGGCATTCTGGCGCTGATCAGCCGGCCCGTGGACGGCGCCGTCGTCACGGTCGATGGTGAAGAGGTGGGGATTACGCCGATCCAGTCGCTCCCGATTCCGGCCGGAACGCACAATCTCAGGGTTCGCGCTCCCCGACACCTTTCAGCCAACCTCGAAATCGAAATCGAGGGAGCGGGAAAAGAACAGGTTTTTGAAATCGACCTGATTCCCG
>JACZVU010000095.1 GCA_022572485.1 Myxococcales bacterium
CGCCGCTTGTCGGCGATGGCTCGGCGCAGAGCGAATTCGCTTTGGGATACTTTCGAGCGCGCCGCCGTGTTGGGAATCGGAATCGAGAGCATCGCGCGAGCCGTGATTTGATCGGCTGCGCTACCCGTTAGGAAGTTGTCGAGGGTGTCTCTAAAGCTGCCTTCTGGCACCGAGCCGGGCGGGGCAGCGAGATTCGGGTTCTGGCGCCCCGCGAGCCCGCGGTTGCCGTAACTGAATTGAACATCCAACCTCGGCAGGCGCTCGTTTTTGGCGAATTTCAATTCGAGCTTCTGGCGCTCGATCGCGTCGTCCGCGATTTTGAGTTCGGGGCGCTGTTCGAAGGCCCGTCGGGTCACCTGCTCGGTGTCGATGTGATAGGTCACGTAGTGCTTCGGGTGATCGGTGGGCTCGATGCGGAGCGTCGAGTCGGCGGTCAAGCCCGTGCCCAGAACGAGATCGATCAGTCGATCCTGTGCGGTGCGGTAGCGATTATCGGTAGCGATGAAGTTGAAATCTCGTTCGGCGACGCCGGCTTCGGCTTCCACGACTTCGACCTTGGATACGACGCCCACCTCGTACTGGGTCTCGGTCTGGTTGAGCAGGGCTTTGGCGGTCTCGAGACTCTTATGGGCGACGCGCTTCTGCTCACTGGTCGCGATCAGATTCCAGTAGGCGTCTTCTATCGCTTGCACCGTATCCATCACCTTGCGCCGAAAGTTCTCGAGCGATTCGCCGTAGAGCATGCGTGTCGTCTTGGCCCGAGTCCAGGCTTCGTTCCAGATCAGGCCTCGCAGCAGGGGTTGTGTCACGCTCAACGAAAACGAAGACCGATACTCGGGCGAAAAGCTCTGAATCGGCAGATTGGTCGTGGTGCGCTCCCCGTTAAATTGGAAACTGTATTCGGAGCCCAGGTAGGGAAGAAGCCCGCGGAAGCCTACGAAACCGTCATAGCTATCGCCGATGCTTAGGTTCAGTAAATCGAGGGTGAAGGAGCTCGGATCCTCGGTGTCCGAATAGCCGAACTCGGAGAAGAACTTCGGATCGTAAGCCCCCCAGGCCTCGGTTTCCTGTTCGCCCGCGATCAGCGGCGCGAAGCGCTGGACTTCGATGTCCAGATTGTTTTGGAGTGCGAGCTGGATCGACTCTTCAAGTGAAAGGCGCATTGTCAGCGAATCGTCGGTGTCTAGCGCGTGCGGATCGGCTGCATCCGGTGTCGCGCGATCAGCGGCGGAGCCTGTGGCGATCTCCGGAAACGCAGCGTTCAAATCGTCACCCAGCGCCGCGGCTGCAACCAACGAGACGAGCGAGAAAATAAGCCAGGGGCTGCGGAACTTCATAGCGGATGCTCCTCCGTGCAGATGCTGCGCGCAACTATAACAGCCGTCCGGAACGTCCTGCAGCAGCCGTTCCGAGTGGATTCGTCGAATCTGCCCTGGGGTCGGATTGCCGAGCACCTGAGCGGCGCACTCGGCTATCCTGGCCCCATGCGTGTTGCAGCTCTCGTGCTCGGCGCCGGGCGAGGCGAGCGCCTCGGTGAAGCGGTTCCGAAGGCCTTCGTGCCCCTCTGTGGAAAACCGCTGCTGGTTCGCGCTCTGGCAGCGATAGCGGCGGCGCCCGAAATTGGCGTCGTGATGCCCGTGATCGGGCCTTCCGACCTTTCGCGACTGAAGGCACTCGAGTCCGAGCTGGCATCGATTCCGGGATTGCACCCGCCGGCGATCGGCGGCGTCGAGCGTCAGGATTCGATGACGGCGGGGCTCGCCGCGCTCCCCTCGGGCGTGGATTTCGTCGCAGTGCACGATGCCGCACGCCCACTGGTCGCCACCGCAGCGATCAGCCGCGTGGTGGTCGCCGCGCGCCGCAGTGGTGCTGCGATTCTTGCGCTTCCGGTGCGCGATACCATCAAGCGGGTACACGAAGGATGGATCGTGGAGACCCCGAGCCGGTTGGAGTGTTACGCGGCTCAGACCCCGCAGGTATTTCGCGTCGAAGTGTTGCGCGAAGCGCTGGAGAAGGCGGCTGCCGAAGGATTCATCGGCACGGACGACGCGGAAATTGTCGAGCGGATCGGCGTCCCGGTCGCTGTGGTTCTCGGTGACCCGAACAATATCAAGATCACGGATCGAGCGGATCTCATCGCAGCGGAACGCTGGTTGCGCGATCAGCGCGAAATCGAGACGGGAGGAGCGGTATGAGGGTTGGCCAGGGGATCGATGCGCATCCGCTCGTGGCGGGCCGGCCGCTCGTACTCGGCGGTGTCGAAATTCCCTTTGAGCGCGGCCTGGAGGGGCACTCGGATGGCGACGTGCTGCTACACGCAGTGGCGAGCGCTTTGATCGGTGCGCTCGGAGAGGGGGATCTGGGCCGGCATTTTCCATCGTCAGACCCGGCGCTGGCCGGCATTGCGAGCACGGAGATTCTCGCGCGGGTCGCAGAGCGTATCCGCGAGCGCGGCTATGGGTTGGCCAACCTCGACGCCACGATCGTCGCGCAGGCGCCTCGATTGGCCGAATACCTCGACAAGATGCGCGGGGTCATCGCGGACGTTCTTGGCGTCAATGCCGATTGCGTCAACGTCAAAGTGACGAGCACGGATCACCTCGGCGCGATCGGAAGGGGTGAGGGCATCGCCGCACAGGCGGTCGTGCTCCTCGTCGAAGCGGGCGGATAGGGGCGGACCGGGGTGCAACCGCTTGTTCTCTACAACACGCGGACGCGTAGAAAGGAGGCCTTCGAACCCATCGAGGCGGGGCACGCGCGGGTCTACACCTGCGGTCCGACCGTCTACGCGCCCCAGCACATCGGTAATCTCCGCTCGCAGCTCTTTGCGGATCTGTTGAAGCGCGCTCTGCTCGCGCAAGGTTATCGCGTCACCCAAGTCATCAACATCACAGATGTGGGTCACTTGACCGACGATGCGGATGCAGGCGAAGACAAGATCGAGCGTGCGGCCGCCGAGCACGGCAAGACGGCTCAGGAAATCGCCGAACAGTACACCCACCAATGGCTGCGGGACCGCGAAAGAGTGGGCTGCCTACCACCCGAAGTGCTCTGCAAGGCGACCGAGCACATCGCAGAGCAGATTGCGTTGATCGAAGTGTTGGAACAGAAGGGTTTCAGTTACCGAATCGAAGATGGCATCTATTTCGACACTTCAAAATTTCCCCGCTACACGGAGTTTGCGCGGCTTGATCTCGAAGCCCAGGTCGGGGGAGGGCGTATCGGCGTCGTTCCGGGCAAACGCAATCCCGCCGATTTTGCACTCTGGAAGTTCTCCGCGCCCGGTACGCAGCGGCAGCAGGAGTGGGATTCGCCGTGGGGGCGTGGCTTTCCGGGTTGGCATATCGAGTGCTCGGCGATGAGCCGAAAATATCTCGGAAACCAATTCGAGATCCACACCGGGGGCGTCGATCACATCGGAGTTCATCACACCAACGAGATCGCACAGAGCGAATGTGCGGACGACGTCCACCCGTGGGTGCGGTTTTGGCTACACGGCGAGTTTCTCGATTTTCGCGGTGAGAAGATGTCGAAATCGACCGGGAATCTCTGCGTACTCGACGACCTGAGCGATCGTGGGATCGTTCCACTCGCGTTTCGGTACTTCAGCCTGCAGGCCCACTACCGCCAGCAGCAGACCTTCACGGATGAAGCGATCGAGTCTGCGGCCACCGGTTATGGCCGGCTCCTGGCTCACGCGGCGGAATTGCGCACAGCCCAGGGAGGCTGCAGGGCGAGCGAGCTCGAACCGCTGCGGGAGCGATTCTGGGGCGCGGTACGGGACGATCTCAATGCGCCGCGCGCACTCGCCGTGACCTGGGAGGTCGTGCGAAGCCAGGGTCTGGGTTCCGCGGAGCGTTGGGCGCTGTTGCGCGAGTTCGATGCGTTTCTCGGGCTCGATCTGCAAGCTGCGACTCCGCGCTCGCAGGCGGTCGAAAGCGATCCGCGCATCGATGCGCTAGTCGCTGAGCGCGAAGCCGCGCGCGCAAGGCGCGACTTCGCGGAGTCCGATCGAATTCGTGATGCGCTCGCGGCCGAAGGCATCACGATTGAAGACACCCCCGATGGATCGCGCTGGAGGCGTGGGTGAGCGTCGAGCCCGGCTCGTCGCGAAGCGCTTGCGGGGGCGGCCGCGACGCGAAGCTCTCGGCAGCGCGCGGCGATTCTCTCTCCAGGGATTTTCGCCTAATCTCCGAGTTCACTCCAAAGGGCGACCAGCCCGAGGCGATTTGTGCGCTCGTGGACGGAGTATTGCGCGGCGATCCGCACCAGACCCTTCTCGGCGTTACCGGCAGTGGAAAATCCTTCACGATCGCCTGCGTGGTGGAGCAGGTGAACCGCCCGACGCTCGTGATGGCGCCGAACAAGACGCTTGCCGCGCAGCTCTACTCGGAATTCAGCGAACTCTTTCCTGACAACGCGGTGGAATACTTCGTTTCCTACTACGATTACTACCAGCCCGAAGCCTACATCGCGGCATCCGATACCTACATCGAGAAGGACTCATCGATCAACGATGAGATCGACAAGCTCCGTCACTCTGCCACTCACTCGCTGCTGACGCGACGCGATGTGCTGGTGGTGGCGAGCGTGTCCTGCATCTTCGGACTCGGTGCGCCCGAAACCTACGGCGATATGCACGTTTACATCGAGAACGGGATGCCGCTGGTGCGCGACGATCTGCTGCGCCAGTTGGTGGATATGCTCTACGAGCGAAATGACGTGGATTTTCACCGAGGTACGTTCCGGGTGCGTGGTGACGTCGTCGAGATCTTTCCACAATACGAAGCGGATCGCGCGATCCGAGTTGAATTTTTTGGCGACGAGGTCGAAGCATTGGCCGAGATCGACCCGTTGCGTGGAAAGGTCGTGACGCGTCCCAAGCGCGCGATGATCTATCCCGCGAGCCATTACGTAGCAACCCGAGACGCCGTGCGGGTGGCCATCGAGGGAATCCAGGGAGAATTGCAGGAGCGAATTCAGTACTTCCGTGCGGCCAACAAGTTGCTCGAGGCGCAGCGGATTGAACAGCGGACGCTGTACGACATCGAGATGCTCAGCGAGATGGGGTTCTGTCACGGTGTCGAGAACTACTCTCGCTGGCTCGATGGACGCGAGGTCGGCGAAACTCCCAGCACGCTCTTCGATTACTTTCCCGACGACCTCCTGGTCGTACTCGACGAGAGTCACATCTCCGTTCCGCAAATTGGTGGAATGTTCCGAGGAGACCGTTCGCGCAAGGAAACCCTTGTTGAATTTGGTTTTCGCCTGCCCTCCGCACTCGACAATCGCCCCTTGCGGTTTGAAGAATGGGAGCTTCGAGCTCCTCAGCGTATCTACGTGTCCGCGACACCCGCCCAATACGAGCTAGAGCATTCGAAGGGCGTGGTGGTCGAACAGATCATTCGCCCAACGGGGTTGATGGATCCAGAGGTGGAGGTGCGGCCGGCTTCGGGCCAGGTCGATGATCTATTGGGCGAGATTCGCAGCTGCATCGCAGCGGGCGGAAGGGTGCTCGTGACCACTCTCACCAAGCGCATGGCGGAAGAACTAACAGAGTATTACGACGAACTCGGTTTGCGGGTTCGCTATTTGCACAGCGACATCCGCACGTTCGAGCGAATGGAGATCATCCGCGAACTGCGCGAGGGGGTGTTCGACGTGCTGATTGGCATCAACCTGTTGCGCGAGGGGATCGATATCCCGGAAGTGTCTCTCGTGGGGATCCTCGATGCCGACAAGGAGGGCTTCCTGCGCTCGACCCGCTCTCTGATTCAAACCATTGGCCGCGCCGCGCGCAACGTGAACGGCCGCGTCATCTTGTTTGCGGACAAAGAGACCAATTCGATTCGAGAGACGCTGATGGAGACGAACCGCAGGCGGGAGCACCAACGGCGCTACAATGCTGAAAATGGGATCACACCGACAACAATCGTGAAACGCATTGTGGACATGCGTGATTCCATCTGGGCGCGAGATTGCGTGACGGCTCCAAAGGCGAAGCCGCAGATTCCGATCCACGAAATCCCCAAACGCATCGAGGGCCTGAAGCGCGAGATGCGCGAAGCGGCGAAGGCGCTCGAGTTCGAGCGCGCCGCCGAGTTTCGCGACCGGATTGAGGAGCTCGAGTCGGAGCGCCTACGGGTGAGTTGATGGAGAGGGTCAGAGAGACCGTAGAATCACTGCCGGATCAGCCAGGTGTTTATCTGTTCAAGGGAGAGAACGATCGCGTTCTCTATGTCGGCAAGGCCCAGAACCTACGCGTGCGCGTGCGCACCTACTTGAATGGCGGCGATGGGCGCTACCAGATTCCACAGCTCGTGGAGCGGATCCGCGACATAGACGTCGTGGTCACGCCATCCGTGAAAGACGCGTTACTGCTCGAAAACGAACTCATCAAGCGCCACAAGCCGCCGTTCAACGTGCGCCTGCGGGATGACAAACAATACCTCGCGCTGCGCCTGGACCCCGCGGAGCGCTGGCCGCGTATCACCGAGGTGCGCCGCTTCCGTCGCGACGGCGCCCAGTATTTCGGGCCCTTCACGTCCAGCCTCGCGGTAAAGTCCGCGGTGTCTACACTTCGCCGGATCTTCCCGCTGCGCTCGTGCAGCGACGCGCTCTTTCGCGACTACGCGAGGAGAGGGCGACCGTGCATCGAATTTGAGATGAAGCGCTGCCCCGGACCCTGTTGCGATCTCGTTAGTGAAACCGACTATGCGGAACTCGTTCGCGGCACGGTGCTGTTTTTGCGTGGTCGCTCCAATGAACTGGTTACGCATCTGAGCGAGAGGATGAAAAATGCAGGTGAACAGGAGCGCTTCGAAGAGGCAGCGCGCCTGCGAGATCAGATTTCGAGCGTCGAGAAGAGTGTCGAGCGCCAGCGGATCGTTTCTGAGAAACCCGTGGATCGGGACGTATTCGGGCTGGCGCGTGAGGGTGGCGAAGTCGAGGTGCAGGTTCTCCACGTTCGAGAAGGCCGCGTGATGGGTACACAGGGTTACGCTTTTTCGAACGTGCGTGTCAGCGATGGCGAAGTGATCAGCTCGTTTCTCGGCCAGTTCTACGGGATCGAGAGGGGGCGTCAGATTCCCGCTGAAGTGCTCGCTCCGATAGAAATCGTCGATGACGGCGGGCTGGAAGCGCTACTCCGGGATCAATTTGGCAAGAAGGTGTCTTTTAGGGTTCCGCGTCGCGGCCCTCTGCGCGAGTTGCTGGCATTTGCGACTGCGAATGCCGAGGTGGGGCTTTCGCGTCGGCTTGCAGCCCGCGACAGCATCGACGCGGCTCTCGATGAGCTTCGCGAGAGACTGGGCTTCTCGGAGACCCCGAGGCGGATCGAGTGCTACGACGTTTCGACTTTTCGCGGGTCAATCGCGGTGGCGAGCGGCGTGGTGTTCCAGGATGGCGCACCTTGCAAGGCGGATTACCGCCGCTATCGGATTCGCGAGGCCGCTCCCGACGATGATCTCGCTTGCCTCCGCGAAGTCTTCCAGCGGCGTTTCGCGCGGGTCGATTCCCAGCCCTTACCCGATCTACTGATGGTCGATGGAGGGCGCGGCCAGCTCGCGGTGCTTCTGGCCACGTTGCGCGACGCGGGCCTGCGCCGAGATGCGATTGCGCTTTCCAAGGAGCGGGATCTGGAGAGCGCATCTCCGCGTGTGCGCCGATCGGGTGGACTCAAGGCGGAGCGAATTTTCACGCCGTCCCGCGTGGGCCCCGTGATGTTGCCTCCGAATTCGCGTGGCTTGCTCCTGCTCCAGCATGTGCGCGATGAATCGCATCGTTTCGCGATCGAATTTCAACGCAAGCTCCGCGCCAAGGAGGGGATGGCCTCGATTCTCGAAGAGCTGCCCGGGATCGGGCCGGCGAAACGCAAAGCGCTGCTGCGCCACCTCAGTTCGCTTCGCGCGGTGCGCGGTGCAAGTGAATCCGAGCTGCTGGAGATACCCGGGATTTCGGCGCGCGACGCCGCAACCGTCTTTCGCTTCTTCGATGGTGCCAACGAGCCAGGTGGAGCGGGCGCGAAGACGGGTGGGCGAAGCTAGTCCGAGCTGTTCCGCTCGGGTAGAGAAGCAGCTCTCGCTGCTGGGGCCTTCGTTGGCCGGGTCGATTTGGGCAGTGCTTGGCTGGTTTGTGTGGGGGGTTGAGAGCGCTAGCTTTGCGGGCCCGGTCCTCGGGCTCTTCGGGTGCGGCTACTTCCTGTACTGGTGTTCGCGCAGGCTCTGGGGATTTGGGTTGCCGATCGCGGTTGGCTCGAGCTGAAAGTCGCCGCGCTAGCAAGTGTCATGCTGCTGGTTGCGGGGCTCGCGATCGGCCCCGGACCGGCCGCGTTGCGCGCGCTGTCTGTGGCGTTGGCTTTCCTCGCGGGCGCTGTCTCGCTCGCCGTCCAGTTGGACACAGCGGCGGCAGTGACCCAGCTGCCCTCCGAACCGGTCGTCCTCGAAGGGGTGGTGCTGGATACCGCATCGGGGCCCGGTTGGTGGCGGGTGGATGTCGCGGATGTGCGGGCCGTCGATCCGAAAGTGCCGCGCCTTCCCACGCGCGTTCGGCTGGTTGGCGGAGCGACTCCGGCCGGCTTTCGGGGCTTGGAACACGTGAATCGCGGTGAATGGGTTCGCGCAATGGTCGCGCTGCGCGCTCTCCACGAGCCGCGAAATCCCGGCTCTCCCAACCGCGTGCGCCGTCTGGAACGCCACGGGATCGGAGCGCTCGGTCGATTGGTGCATCCGGCCCTCCACGTCATCCTGGCGGATCGCTCGACCGGGTCTCCGATGGGTGCCATTCGCGACCTCCGCCGCGAGATTTCCGGTGAGCTCGCCGCCGCTGGTGCCGGCAGTAGCTTGGTGCGCGCTCTCGCGCTCGGCGATCGCGGCGGGCTCTCGAGCGAGGTGCGCGACGCCTTTCGGCGGTTGGGGTTGTCGCACCTGCTCGCCGTGTCGGGGCTGCATCTGGGGCTCGTCGCCTCGCTTGTGTTTGCGCTTGTGCGCGCCAGCGTGGGCAGGAGCGCGTGGCTCGCAGCACGGTGCGACACCCGACACATTGCCCTGAGCATTGGGATTGCGACGGCGATTCTCTACGCGCTCTTTTCGGGCTGGGCGATTCCCGTTCGTCGTGCATTGGTGTTTCTTCTCGTGCTTGCGCTGGCGGTCGTTCGGGGCCGCTCGAGCCTTCGCGCCGAACCACTTGCAGCGGCCGCGATCGTAGTCTTGGCCGTCGAACCGGGCGCTTTGTTCGAGCCCGGCGCGCAGCTTTCATTTGCGGCCACGGCCGCACTGATGTTCGCGGCGCCACGACCGGATCGCAGCGAGCCCGGCGCATTCGGGTCGCGCTCGAGGGCCATCGAAGATGCGGCCCGCGCCTCCGCGAGTGCAGTCGCCGTAACGGCACCGATTGCGGCCTGGCAGTTCGGGAGCGCAGCCCCTCTCGCGTTGTTTGCAAACCTCGTCGCAATTCCGTGGACGGCGTTCGCGTTGCTTCCAACGTCGCTACTGGCTGCGCTCGCGCTGGGTTGTGGGCTCGAGCCGATTGGCGCCTGGCTGACTTCGATTGCCGTTTGGATCGCGAACGGGACTCTCGATCTCGGGCTTTGGTTTTCGGATCGGCTTCCCGTATCGACTCCATCGATGCGACCTTCCGGTGCCTATCTGCTGGTGGTTGCGCTTTGTGTGGTGCTGACCTTGCGGGCGCGGGGAACGGCCGCG
>JACZVU010000096.1 GCA_022572485.1 Myxococcales bacterium
AACAAGCGGTGGCGCTCGACGGTTTGTGAACGGAACGCCTCGACGACGAGTGAAATAATCGCCGCACCCCCAAAGAAAGCGAGCATCCAGCCGGCGATTTCATTTCGCTGTACGAGCAATGCGAATATGGGGATTGCGACCAGGACACCCAGATAAACCGCGAAGTCGACGCGTAGCACACCGGCGATCTTTCGGTTGAGGGCCCGAAGATCGGGCGGCGCCCCGGCTTCGGGGGGCAAGCCGCCCCGTGCCAACGCGACGCATGCGATGATGCCGCCGGCTGCCAGCGCGGCCGCCACCAACGCGTTTACCGCGAGCTGCAGTGCGCTGTTCTGTAGGAACAAGAGTGCGACCGATGTGCCCAGTGCACCGGAGAGGATCAGGATCTGTGTCAATCGGATCGGAGCGACGAAGACCGCAAGACCCACGAGCATCCCGACCGTCGCGAGGCCGAAGCCGTAGTGCCAGCCGTAGGTTTCGCCGATGTAGCCGCAAATCAGTGGCGACATGGCGGCGCCCAGATTGATGCCCATGTAGAAGATCGTGAAGCCGCTGTCGCGTCGCGGGCTGGCATCCGGATAGAGGGAGCCCACCGTGGTCGAGATGTTGGGCTTGAAGAATCCGTTTCCGCAGATCAATAACGCCAGCGCGGTAAAAAATGCCGTCTCGTGCTGGAGGGTCATCAGCAGATGGCCCGCGGACATCAGCAGGCCACCGAGGATCACCGCGCGGCGAGTTCCCAGGAGCCGGTCCGCGAGCATGCCGCCGATGAACGGTGTGGCATAGACCATCGCCGTGTAGGCGCCGTAGACCGCGTACGCCTTGGCGTCTCCGTAGCCCAAGAACCCCTTGATCATGTAGAAGACCAACAGCGCGCGCATTCCGTAGTAGGAGAAGCGCTCCCACATCTCCGCAAAGAAGAGCGCGAACAGGCCGGTCGGATGCCCGAAGAGCGTTGCGGATGCGGGCGGCGGGCTCGTGGCGGTCATGGACCTCCGTGAATCGGCGGTGCCACCGTGTGTTCATTCGGGCTGCGCGAGCGATGATTAGCATCCGCGGCCAGGATTTTGCACCTCGGATCCGTCTTCTCCCCGATTTCCGGACCCATGGGTGTGTAAGATGAAGTCGGAAATCGGGATCTGCGAGCAGGAGGACGGGTATGGTGGCACTCGATGGCGCTCTCCAGATCGATCCAGCGAAGTGCACCGGATGTAAGCAATGCGAACTGGCCTGTTCGTGGGTGCAGACCGGAACCTTCCAGCCGTCGCGGTCGCTGATCCGGGTGCACGTCTTCGATGAGCAGGCGAGTTACGCGCCGTATGCTTGCCTGCAATGCAGCGAGGCCTGGTGCATGCAGGCCTGTCCGGTCAACGCGATCGATGTCGACCAGCAGACCGGCGCGAAGGTCGTGATCGACGAAGCCTGTGTCGGCTGCAAACTCTGCGTGATCGCGTGCCCGTTCGGCACCATCTTCTACGACAAACAGACGGATCGGGCGGCCAAATGCGATCTCTGTGCGGGCGATCCGGCCTGCGCGCACGCGTGCCCGACGGGTGCGATTGCAATCGCCGAAGTCGACCCGGGAGCCTGGTTGGTTCCCTTCGGAGAGAGCATCGATTCAGCGTATCGAAAAGCCGTGGAGGGGGAGGGCGCCCAATGAGGGGAGAGCACCCAATGAGCGAAGGCGGGCTCGGTGGCTGGACGGGAAAGCTGCTGCGGGTGGACCTCACGCGCCAGGCGATCGCGGTGGAAGATCTCAACGAGCAATGGGCGAGGCAGTACGTAGGCGGTCGCGGCGTGGCGGCGCGCTATCTCGATGACGAAGTCGATCCCCAGGTCGAACCGTTGGCTCCCGAGAACAAATTGATCTTCGCAACGGGGCCGCTGACCGGAACCAATGCGTCCTGCGGCGCTCGCTACATGGTCGTCACCAAGAGTCCGTTGACGGGTGCGATGACCACATCCAATTCCGGTGGCAAGTGGGGCCCCGAACTCAAGTTTGCGGGCTACGACATGATCCTCTTCGAGGGCCGCAGCAAGCGGCCCGTCTACCTGTGGATCTTCGATGATCAAGTGGAACTCCGATCGGCAGAGCATCTATGGGGGAAGGGTGTCTTTGAGACCGAAGACACCCTCAAGGCCGAGACGGGACTGTCGGATTGCTCGATCGCCGCGATCGGGCCCGCGGGTGAAAACCGAGTGCTTTATGCCGCGATCGTAAACGACAAATTTCGCGCCGCAGGTCGCTCCGGCGTTGGGGCGGTGATGGGTTCCAAGAACCTCAAAGCGATTGCAGTGCGCGGCACGGGCGCCGTTCGGATCGCCCGACCGGTCGAAATGATGCGCGCCCAGTGGGCGATGAAGCAAGACCTCAGCGAGGCGCCGCTCACCGCGGAGGGGCTCCCCCAGTATGGAACGCTCGCATTGATGAATGTGATCAACGAGCACGGTGCACTGCCGACCAACAATTATCAGCAAGCGCAGTTTGATCGGGCTGAGAAGATCTCGGGTGAAGAACTCCGCAAGACGCGGCTCGCGTCCAACAAGGCCTGCTTTGCGTGCACGATCGCGTGTGGCCGGGTCTCGCGTATTTCGGATGAAGGCGTGGGGCGTTATGCGGTTACCACGAGCGCTCGAAACTGGAAGCACGCCACCGAGGGTCCGGAATACGAGAGCGCCTGGTCGCTCGGTGCCGATTGCGGGATCGACGACCTGGATGCGATCCTCAAGGCCAACACACTGTGCAATGACCTCGGAATGGATCCCATCTCGCTGGGTGCCACGATCGCCGCCGCGATGGAGCTTTACGAGAAGGGCGTGATCGACGACTCGGAGACGGGTATGCCGCTGCGTTTTGGCAGCGGTGAAGCGATGCTTGCGATGACCGAGAAGACCGCCTACCGGGAGGGCTTCGGCGATGATCTCGCGGAGGGCTCTAAGCGGCTCGCGGACAAATACCGTCAACCCGACGTCTTCATGGGCGTCAAGGGACAGGAATTTCCCGCCTACGACCCACGCGCGATCCAGGGCATGGGGCTTGGTTACGCGACGTCAAATCGCGGAGCCTGCCATCTGCGCGCTTACACGGTTGCCGCCGAGATCCTCGGAATTCCCGAGCAGCTGGACCCGCGCTCAACCGATGGCAAAGCCGGACTCGTGATCGCGTCCCAGAATGTCTCGACCGCTGTTGATGCGATCGGTCTCTGCATCTTCTTGACCTTTGGCACGACTCTCGAGCGCATCCGCCCGATCCTGACGGCGGCTACCGGAATCGATCTGAACGACGAAGAGATGATTCGTGTCGGTGAGCGAATCTGGAATCTCGAAAGGGCCTGGAACATGCGGGCGGGACTCACGGCTGCGGATGACATGCTGCCCAAGCGGATGCTCGAAGAGGCGATCCCGAGCGGGCCCGCCAAGGGGGAAGTGAATCGACTTTCGGAGATGTTGCCCGATTACTACCGAGAGCGTGGCTGGAGCGCAGCGGGCGAGCCGAGTGCGGACAAGCTCAGAGAGCTCGGCATCGCTTGAAGCCGTGCCCGAGGTTTGTTTGCTCAGAGGGTTGCGAGACCTCATGGGTGAAAAGTCCGTGAGTTCCGATGCACCGGCCGTACGAGGCTATCTGGGAGGATGAGATGGCGATGCGACACGTGATCCTCGGTGCCGGACCGGCGGGAATCAACGCGATCGAAACCCTTCGTGCGATCGATTCCGATTGCGAAATTACACCCGTCTGCGACGAACCGGCTTACGCGCGCATGGTGCTGCCTTACTACCTCGAGGGCAAGATCGAGGAGCGCGTGGTGATGACGGGGAATGAGGAGTGGTTTTCCGAGCACGGCGTTGCCACGCATCTGGGTGTTCGCGTGACGGCAGTCGATCCGGGTTCGAATCAGGTCGTTCTCGATGACGGTGCTCGGCTCGGTTACGACCGACTGCTCGTAGCGACCGGATCTCGCGCGGCGCGCCCGCCGATCGACGGACCCGGTATCGCCAACCTCTGGACCCTCGCAGACGCGAAGCGTTTTCTCGCGGAACCGCGGCCCCATACGGTGATCGTCGGCGCTGGTTTCATCGCGTTTACGATCCTCGATGCCATTGCAGTGCGCAGTGATCGCGTCACCATTCTCGAGATCGAGGATCGGGTGCTGCCCAACATGCTCGACGCGGAGAGTGCCGCGCTGATGGCGGACCATCTCAAGAAGCTCGGCATCGAGGTCTGCACGGGTGTTCGGCTCGAGGGGATCGAACAGGTGGCCGGGAAGCGTCGGTTGCAGCTCTCGGGCGGCTCTGATTTTGAGTGTGACGCGGTCGTCATCGCCGCGGGTGTCGCGCTAAACATCGAGTTTCTTGAAAGCTCCGGTATCGAACTCGGAAAGGGGCGAGGAGCCGGGGTTCTCGTCGATGAGAAGCTGCAGACCAGCGCCGAGGGAGTCTACGCGGCCGGTGACGTGGCGGAGGCCGCGGATCTGCTGACTGGTGAGCGGCGCGTGCACGCCGTGCAGCCGACGGCTGTCGACCACGGCTGGGTCGCGGCTGCCAACATGGCTGGCATCGACGTTCGCTACGCGGGCAGCCTCATCATGAACATCTTGGCCGCCCAGGGCCTCGAGACCTGCAGCTTTGGCGATTGGCAGGGCGCGGGCCGCGAAATCACAGTCGTCGAAAACCCCGCCAACCGCATCTACCGAAAATACACCTGGGATGGAGACACCCTGGTCGGTGGGATCTTGCTAGGGCCGTCCGCCGCGCTGTCGGGCACGAACGATGTCGGGATGTTGAAGGGTTTGATCCAGACCGGTGTCCGGGTGGGGCCCTGGAAGACCTACCTCGAAGAGAATCCACTCGACCTGCGCCGCGTCTACGTGGCGACCGGCGCTGCCAAAAAGCTCCTGGAGTCGAATCTGCTCACGGGTCGCGCTTCGGTGGGCGGTGGGTATCGGTTCCCGCCGCTGCCGGCACTTCGCAAGCGCTCTTCCCACCACGCGATATTGCTCTCGGGCAGGGCTCCGTAGATCGGCCGATGCGGATTCAAGTGCGCCTGTTTGCGAACCTCCGCGATCGTTTTCCGAATGACGATCGTGGCCGAGGTGAGATCGAACTCGACGAGCGCGCAACGCTCGCCGACCTGATCGAGCGACTCGAAATCCCCGACTCGCTCGCGCAGATGGTGCTGATCGATGGCCTGCAAGAGCCCAGAAGCCACGAGGAGCGCGCGAGGCGGACTCTCAAAGATGGGCAGACCGTGAGCATATTTCCGCCGGTTGCGGGCGGTTGACGTTGGCGAACGATTCCGCGCAAAAAGAAGAGATTGACGGCAGAGTGCTCCCCAGGTGATCATGCCCGTTAATGGGTTAGGGATGCCCTGCTTTCTGGGTGTTTCCGCTCTATGTAATTTGCGGTCGCTTCATCACGGGGTGACCGCCGCGCAAACTTGGGGGACGTGGTGTCGATATCTCTCGTCTTGACGGTGAGTGGCCCCGATCGGCCGGGCTTGGTCGAGACCCTCTCTCAGGCGGTTGCGAGCCATCAAGGCAGCTGGTTGGAGAGCCGGATGGCGCGACTCGCGGGTCACTTTGCGGGGATCCTGCGCGTGAGCGTTCCCGAAGAGCAGGTGGACGCGCTCACTCGGACGCTCCAATCCCTGGAACCCAAGGGTCTACAGGTTCGCGTGGCGCGCAGCGAACCGGCATCTCTCGACTCTGATGCGCGAAAGCTCCGGCTCGAAATTCTCGGCAGTGATCGACCCGGGATCGTGCGCGATATCTCACAGGCTCTTGCGGATCGGGGCATCAACGTTGATGAGTTGCGCACGGAAATCATGAGTGCGCCGATGTCCGGCGAACTGCTTTTTCTCGCCAACGCAGAGCTCCGGGTTCCCGCAGACCTCAACCTCGAGCTGTTGCGCAAGGATCTCGAAGCGCTGGCCCACGAGCTCATGGTCGACGTCGATCTCGACGAGCCCCTCTGAGTCAAACCCGGCGATCGTGTGAAGGGGCGGAGCGAATTTTTCACGCCACTGGATGCTCAGTCTGGATGGAAAAGCGCGCCGGATTCGCGTATCCGCTCAGCTCTACGACACCCGTGGCGACTACGAAAGGCTCGCGTCGACACGCTTGACCTTGCTGTGCTCGCTCTGCCACTCGAGCAGGGCGGGCAGCACGACCAGCGTACATAGGATGGTCAAGATCATTCCGATGCTGAGGACGATTCCCAGGCTCGCCATCCCGCGATGGGAAGAAAATGCGAGGGTGCCGAAACTCACCGCTGTCGTCAGCGCGCTGTAGAAGACCGCGCGAGCGGTGGTCGTTGCGAGCAGCTCTTCGTCGCTGCTCGCGATGTTCTTGGAGCGATGGACGAGGTGGATGCCGCTGTTCGCGCCGACTCCGAGTAGCAGCGGAATGACGATCACGTTTGCGAAGTTGAAGGGCAGATCGAGCAAGACCATGGCCGCGCAGGTGAGGAGTGAGCTCAAGATCAGCGGAGCGAGAACGAGCAGAACATCGGAAATTCGCCGCCAGAGCAACCAGAGCAACGCTGCAATCGCAATCAGCGCGGAAAGCAGCGCCTGCCGAAAGGACGATTTCGTGGCGTTGGCGAATCCGACGAGGTTGATGGCAACTCCGGCTGCTTCGGGGGCGATCTCTTGTACGTCGGCCACGAATCGCGAGAAGGCCATCTCGTCAATCAGCGATTCGCGCGGATAGACCTGGATCCGAGCGCTTCCGTCTGCCGCAAGCATCCTTCTGACGAGTGGCGCCGGAAGGTCGGCCAGCGTGATCTCCCCCGGATCGAGTGCATTTCGAAGACGCTTCATCTGGCCCGAAAAGCCCGACAACAAGATCGTCTCCAGGTTCGAAAGCGCGGCCTCGGCGTCTTCGTTCTCTTCGATCTTCTCGAGGAAGCGCGCCAACTCGGTGCGCAGCATTCTCATGCTGTCGAGCAGTGGTGATTCGCCGCGCATGGCTCCGGGCCGACCGAGATAGGCGTGCAACTCCCTCAGCGCCGAGATTTGTTCTTCGATGGGCTCCGCCGGATCGTGTATCTCCGGTAACGCGGTGGACGGGGGGAAAAAGTATCCGATATCCACGAGGATCTCCCGCTTCTCGTCCTGATCAGATGGAACGTAGTCGGCCAGCGTCACGGTGTGTGCCACGCTTTCGAAACCCTCGATCTGGCCTGCGAGTTGCTGCGCGGATTTGAGGTCTGGGGCGACTACGTTGATGAACCACGGAGACGCCATCCCCGCCTGGCTCAGCAGGTCGTTGAAGGCCTGAACAGACTCGGTACTCGGATCGCGCATGTTGATGACATTTTCGTCGAAGCGTGCATCCGGAAGCAGGGCGATGGCGCCGATACCGGCAACCGCTGCGATGCGGCGCACCCAAGCGCCGTATCGGTCAAGGTGCGCCCACCATCGATCCCGGAAGCGCAGCCCGCCCGGTGATTTGTCGTCCTCCGCGGGAGCCAGCCAGCTGGAAAGAAGTGCGGGGAGCAGCGTCAGGGTGATAAAGAGGATGATGAACATCCCGACTCCCGAGATCAGTCCGAGTTCTGCGACTCCCCGGTAGTCTGTCGGAATGAACACGAAGAATCCGATCGCAGTCGTCGCCGTGCAGAGCACGAGCGAGCTACCCACCTTTTGAACGGCCTCTTCCTGCGCCTGGAGGTTGTTCTTCCCGGCGTGGAGCAGGTCCGCGTAACTCATTCCCAGATGGATTGCGAAATCGACTCCCAGGCCGATGAACAACACCGCGAAGGTCACCGACACGAGATTCAAATGGCCGACCGAGAATGCCGCGAAAGCCAGCGTCCAGATCAAACCCGAAAGCAGCGCGATGACTGCCGCGGAGACGAGTTTGATGGAGCGCAACGCGATTACGAGAATTCCGACCACCAACGCGAAACAGAAGACTCCGGCTCCACCCACATCCCACGCGATGCCGATCATCTCTTCGTAGTTGAGGGCCGGGTTGCCGGTAACGCGAATCGAAACGCCGTGTTCGGCGGTGTAGCCGAGGTCGTCGGCCAGCCGGTGAATGATCTCCATGGGGCGCGCCGCTGCGAATACGCTCTCGAAGTCGAGCACCGGATGAGCGACGATGACCCACTGGTTCTTCACCTCGAGAGAAGAACCCTGTACCAACATTTCCTCCCAGGAAATTGCGAGTGGGTATTCGCTGTAGACCTCGACCGTGGCGTGGCTGATCTGGTTCAGCACCTTCACCCATTGGTCGATTTCGTCGGGCTCGTCGCCGATGGAGTCGAGGCCTTGCCGTACGAGCGCAGTCAGATTGGCGATGCTGGAATCGCGTTCGAGTTCGGCCAGCAGGGGTTGAATCCGAGCCATCTGGTCGGCGAATCCCTCGAGTTCCGCGACGCTTCGGTAGAGCAGGCCCGCGCGTTCGAAGAAACTCCCGCCGCCTGGGATGTAGGCGTCGGTGAAGGTATTGGGTTGTGATCGGAGTTCCGCCATCAATGTGTCCGCGGCGTCGCGCGCGAGTTCGGGCGTTTCGCCCTCCACGACGATCAGGAGTGCGTTCTCGAGGTTTGGAAAGAGGGCCGTGAAGGCTTCGTGATTTTTTCGTGACGCGAGGTCTTCAGCGATCAGCCGAACGTTGTCTGAGTTGATACCGAGGTGGGTTGCCGCGTAGAACGCCAAGCCGAGCGTCAGCAAGGTGGTCGCGATGACCACCGTGCGGGGCCGGCGCGAGATGGCGCGCACCCAGCCTGTCAACGCGTTCGTGAGTAGATTCTTGGAACCAGACACGCGGCGCGAGAGATAGCAGAAGGTCCCGAGTCACGGCTATGGGTTCGGACCGCCGGGCTACCCGCGGGGAGGGGAAGCTTGCGCGGGTCGCGATCCGGCCGAGAATACACGCGGAATCGCTCCTCGAGGAGCGGGCGAATTTGTGAGGGAGTCACGCTTGCGTGGTGCGGATCGGGGCCCCGAAGGCTGGATCGAGAGTGCGCGAGGCTGGATCGATGCGAGCGACCGCGTGGTTGTCTTGACAGGCGCGGGGATCTCGACGGATTCGGGCATTCCTGATTTTCGTGGACCCGAGGGGGTGTGGACCCGCAATCCTGAGGCAGAGAAACTGGCGACCTACGACCGCTATGTGGGTGATTCTGCAGTCCGGAAACTCGCGTGGCAGAGCCGGCTCGAATTCGCGAATCGACTCGGTGATCCGAATGCAGGCCACCGCGCGGTAGTCGAGTTGGAGCGGCGGGGAAAGCTGCACCTGCTGATTACCCAGAATATCGACGGATTGCACTTCGCCGCGGGATCGACTCCGGAGCGAACGGTCGAAATTCACGGTACGTTTCGCGAAGTCGCCTGCCTCGCGTGTGCGGAGCGAGGCCCCATGTCGGAGGTTTTCGATCGGATTCGTGCGGGTGAAGCGGATCCCGCCTGCCACAGTTGTGGGGGCATCCTCAAGGCTGCCACGATTTCGTTCGGACAGGGTCTGGTGCCCGAAGACCTCGAGCGTTCTGAAAGAGCCGCTCGGCGATGCGATCTGATGCTGGCGCTGGGCACTATGCTTAGCGTCTTCCCGATCGCCAATGTCGTTCCACTCGCGAAGGCCGCGGGCGCCCGGGTCGTGATTTTGAACGAACAACCCACTGAGATGGACGCGCTTGCGGATGCCGTGATCCGCGGTTCGATC
>JACZVU010000097.1 GCA_022572485.1 Myxococcales bacterium
CGCGCTCGCGGGGGCCTTCGGTCTGCTGGGCTGGACGACCGCAGGTTTCTGCCTGCTAGGTCTCACGGTCTTCGTGGCTTGCTTCTTCCGCAACCCGCCCCGAGAAATCGCGGGCGGCGAAAACAGCGTCGTCGCACCCGCCGATGGGCGCGTGATCGACGTCGCGGAGATCGAAGGAGCTGATGGGAACAAGTGGTTGCGCATTGGCATCTTCCTTTCGGTTTTGAACGTGCACGTCAACCGCTGCCCGCTGGCGGGTCGAGTCGTCGCCAAAGATTGGGGCGGGCAATTCTTTCTGGCGGCCTTCAACCCGAGGGCCGATACCGAGAACGCGCGTTGTGCGCTGACGCTCGAAACGGCGGCGGGCCAGCGCTTTCAGGTCGTACAGATTGTGGGTCTGATCGCGCGTCGCATCGTCTGCCATCCGCAACTGGGCGAATGGGTCCAACGCGGTGATCGCTACGGGTTGATCCGCTTTGGCTCCCGGACGGATGTGCTCTTGCCGCTGACCGCGGTCGCGAAGGTGAAAGTGCGTGATCGCGTGCGCGGTGGAAGTACCATTATCGCGGAACTCGAGAGAACGGGGGACTAGGCGATGGACGAAGTGGAGCCTCGGGTCGAGAAGCACCACTATCGCCGCGGCCGCCGCCGCACCGAGCACGGGGAGCTGCCCCGCGGACTGTTCTTATTGCCGCACCTCGTGACGACCGCCGGCCTCTTCTTCGGTTTCTACGCGATCGTCCAGGCCTTCAACGATAAGCCCGACCTGGCGGCGCTCGGCATTCTGCTCGCGGTGGTTTGCGATGCCTTCGATGGTCGGCTCGCGCGCCTCACCCGCTCGACGAGTCACTTTGGCCTCGAGTACGACTCGATCGCCGACACGGTTTCGTTCGGGGTGGCACCCGCGATGCTCGCCTTCAGCGCGGGCCACCTCCAGGTGCTCGGGCGTACCGGCTGGGTGGTGGCGTTTCTGTTTACCGCGTGCGCGGCGTTGCGGTTGGCGCGCTTCAACGTGGCGCCGGGCCGTTACCGTGGCCGCTTCGAGGGCCTGCCGAGCCCCGCTGGTGCCGGCATGGTGGCGACTACGGTGTGGTTCGTTGCTTTCCTGCGCGAATTCGGGTTTGAATTTTTGGTTCCCGCGGGCTTCATCGCGGCGGGAACGGCGATCTTGGGCCTCCTGATGGTGAGCGCAATCCCGTATCGGAGCTTCAAGGAGGTCGATCTACGTCACTCCTACGGGACGCTGGTCTTGGTGGTCTTCGCAATTGCGCTGATCATCAACGAGCCGAGCGTCTCTCTCTTTGTCCTTTGTCTCGCCTATTGTGTGTTGGGGCCCGTGGAGTGGCTATGGCGCCGCCATACCGGACGCGCGCTGGAGCTGTCCGAGCCGACGACCCCGCAGCCGAACGAGGAATGAGTCATGAGTAGCCAGTTGATTCGCATTTTCGACACCACCTTGCGCGACGGCGAGCAGTCGCCCGGCTGCAGCATGAACCTGGAAGAGAAACTCCAGTTGGCTCGTCAGCTGGAGCGTCTGGGTGTCGACATCATCGAAGCGGGTTTTCCGATCGCGAGCGAAGGGGACTTCGAGTCCGTGCAGGCGATCGCCGCCGAGCTGCGGGATACGACGGTCTGTGGTCTCGCGCGGACGGGGGGCGTGGATGTCGAGCGCGCGGCTCAGGCTCTCGAGAAGGCGCGGAGCCCCCGCATCCATACCTTCATTGCGACCAGCGACATCCACCTCGAGCACAAGCTCAAGATGAATCGAGAGCAGGTGCTCGAAGAAGTGGACCGCGCGGTCCGTCAGGCCCGCGGCTTCTGTGACGATGTCGAATTCTCGGCCGAAGATGCCACTCGATCGGATCGGGACTACCTGGTCGAGGTATTCAAGACCGCGATCGAAGCGGGCGCCTCCACGTGCAACGTGCCCGACACGGTCGGTTATACGCAGCCCGAAGAGTACGCGACGCTGATGCGTTACCTGATCGAAAATGTGCCCGGATCCGAGAAGGCGGTGTTCTCGGTTCACTGCCACGACGATCTCGGCCTCGCGGTTTCGAACAGTCTCGCGGCGGTGCTGGCCGGCGCGCGTCAGGTTGAGTGCACGGTCAATGGGATTGGGGAGCGCGCCGGAAATACGTCGATGGAAGAAGTCGTGATGGCGCTCAGGACGCGACCGGACGTGTACCACAATCTCGACACGAAGATTCACGCGCCCGAGATCTACTCGTCGAGTCGGATGCTCTCGGCGATCATCGGGGTGCCCGTGCCACCCAACAAGGCGATCGTTGGAGACAACGCGTTTGCGCATGAGGCAGGGATTCACCAGGACGGCGTCCTCAAGGCGGCGATTACCTACGAGATCATGACCCCGCAATCGATCGGCCGCCCGTCCAATGAACTGGTTCTCGGTAAACACTCGGGACGTCACGCGTTCGGAGATCGACTCAAAGAACTCGGCTTCGAGATCGAGGGCGACGAATTCCAGGCTGCGTTTCGGCGCTTCAAGGACCTCGCTGACAAGAAGAAGACGATCTACAACGAAGACCTCGAGGCGATCGTCGCCGACACGGTGATCGGCCTCGACCAACGCTACGAGTTGGTCGATCTTTCGATCTTGAGTGGCACCTTCGTGCAGCCGACGGCGACTCTCGCGATCAAGGTTGACGGTGAACTTCAGAAGGCGACTGCGGTTGGCATTGGCCCCGTCGATGCGATCTTCAAGGCAATCGCCGAGCTCAGCACGACCAAGTGCGAGCTCGAGCGCTTTCAGGTGAACGCCGTCACCGGCGGAATGGACGCGCTGGGCGAAGTGTCTGTCACGTTGGGCGAAGACGGGCGGCGCGTGATCGGCCACGGCGCCCATCCGGACATCATGGTGGCCAGCGCGAAAGCGTACTTGCACGCCCTCAACAAACTTTCCTGGCACAAGAGTCGACGCGGCTCCGCGGAGCCGAAGGGAATTTGATGAATCGGCGAGCGCAAGCGAGCCAGCCTAGGTCCGCGAAGCGGATCGCGCGCATCCTGATCCTACCGGGTGACGGAATCGGGCCCGAAGTCGCCGAACAGGGCATACGCGTCCTGGACGCGGCTGCGAAGGGTGCCGGCATCGAACTCGCGTTCGAAGAGGGCCTGATCGGTGGCGGATCGATCGATGCGAACGGTTCACCGATCACCGACGACGTCATCGAACGGGCGCGCTCTGCTCGTGCCGTCTTTCTCGGCGCGGTGGGCGGCCCAAAGTGGGACGGCCTACCGTTCGCCCAGCGCCCCGAGCGCGGACTCTTGCGCATCCGCAAGGAACTCGGCCTGTTCGCCAACCTGCGGCCTGCCACGGTGTTTCCGGCACTAGCCGACGCTTCGACCTTGCGCCCGGAAGTGGTGGCGGGAATTGATCTGCTCGTCGTGCGGGAACTCACGGGGGGGCTCTACTTTGGCGAACCGCGTGGAGACACGCGGGTCGGTGGGCTTCGCGAATCTCGTAACACGATGGTGTACAACGAGATGGAGATCGCGCGCATCGCGCGCGTGGCCTTCGAGGCGGCCCAGCTGCGCCGCAAGGAGCTGACCCACGTCCACAAGGCGAACGTCCTCGAGGTCTCCCAGCTATGGGTGACGGTGGTCGAGGAGGTCGCGAAAGAGTACTCGGACGTGACCCTCCACCACCAGCTCGTGGACTCGATGGCGATGCTCCTGTTGCGCGAGCCGCGCAACTACGACGTGATCGTCACGGAGAATCTCTTTGGCGACATCTTGTCCGACGAGGCGGCGATGATTACGGGATCTCTCGGGATGCTTCCCTCCGCGAGCCTCGGAGAGGGGGGCATCGGTCTCTACGAGCCCGCCCACGGATCGGCTCCTGACATCGCGGGCAAGGGTGTCGCAAACCCGCTCGCCGCAATTCTCTCCGCTGCGATGCTGCTCGAGCACTCGTTCGCTGCGCCCGAGCCCGCTGCGAGGATCCGAGCGGCGGTGGGATCGGTTCTCGACGACGGACATCGCACGATCGACCTCATCGGAGACTCTGGGCTCGCGCCCATCGGGTGCGCGGCGATGGGCGATCTCGTCCTGCAGCGGGTCGAAAAGCGATAATGGCGCGAGCGGGTTTCCGGATCGGCGTGGTCGGTGCGACCGGAACCCTCGGCACCGAGCTGTTGGAGTTGCTCGACCTCTCGTCGCTGCCCGTGAGAGAGATCGTTCCGATTGCGACAGAGCGCTCCCTTGGACGGGACATCGAATTTCAGGGAAGCCTCTTTCCCGTCGAGACGGACGACGCGCGTTTGGCGGGTCTCGATCTGGCCTTCTTGTGCGCGCCTCCGTCGGCCGCGCTCGATTTCGTGCGCCGCGCGCTCCGCGAGCGTGTGCCGTGCATCGACTTGTCCGGTGCGACTGCAGGCGCTGAAGACGTGCCCATGCGGGTGGCCGGTTACGGCTCGGTGCCCGAGAGTATTCCGCTGCTCGCGATCCCGAGGAGCCCCGCGCTCGCGTTGGTGATGGCGCTGCAACCGATCGCGGCGGCGGCCGGTTTGAAGCGGGTCTTGGGTGTCGTACTCGAATCTGCGTCGTGGGCCGGAAAGGAGGGCATGGCCGCGCTCTATCAGGAGTCGATCGCCGTCTTCAACCAGCAGCCGCTGCCGGAAACAACGGTCTTCCCGGGCCCCGTGGCGTTCGATTGCATGAGTGGCGCAGAAGAGCTCGACGCGGAAGGCCTTGCACCGCGAGAGTCAGCGTTGATTCGAGACCTTGCGCTGCTGCTGGGTGGCGAGGTCAAGATCGCGATCACCCTCGTTCAGGTCCCGGTTTTTGTTGGGCTGGGCGCTTCGCTCTTCATTGAAACCGAGCGCGATCTCGAAGCCGGAGAAGCCGAGAACCTGCTTCGCAAGGCGCCCGGTATCGACCTCTCGATCGACAGCGACTGCGCGCCAACCGCCCGTTCGGTCGCCGGACGCGATTCGGTGTTGGTCGGACGGCTGCGCGGCGATCCAAGCGCGGAGCGCGGCCTGCAGTTGTGGATGGTTGCAGATCCGCTGCGGCTCGCGGCGTCGCACGCCATTCAGCTGGCGGTGCTGCGGTTGGCGTAGCGGGGTCGTGGTGTGCCGAACTACCGTTTTACCCTCGAATACGATGGCGCTGGCTTCGCGGGCTGGCAGGCCCAGGCCAGCGAGCAGCGTACCGTCCAGGGCGAATTCGAAGCCGCGATCGAGCGGGTGACTGGCCAACGGCTTCGGGTCTCGGCCGCCGGCCGAACCGATGCGGGCGTTCACGCACTGGGCCAGGTCGCAAGCGCGCGCATCCGGACAGAGCTCCCGCCGGCTGTCCTGCAGCGCGCCCTCAACCACACCCTGCCCGGAGACTTGGTCGTCGTCGCCGCTGAGCGGGCTGCGGACGACTTCCACGCGCGCTACTCGGCTGTCGGCAAGCTCTACTGCTATCGGGTTTGGAACGACGGGGTTCGTTCGCCACTGCGCTCCGCGAGAGTCCATTGGGTCGCGCGGAAACTCGATGTCTTCGCGATGTCGAAGGCCGCCGAGGCTTTTGTGGGGCGCCATGATTTCGCGGCACTCCAGGCGGCAGGCTCCGAGGTGAAAAGCACGGTGAGGACCCTCAAACGCCTTGAGATCGAGCAAGAGTCGCCGGGGGTGCTCCTGTTTTGGGCGGAGGCCGATGGTTTCCTGCGCCACATGGTTCGGAATCTGGCCGGAACGCTGCTCGAGGTGGGGTCTGGCCGGCGGTCGATTGAATCCATGACCGAGCTGTTGGCCTGTGGAGACCGGCGCCGAGCGGGGCCGACCGCGCCGGCTGTGGGGCTCACTCTGGTGCGGGTCTTCTACTGATTCCTTTGGGATAACGGGCCTTTACCAGCGAAGAGGCCTTGACGGAGATGGGGGGGTGGGATACCCATACGCGGTTCCGGATTCCTGCTGCGGGCCCTGTGCGCAGCGGGGCAATGCGCGGGTCGGCAGCGTGGTCCGCGGGATCTTCTGCAGATATCGAGCCATTGTATTTCGGTGGATGTACAGGAGGGTTCCAGCGATGGGAGCCCAGGCGCATCGCGCCACGAGAAGCGCAAAGCCCGGCGAAATCACACCGTGTTGGCATGTCATCGATGCCACGGACGCGGTGCTCGGCCGCATGGCGACGAAGATCGCGGACCTACTGCGCGGCAAACACCACGCACTGTTCACCCCCCATGTCGACACGGGTGACTTCGTGATCGTGGTCAACGCCGAGAAGGTGAAGCTCACGGGCCGCAAGCGCGAACAGAAGACCTATTACCGCCACACCGGCTATACGGGCAACCTGAAATCGCGCACCGCGGACGAGATCCTCAACGGCCCGTACGCGGACCGCGTCGTGAGCCACGCCGTGCGCGGAATGCTCCCGAAGAATGCGCTCGGGCGGCAGATCTTCAAGAAGCTGAAGGTGTACGCGGGCCCCGATCATCCCCACGCGGCGCAAAAGCCCAAGGAGTTGAAACTTGGCTGAACTGCAAATCACCCGGGCCACCGGCAAGCGAAAGACCGCGATCGCACAGATTTGGCTGCGGCCGGGGACGGGCATCATCACGGTGAACAACAAGCCGATGGATGAGTACTTCACCCGCGAATCCCATTGCATCCTGATCAAGGAGGCATTCGAAGCCGCCAACGTACAGGATCGCTACGACGTGACCGCGCGTTGCACGGGCGGCGGCAACTCGGGCCAGGCCGGTGCGCTGCGCCACGGAATTGCCCGCGCGCTCGAGAACCTGGATGCTGAGTTGCGCGGACTGCTGAAGAAGCGGGGGCTTCTCACACGTGACGCGCGCAAGAAAGAGCGCAAGAAGTACGGACAGAAGGGCGCCCGCGCGCGCTTCCAGTTCTCGAAGCGGTAAGCTCTCGGCCCGATTCGGGCGAGTCTCTCGAGGGGGTCGCTTCGCGGCCCCCTCTTTTTTTCGCCCTTTTTCGATGGGCCCCTCGATACCATCGGCAATGGCCCGATGGTGGTAGGAGATCGACGGAGGAACGAGGATGAGAGTCGCGGTGATCGGTGCGAGTGGCTACACGGGCCTCGAGTTGCTGCGCATCCTGCTCCGCCATCCCGAGTTTGAAATCGTCGTCGCGACCTCAGAGCAGCGCGCCGGGACCCGCGTGGGAGATGCGTTTCCCGCGCTGCGCGGCCTGATCGATCTGAGCTTCGAGTCGAATGATCCCGCGAGCATCGCCAAGCGGGTCGATCTCGCCTTCACCGCGCTTCCCCACTCGGCCTCCGCGCCGACCGTCCAGGCGCTGCGTGCCGCGGGCGTGCGCGTGCTCGATCTCTCGGCGGATTTCCGGCTGCGAGACGCCGAGACCTACCGCGCGTGGTACGGCGAGCACAAGGCCGCCGAGTTGTTGGGGTCGGCGGTCTACGGATTGCCTGAGCTCTATCGCGAAGCGCTTCGCGGCGCCGAGTTGGTCGCGGTTCCGGGTTGTTACCCGACCTCTGTGCTGCTGCCGCTGGTTCCCTTCCTGCGCAGCGACTTGATCGAGACCGATGGCATCGTCGTTGATTCCAAATCCGGTGTTTCGGGCGCGGGCCGCAAATTGGAGGAGAACCTGCTGTTCGCCGAACTCGCCGATGACTGCCGGGCTTACAAGGTTGGAAACCAGCATCGCCACCTTCCCGAGTTCGAGCAGGAGGCGAGTGTCGCCGCGGGCCGAAACGTCTCGATCACCTTTGTCCCCTATCTGCTGCCCACCGTTCGCGGAATCGTCACGTCGATTTTCGTTCGCCCCAAGGCCGCCCTGGACACCGATGCCGCCCGAGAGGTGCTCGCGAATGCCTACGCGCGGGAGCGATTTGTGCGTGTTCTGCCGCCCGGCACGACGCCGAATCTCGGCTCTGTGCGAGGGAGTAATTTTTGTGACGTGGCGGCCTTCGCGGACGAGCGCAACGGCACGCTCGTGCTGCTCTCTGCGATCGACAACCTCGTGAAGGGCGCGAGCGGGCAGGCCGTGCAGTGTGCGAATCTTGTGTGCGGGCTGCCCGAGGAGCTGGCGCTGCTCGAGGCGCCGTGGGTTCCTTGATGCGGGCCTACTCGCGCGCAAGATGCCGCTTCGCTGCGCGTTGCGTGCGCTCGGATTGACGCGCTTCAGGCCCCGCGATATAACTTTCCAAACCACGTCCGATTGGATCGTGTTCCATAAAAATCGACTGCTTAAGGTTGTTTTCGTTTGTCCAATCCTTGGCCACCGGGCTTCGGGTTGACGCGCTATTTCGCGAAAAATCCGACGCGAGTGCGGCTCACCGTTTCTGCGGTCGCAACCCGTGAGGATGGCAGTGGAGAGATCTTGTTGATCCAGCGAGCCGACAATGCGCATTGGGGTCTGCCGGGCGGGCACGTCGAGCCGGGCGAGTCCGTCGCGCAAGCGGCCGTGCGGGAAGTTCTCGAAGAGACGGGCTTTGCGGTCGAGGTGGGCCGTCTGATCGGCGTGTATTCGGATCCCGAGCAGCAGACCATCGAATCGTCGAGCGGAGAGTGCTCGCAGTTCGTCAATCTCTGCTTCGAGGCGCGGGTGACCGGTGAGGTCGGCCCGCCAACCACGCCCGAGGAGACGTTGAATAGAGGATTTTTCCCGCTGGATGCCCTCCCGGAGCCGTTCGTTCCGATCCACACGATCCGGATCGAGGACGCGGTTTCACAACAGCCTGCGGCGCGCGTAAGATAAGAAGGGGGGAGAGAGCCGTGAAAGACCGCACCATCAAGTACATCTTCGTCACGGGCGGGGTGCTCTCGTCGCTGGGGAAGGGGCTCGCGTCGGCTTCGATCGGGGCCCTGCTCGAAGCGCGCGGTTTGCGGATCACCTTCCTGAAGCTCGACCCCTACCTCAACATCGATCCCGGGACGATGAGCCCCCAGCAGCACGGCGAGGTCTACGTCACTGATGACGGTGCCGAGACGGATCTCGATCTCGGACACTACGAACGCTTCAGCCACGCTCGTATGGGGCAGATCAACAACGTGACCGCCGGGCGGATCTACGACTCCGTGCTCAAGCGCGAGCGGCGCGGTGACTACCTCGGCGGTACCGTTCAGGTGATTCCTCACGTTACCGACGAGATCAAGAGGCGGATCGGCCTCGCCGCCGAAGGCGTCGACATCCTGATCGTCGAAATTGGCGGCACCGTGGGCGACATCGAATCGCTTCCGTTCCTCGAAGCCATCCGCCAGATGCGCAGTGACGCCGGGCGCGAAAACGTCTGTTACATCCACATCGCGCTGGTCCCCTACGTGGCGACTGCGGGTGAACTCAAAACCAAACCCGTTCAGCACTCCGTCAAGGAGCTGCGAACGGTTGGTATTGCTCCTGACGTTATATTGTGTCGAACGGACCGCTTCTTACCGAAGCCCGTCAAGGCGAAGATTGCGCTCTTTTGCAACATCGATGAGGATGCGGTGATCACCGCCAAGGATGTCGAAGTCATCTACGAAGTCCCGCTGATCCTCAACAAGGAGGGGCTCGACGAAAAGATCACCCAGGTGCTCAACATCTGGACCGGGCGTCCGGACCTCCGCCTCTGGAGCGCTGTCGTCCAGCGCGCAAAGAACCCCGAGTCCGAGGTCACGATCGGCA
>JACZVU010000098.1 GCA_022572485.1 Myxococcales bacterium
GCTACTACAACGCGGAACGTGTTCACACCGTGATTCGAGATGCACCAGAGGGGCGCGCCATTGAGGCTCGACCGTCACCCGGCGCGAAAGTTGTCGGACTGCCACGTGTCGGTGGCCTTCACCATCGATACGTGTGGCAAGAAGCGGCGTGATGACTCCGCTCTAGCGGCCCGAGCGGTGCCAGATTCTTCGCCGGACGGAATTTGATAACGAACAGGATGCGGAATCTGCAATGGGCGACATGACGACCCCGAAACGCACCGCCCCGATCCCCGACGAAAGCGCTCCCAAGATGGGGTCCACGAACTCTCGTCTCGTCGAAAAATTGACCCACGACTCAGAAGAGACAGTCACAATGAGCCGTTCTTCAGCACCCTGTTAGGGCCTCGCTCAGCTCTTCCTCGAGCACGAGCTCGATGGCCTCGAGGATCCTGTCGCATCTGCGTCTCGATGTTCTGCCGCAGACGGACCACCTCCGTCTCGTCCGTGGTCGCTTTCGACATGGCGTAGCCCTCCGATCGCCTCTTCGGCGATTCCCTTTGTCAACTCGGAAATCGTCTCGGCGCATTTCTGACTACAGGCCATTTTGCTCTCCGCATGAAGCGGTCGTTTTTCTTTTTGCCCAAACAAAATTCTATCGCCTCTCGGCTCGCGACCGTTGAGAGATTCCTAGCGGGAACCGTGAGGTTCGCCCTTCGCTGCGACGACGCGGGCGTAGATCTCGCGTTTGGGCAGGCCGGAAGACGTGGCGAGTCGATCTGAGATCTCACGAGACGAGTGGCCCTCGGCGATCAGCGCGCGGATGGCTTCTTGAAGTTCGTCTTCGATCGGTACCACCGTCGCGTCGCGTGCTCCCGCGACGACCAGGGTAAACTCACCCCGGGCGCCCTCTTCGAAATGTTTCGCCAACTCGCTCAGTGATCCTCGGGCAACTTCCTCGTACATCTTCGTGAGCTCCCGGGCCACACAGGCCCGGCGATCCCCGAACGCCTCTTGCAGGCGCGCGAGTGTCTTGGCAACGCGGCGCGGGGATTCGAAGAAGATCAACGTATCCCGCCGATCGCGCAGCGATTCGAGCACGCGATCACACTCGCCACTGCGGCGCGGCAGGAACCCCACGAAGGTGAATGGCACCGCGGGCAGTCCTGACACAGCAAGGGCAGCCAACAGCGCGGACGCTCCGGGTATGGGCACCACACTGTGGCCCGCTTCCAACGCGGCGGCGACCAGGCGATCGCCCGGATCCGAGATCAGCGGTGTTCCGGCATCTGAGACGAGCGCGACATTGCCCCCGCTGTCGAGTACCGCCAGCACCTTCGCGGCGCGCGCGGCTTCGTTGTGGGCGTGCAGTGAAATCGGCTGAGCGGAAATGCCATGTCGATCGAGCAGCACCCGGGTCCGACGCGTGTCCTCGGCGAGCACGAGTTCAGCCTCTTCCAGCACCTTCAGCGCGCGCAAACTCACATCTTCGAGGTTACCAATTGGTGTCGAAACGAGGTAAAGGGCGCTCACCATTCGGGCACTTTACCCGCACGCTCAGGAAAGAGGCCGATGAGCCCCGCCCTGGAAGCCTCACACACACCGCGCTCGGTGATCAAGCCCGTCACCAATCGCGCTGGTGTTACGTCAAAGCCCGGATTCGCAACGGGGCTCGACACCGGCAAGACCGTGACCTCGACCATGTCGCCATCCGCGGTGCGGCCGCGAACATGGCGCAACTCGGAGCCGTCGCGTTCCTCGATCGGAATTTCGGCGATTCCATCAGAGAGCGTCCAATCGATACTCGAAGAGGGAAGCGCAGCGTAGAACGGGATTGCGTTGTCGCGCGCAGCGAGCGCCTTCAGGTAGGTGCCGATCTTGTTGCAGACATCTCCGGTCGCCGTCGTCCGATCGGAACCCGTGATGCACAGATCCACTTTCCCGCGCTGCATCAGGTGGCCGCCTGCGTTGTCGGCAATGACGGTGTGGGGCACGCCGTGCTCACCGAGTTCCCAGGCCGTGAGGCTCGCCCCCTGATTGCGCGGGCGGGTTTCATCGACCCAGACGTGAATCGGAATTCCCCGATCGTGGGCGAGATAGACCGGTGCGAGCGCCGTCCCCCAGTCTACGGTCGCGAGCCATCCGGCGTTGCAGTGCGTCAGGACGTTCAGCGGATTCCGCTCGGGCCGCCTTTCGCGCAATGCTTCGATCAAGCGAAAACCGTGCTCGCCAATCGCCCGGCAATTTTCGACATCCTCATCGCAGATTTTGGCGGCGCGCTCGTAGGCGCACGCTTCGCGCGCAGCGGGCGGAACATCGTGCAACGCCAAGCGCATTTCCTCGAGCGACCAGCGCAGGTTCACGGCCGTCGGTCGCGTCGCGAGCAGGTCTTCGATCGCGCGCTTCAACGAGAGGTCTGAAGGCTCCTCTCGCATCTGGAGGCCGACCCCATAGGCGGCAGTCGCACCGATCAACGGCGCGCCGCGAACGCGCATCGAGCAAATCGCTTCGACGGCGTCGGCGAGATTGCGCAATTTCCGTGTGACGAAGCGGTGGGGAAGGAAGGTCTGATCGATGATTTCGACGCTGCGGCCGTCTGCGGCCAGCTGGATGCTGCGGCGAACGACGCCATCGACCTTCATCGATCCCACCCCGGCGCCCGGATCGGGCGCCTCACTCCCCCGCGAAGGAGCAGATCGACACGACCCGGCGGCTGTCGGTCTCGATCTGACTGCGTCCGCCGAGATCGGGCAACTCGATCACGAACGCGCAGGCTTCGACTTTGCCCCCGATCTTTTCGATGACCCGGATGGCGGCCTTCGCGGTACCACCGGTGGCGATCAGGTCGTCGATCAACAGAACCCTTTCGCCCGCCTGGATCGCATCGCGGTGTACCTCGACCCGATCGGTGCCGTACTCGAGTTCGTAATCCTCACCCACGGTTTCCCACGGCAGCTTGCCGGGCTTGCGAATCGGTACGAATCCGACGGAAAGCTCCATCGCGACCGCGAGCCCAAAAATGAAGCCACGCGCCTCGACGCCCGCAACCTTCTGGATTTGATCGCCGCCAAAGGGCTCTGCGAGCTGTTCGACCGTGGAGCGAACTCCGGCGGGATTGAGCAGCAGCGTCGTGATGTCGCGAAACTGGACACCGGGCTTGGGGTGGTCGGGGATCGTTCGAATCAGCGCTTTGATGTCCATGGAATGCGGCCTCGTGCTCGATGCGGTGCGAACCGCACGGGGTGAATGGGCCCTCTGTTCGGAATTTCGCTACCGCCCCCCGGGCGGATCCGACAGTCCGGGACTTATTCTACAAGATGCGGCCGGCCACGGCGTCGAGTTTACGGGTGATCTCCCGCGTTCGCGCCTCAGGCGGGGTGATCACAGCCGCGTCCAGCACCCGATCGCAGCCCTCCGCACACGGGATCGCTCGACCGAGCAGCGCCGGCCCCACAGCGGCCACGAGCGATCGCGCCCGATCGGCGTTGTCGTTGAGAACCCGCACGATATCGCCCACCTCGACGGCAGCGCAATCGTCCTTCCAACAGTCGTAGTCCGTGACCATCGCGACGCTCGCGTAACAGATTTCCGCCTCTCGGGCGAGCTTGGCTTCGGGCATGTTCGTCATGCCGACGACGTCGCAATCCCAGCTGCGGTAGAGGTTCGACTCCGCGCGACTCGAAAACTGTGGACCTTCCATCGCAAGGTAGGTTCCGCCTCGAACGATCGGAATTTCGAGCGATTGCGCCGCTGACTCGAGTGCGTCGCCGAGGCGCGCGCATACCGGGCGCGCCATCGAAACGTGGGCGACAAACCCAGTCCCGAAAAATGTCCCGCTCCGAGCAAAGGTGCGGTCGACGAACTGATCCACGAGCACGAACGTGCCCGGGTTGAGTTCCTCCCGCAGCGACCCGCACGCGCTGATCGAGATCAGATCCGTCACGCCCACGCGTTTGAGGGCGTCGATATTCGCGCGGTAGTTGATCTCGGACGGGGGAATTCGATGCCCGCGACCGTGGCGGGGCAGAAACGCAAACCGCACTCCTGCGAGGTTGCCAATCCTGATCTCGTCACTCGGTGAGCCGAACGGGGACGCCACTTTTTCCCAGCGCGCATCCTGCAGGCCGTGGAACTCGTACACGCCGGATCCGCCGAGGACGCCAATCGTGAAAGGTGGGGGCGTTTCGCTCATCCTCTCCTTGCGTTCACTGCGGCCAGATTCGCTAGGCTGGCAATCCCCGGTCCTGGGGAATCCCATGGCAGAAGCGGGCCGCACGCGGCGACGCAGTCGAAACGAACTCGGTGCGGAAGGCGAGCGGCGCGCCGCCGATCATTTGGCGGCGCGAGGTTATCGCATCGTCGGTCGCAACGTCCGGGCGGGGGGGGTCGAGATGGATCTGATCGCCCGGCGCGGCCCTCTCGTCGTCTTCGTGGAGGTGAAGACCCGGCGCGCAGGCGGGCCCGGATCTGGCGAAGATGCCGTGGACGTGCGCAAACGCCTGCGGTTGGTGCACGGCGCAGCGGCCTGGATGCACGCACAACCGCGCGGGATCCGACGGGCACGCTTCGATGTGATTGTTTGCGAGTGCAGCCGGGACGAACGCGATTGGCGGCTTCGCCACTTCGAGGGCGCGTTTGACGCCAATGCCTGAAGACCCACTCGCGGCTCGAAGGCGCCGCGCGAGCGGCTAACGGACGGTTTCTTCGGGCTCTTCTGCCGCTTCGGCGGCGACCTCGGGAGCCGTCTCTTCGGCAGCGCTTTCCCCAATCGCGGCGTCCGCCGCAGCGCCGGGCTCGGAAGCGGCTTCCGCAGCTTCGGGCGGAGCATTCTTGGCATCCGCCGCTTCCTCAGAAATCAAACCCGACAGGTCGCGGAGCTTGGAGCGCAGGCGGGCCTTCTTGCCCCGCAGTTCGCGGAGGTAATAAAGACGCGCGCGGCGAACGTGGCCGCGCTGCTTGATCTCGAGCTTCGCAATGGTCGGAGACTCGGTGGCGAAGATCCGCTCGACGCCGATACCGTAGGACACCTTGCGAACCGTGAAGGTCGCCGAAGGCCCACCCTTTTTTCGGCGCAGCACGACACCTTCGAAAATCTGGATCCTCTCCTTCTCGCCCTCTCGAATCCTGACGTGGACGCGGACGGTGTCGCCCGGGCGAAACGGCGGCAGATCGCGCCGAAGCGGCGTGGTGTGAGCGATGTCTATGCTTCTCATAGCTGCTTCTCTCCTTCCCGAGCGCTCCGGGCGTCCAGCAAATCGGGCCGGCGCCGCCGAGTGGTTTCGCTCGACTGCTCCGCTCGCCACCGCGCGACCGCGCCGTGGTCTCCCGAGAGGAGAACGGGCGGCACGGCCTGGCCGCGAAATTCGGCGGGCCGAGTGTACTGCGGTCCCTCCAAAGTGGGGCCTTGAAAGGACTCCGTGGCGATGGATTCTGGATTTCCCACGACCCCGGGAAGCAGCCGAGCGAGCCCCTCGATGACCACCATAGCCGGAACCTCACCCCCCGAAAGCACGTAGTCCCCAATCGAGAGTTCCGCGTCCACAGCCAGTTCGATCGCCCTCTGGTCCACGCCCTCGTATCGCCCGCAGACGAGCACCAGCGCCTCTTCTTTCGACATGCTTGCCAAGCGGGGCTGGTCGAGCCAATCGCCCTGGGGCGAGAGCGCGATCACACCCGTCGTCCGCCCAGGGCCCTTCGGGCCCGCGAGCGCCTCGATCGCCGCCACGAGCGGTTCGGGCTTCAGCACCATCCCCGGACCCCCGCCGTACGGCGAGTCATCCACCGTCCGGTGCGGGTCTGTCGCCCAGCCACGCAGATCGTGGACCGCGACCTTCAGGTGACCCTTGCGAATCGCAATTCCGACGATCGACTCGCCGAGAAACGCCGCGAACAGGCCCGGAAAGATCGTGATGACGTCAATCCGCAGCATCCGCTGCACCTCCCTCAACCCGGCCGCTGCGCCTCCCGAGCCTCCCATCCAACCCAACGGCCACTGCGCCTCTCAAGCCTCCCAACCAAACCAACGGCCGCTGCACTTCTCAAGCCTCCCAACCAAACCAACGGCCGCTGCGCTTCCCAAGCCTCCCATCCAACCCAACGGCCGCTGCGCCTCCCGAGCCTCCCATCCAACCCAACGGCCGCTGCGCCTCCCGAGCCTCCCATCCAACCCAACCGGCTTTTCCTACGCGGAGTCGAGCAGCCCCGGAAGGATCTCGATCACGATACGCCGCGCCTCGATGTCGACCTCGCGCAGTTGACTCTCCGCTGCGGGGAGCAACTGCTGCGCGCCCTTTTCGTCTTCGACCACGAGGATGTCGACCGCGCCCGTTGGCCAGACTTCGCGAACCGTGCCGATCCGCTGACCATCCGCACTTTCGACCCTGCAGCCAATCAGCTGGTAGCTGTAGTACTCGCCCTCGGGCAACGCCTCCAGCTGCGAAGCCTCGACGATCACCAGCTTGCCCCGCAAGCGCTCGGCGGATTCGCGGTCCTCGACACCCGAAAGAGTCACGCGAACTTCCTCGCGGCGTCCAGCGATCACCCGGGTCACTTCGAACCGCTCCGCGGCCGCAGCGTCTTCGCTCTCGGCGAGAAACACGGCCTCGAGCCTCATCAGGTTGTCGGGAACGCCGCCGAAGTAGCGGACTCGAAGCTGCCCGCCCATGCCGTGGGCACCGACGACGCGGCCCAGCACGACCCGCTCGGCGGACTCTCGCTCGCGCTCAGTCGACGATGTCGAGCCGGCAGTCGGCTCCATCGCGGGAAGCCCCCAGCACGGCGCGAATCGCCTTGGCGACTCGGCCCTGTCGACCAATCACCCGACCTCGGTCGTCGGCGTCGGTCTCGAGTTCCAAGATCCGGCCGTCGTCGACTTCCGTCACGACAACGGAAACGGGGTTGTTGACAATCGCCTTGGCGATGAACTCGACGAGAGAGGCCGGTGAGTGATTGTCCGCCATCTCAACTCGCCGCCGCTGCGCGCTTGCGCGCGCGCTTGAGCAGGGAGCGAACCGTCGGGGTCACCTGCGCACCCTTTGCGATCCACGCGTCGAAGCGATCGAGCTTGATGTCGAATTTCTCGGGATCCAAGCTGGGATCGTAAGTACCGAGAAACTCCAGCGGACGGCCATCGCGCTGCATGCGCTCGTCAATCGCGACGATACGGTAGTGGGGTCGCTTCTTGGCACCCCCACGCCTCAGGCGGATCTTGACCATGGCTCGCTTCTTCTCTCTTCGCGCCTACAAAACGCGCAATGAATCGATGCGTTGTGGATTGCCAGCACCGCGCCTTCAGCGCTGCGAGTTGGCCGGCCAAGGAAGCTAGATCAGGCGTAGGAGAGGGTCAACCGCAGAGCCCTGCGCGCGACGCGCTTCAACCGACCCTGAACCAAAGCTCCGAAGGGGCCTCTGCGGGCAGTACCGCGCGCAGGGCCTCGAGGATCTCGGGGCCCCGGAGTTGGAGTTGTTGGCACCATACGCTCGAGTCCACGGTCACCTCGAGGACAGCGCCGCGAAGGGCCGTGGGCTGACAATGCGCGGCGATCTCGGCCCCGACGGCTTCCTCCCAGCGCTCCATGATCCGTATCACCCGCGCACTGTCGCCTGCGCCGATGTCTTCGAGGACCCGCGCCACGAGCGGGCCGAGCAGTTCGGGTCGGCTCTTGCGCCTGCGGCTCATTCGCCGTCCTCGAGCGACTCGAGAACAGACGCGAGATCCGGTTTTTCGAGCGCCCCCCAGCGCAACACGACGAGTTCCGGCCCCGTGGTATCGATCACCGTGCTCTCACCGTCGCCCCCGGCCTCGGCACCTTCGACGGCGAGTAGCCGAGGGCTCTCCGGGTCCATCCCACAGACTTCGCGAACCTGTTCGAGCGTGACAGCGGGCGTGGCGCCACTCCGGTTGAGGCTCGTGGAAGTAACCGGACCCACACCCTCCGCGGCCAGGCGGCGCGCGAGTGCGGCGCTGATCGGGTGCGAAGAGCAGCGCACACCCACTGCACCATCATGGCGCGGGACGCCTGGCGCAAAGCGATCGCGGCAGTTCAGGACGAGCGTGAGTGGGCCGGGCCAGAACGCAGACGCAAGGCGCCGAGCCAGATCGTTGAATTCGAATCCGAGAGGTTCGAGTGCGTCCGGATCTGCAACCAGGATCGAGACCGGCGCAGATGCTCGCTGGCCCTTCCAGCTCCGCATCCGCTCGATTGCCGCAACCGAACACGCGTCGGCACCCAGACCCCAAACGGTCTCGGTCGGATAGGCGAGCAGTCCGCCGCCTCTCACCCAGTCGACGGCCGCGCCAATGGGGTCGTCGATCGTCACCTGGACGGGCACCGGGAAGCGATCCCAGTCGCCGCGATATCGCGTCGCAGCTGCATGCCACGAAAGTGGATCCGATCGGCAGCCGCGTAAGCCCGCGCTAGGGCCTCGGCGATGTCGCGACCACGAGCCGTGACGCCCAGCACGCGACCTCCGGCGGTTACAAACCCGCCGTCGGCGCAGCGCTGGGTTCCCGCGTGAAACACAACGATGTCGGGAGCGTCTTCCACTTCCGCCAGGCCTTCGATCGGAATGCCCGTCTCGTAACCGCGCGGGTAACCACCCGACGCGAGCACCACGCAGACCGCCGCCTGCCCCCAGCGCTTGGGGAAATCCGCCGGGTCCAACTTGCCGCGCGCCGACCCGTAGAGGATCGGAAACAGATCGTCCTCCATCCGCACCATCAGGGGTTGGGTCTCGGGGTCTCCGAAGCGGACGTTGAACTCGATGACGCGCGGGGCACCGTCAGCGTCGACCATCAAACCGACGTAGAGCACGCCGGAAAAAGGATGGCCCTCCGCGGCCATTCCGCGAACCGTGGGCTCGACGATCTCGGTGACGATTCTCCGTTCGATCGCTTCGGTGATCAGCGCGACCGGAGAGTAAGCGCCCATCCCACCCGTGTTTTCGCCCCGATCTCCGTCGAGGGCACGCTTGTGGTCCCGGACGGGCGCCAAGGTCGCGATGTGCTCGCCGTCGGTAATCGCGTAGTAGGAAACCTCGTCACCTTCCAAACGCTCTTCGACCACGACCGCGGAACCCGCGTCGCCGAAGCGTCGGTCTTCCATGATCTCGACGAGCGCTCGCTCCGCTTCGTCGGGCGTCGAACAGACCACGACCCCTTTGCCAGCAGCGAGGCCGTCGGCTTTGACCACACATGCGCCACCGAGTTCTCGCACGTGGCTCCTGGCCACGTCGAGGTCCGAGAACTCACGAAAGGCGGCCGTCGGAATCCCGTGGCGCGCCATGAAGCGCTTCGCAAAAGACTTGCTGGATTCGAGTTGGGTGGCAAACGCCGAGGGCCCGAAGGCCGGGATGCCGGCTTCACGCAAGCGGTCTGCGAGGCCCGCGGCGAGAGCATCCTCGGGCCCGATCACCACCAGGCCGATCTTCTCGGCGCGCGCCAGCTCGACCAGCGCGTCGGAGTCAGTGGCTTTGATCTCCGGAAAGCAGGTCGCGAACGCAGCGATGGCATCGCTTCCGGGTGCCGCCAGGACCGCGTCGACTTTCGGGCTCTTGGCGATCT
>JACZVU010000099.1 GCA_022572485.1 Myxococcales bacterium
CTCTCGATTCCGATCCCCAACACGGCGGCGCGTTCGAAGGTATCCCAAGGCGAGCTCGCTCTGCGACGAGCCATCGCCGACAAGCGGCGGTTGGAGCAGAACATCATCCTCGAAATTCGAAAGGCGGTGCGCGACCTCAAGTCCTCGCACGAGGGGATCCAAGCCGCGCAGCGGGCTGCGGAAGCCTCTGCCGAACAGCTCCGCGCGGAGAGAATCCGCCTCGAGTACGGCGAGTCCACACCCTTCGACGTCCTGCTGCGCGAGGAAGACTTCGTGGAAGCCGAGAGCCGGGAAATCGCTGCCATTCAGCTGTACCGCACATCGGTCAGCGGCCTCAGCCGCGCGCAGGGAAGCATCTTGGCGAATCACAATATCGCGATAGACGCGGTCAGCGTGATCCAGTAGGAAGACTACCCGGGTCGACGCGGGGAAGCTAACGTGTATCCTGCTACGCTCGGCACGAGGCAGGGGGGATCTTGAGCCTATTTGGCGGAAAGCAGGACGATCACGGTGCTACCGAGAGCGCGGTGCGCTCATCGGCCCCCACGCCGACACCGAATCTGAGCGGCGCCCGCCGTCAACAGCCCAACGAGGAGGGAAGCAACATGGCCAACATCGGTAAATCGATCTCCATCCGGGGCGACCTGACGGGCAACGAAGACATGATGATCGAGGGCCAGGTCGAAGGGAAAGTGGATCTCCCGAACAACCAACTCACGGTTGGTGCCAACGGCCATGTGAAAGCTGAAATCCACGCGAAGGGCATCGTGATCATCGGCCATGTGGTCGGCAACGTGTTTGGCCTCGAGCGCGTTGAAATCCAGGCGACCGGCCGGGTCGAAGGCGATGTCACCGCACCCAAGCTCGTCGTCGCGGAAGGCGCTCAGATCAACGGCGCGATCCAGATGACCCAGAAGGGAAACCGCACCGAAACCGCGGACTCCGAAACGCCCGCAGCTCCGACAGCTCCGACAGCTGCGGGAGTCCGCAAGGTCGGCTGACCCACCCGCCACCTGTCACTGTCACAAGCAGAGGCTCGGTTCGGAGCCGGAAGCGCTGCCGCCCGCTGGCGAATCCTGCGGGTTCGCTTGCGGCGGAGCGCAACTCCATTCTGGGGTCACGCCCCTAGCGGCGCTTTTTCTTTCTTCGCTTGGGCTTGCTCGAGCCGGCGTGCCTCCGCACCGGCGCTTCGCGCTGAACCGAGAGAGCCGCTTGCGGCGCTGGCCCGGCGACGACAGACGCCGAGGCACCTCCGAAACGCTGCTCCAGAAACAGCAGCACCGGCGCCGCGACGAACACCGACGAGTAGGTCCCGACCACGACCCCGATCGCCATCGCGATCGCAAACGGCCGGATGACTTCGCCACCGAGGACCCACAGCGAGAGCACCACCACCATCGTGGTACCTGAGGTAAGCACGGTGCGCGCCAGCGTCTGATTGATGCTTTGGTTGAGAACGTCGACCAGATCGAACTTCGTCCGCAGCTCCATGTTTTCACGAATCCGATCGTAGATGATGATCGTGTCGTTCAGGCTGTAGCCCAAGATCGCCAACAGGGCCGCCAGCACGCGAAGGTCGAACTCGAGCCCCAGGATCACAAAGATGCCAATCGTGATTCCGACGTCGTGAAACAACGCGATGATCGCTCCTGGCGCAAACCGGGCACTGAAACGAAACGCGATGTAGATCAGGATCAGGATGCATGCCACCAAGAGCGACTTCACACCATTGGAGCGCAGTTCGCTTCCGACGCGTGGGCCGACGAACTCGACGCGCTGGACCTGGAGCGGTCCGATTTCGTTTCCGAGTACGTACGTCAGTTTGTCGATCGTCTCGCCTTTTTCCCCCTCGTCGCCCTCTCCGCCACCGGAGAGCACGGCTCGCTCGAGAGCCTCTTTCTGCTCTGAGGTGAGCAGGCACCCGTCTCCCTCGACGTCGGCGACCTCACCCACCTGGAATCGAATCAGAAATTCCCGACCTGCGGACTCGCCGTAGCGGATCACGCTCGAATCCTCGATCCCGCAGGCTCCGACCGCGCTTCGAATCGCTCCCTCATCGACATCCACTTGGTCATCGAAGAGCACCTGCATTTCGGTGCCACCTTGAAAATCGATCCCCATCTTCACACCGTTGATGGGGATCGCCATGGCACCCGCCAGCAGCAGGAGGATCGAAATCGTCACCGCAATGCGGCGCTTACCGAGGAAATCGATGTGGGTGCCCGAAGGCACGAGCTCGAACGGCACGAAGTTGAACTCCTAGATGGACAGGCTCTCGACGTGGCGGTCACCGGGATAGACCGCGAACATCAGCCGCGTGATGATCAACGCCGCGAACACACTGGTTACGACCCCGATCGAAAGCGTTACCGCGAAGCCCTTGATGGGCCCCGTTCCATAGTTGTAGAGCACGATGGCCGTGCCCAGCGTCGTGATGTTGGCGTCCATGATGGTCCAGAATGCCTTGCTGAAACCTGTCGAAATCGCCGCGCGCGGGGTTTTGTGCGCGCGCAGCTCTTCGCGAATGCGCTCGAAGATGATCACGTTCGCATCGACCGCCATACCCACGGTGAGCACGATTCCCGCGAGCCCCGGCAGCGTCAGCGTCGCCTCGAACATCGACATGACACCGATCAAAATCAGCAGATTTGCGGCAAGAGCCGCACTCGCATAGAAACCCGACAGGCGGTAGTAGAACATCGTAAATAGGACGATCGCCACCAAGCCCACGAGCATGGCCTGCATGCCCCGCCGGATCGAATCTGCTCCAAGCGCCGGACCGACCGTTCGCTCCTCCTCGATCACCACGGGCACGGAGAGCGAACCCGCGCGCAGGATCACCGACAGATCCGACGCCTCCTCCACCGTAAATCGCCCGCTGATCGTCCCGCGGGTCGCGATCCGACTCTGAATCGTCGGCGCGCTGTAGACTCGATCGTCGAGGATGATGGCGAGCTGCTCTCCGATGTTTGCCTCGGTGAGCGCCTGAAAGAGATCGCCGCCAGCCGGATTGAATGTGAAGTCGACCTGGGGGCGCTGCTGATTGTCAAAGCCAGGCCGCGCATCCGTGAGGTAATCGCCGGTGAGGTCGGCATCCACACTGACCAGATAGGCGCTGAGGACCCGATCGGTCTCCTTGTCGCGCTCGAACGCAATGGTCGTGTTCTCGGGCAACACCTCGCCCGGGTATTTGGCGCGCAACAATTCCTCGGTCTGCGCGATGTCCCGCACGATCTTGAATTCGAGGAAACCCGTCACCCGCAACATCTCGCGAGCGCGGGCTCGGTCGAGCGAACCACCCGGAATCTGCACGAGCACGCGATCGTCACCCTGCCGGGTCACCACCGAGTCCGGAATACCCTTCATCGGATCGGCGATGCGGCGGCGCAGCACCTCGAGGACCTGCGACATCCCCTGCTCGCGAACCTGCTGCCGCCGCAGTTCCGACAACTCGAATGTCAGCAGTTCCGGGGCCTTTCGCACTTCGACCAGCTGTTCCGTATCACTGATCCACTCGCGGACGGCATCGCGCGCCGGGTCGGTGAACGTTTCGACTCGAAGCTGGTGATCGACAACTTCGATCTTTCCGATCACGACTTCGTCGCGCTCGAGGTCATCTTCCAGCAGGCCCTTCAGGAAGCCGAGTTCGTGGTCTTCAGCCGCACCGAGCTTGACCCCGATCACCCAATGGATGCCACCGCGCAGGTCCAATCCGAGGCGCAGCGCGCTGTCGGGCACCCACGGGCTCTCGAGTCGGGTCTCTTCAGAGGCGATATTGGCGACCGCGTAATAACCAAAGAGCAGAACCGTCGCGATGACCCATATTGCGCGCCAGCGCAAGTTCATGATTCGCTGCCCTTCTTGCTCGCCGTGTCCACATGCTCGATCCGCGTGCGCACAACCTTGACCTTGACGCGTTCGCCCTTCACGCCACCGATATCGAGGGTTAGCACGTCGTCGGTGACGCCAACGACCTTTCCATGCAACCCACCACTCGTGACCACGTTGTCACCCTTCTCGATGGCCTTGATCATCGCTTCCAACTGCTTCTGCTTCTTCCGCTGCGGTCGGATCAGCAGGAAGTAGAAGATCATGGTGATCAGGATGATCGGTACGAACGGGCCTAACGACGATCCTCCGGGTTGAGCCTGGAGGGGTATCAGACCCCATCGAAAGTTCATCGCGATGCTCCTCCCACCAATGAAGTTCCCGGATAAAAAGCTTGAAGGATCTCGCGGTATGTCGAACCGCGCTGCGCCATGGCTTGCGCACCCCACTGGCTCATCCCAACTCCGTGTCCGTGCCCCGAGCCGACGAACACGAAGGCGTGCTGCGCCGGGCGAATTTCAAATAGCGTGCTGCGAATCACCGATTCTCCAAGCGCCACGCGCAGAGCGCGCGCTTCCAGTATGTGGTTTCCCTTGTCGCCGCGGATCCGTACCCGCAGCGCCCGCCCACTCCGAGAGCGATCCAGGACCTGCAACTCCCGGGGTAGCCCGATCCCGATCCCGAGCGAATCGAGAGCGCGCCCCAGTTTGGTCTTTGAGATGCTCGCCCGCCAGTAGGTATCCGGGGAATCCTGTTCGTCATTCACTTCGAGGCTCAGCAGATACGGCAGCGCGCGCCCCCAGACCTCCTCAGCGCTGGCCGTGCGCCCGCCGGACGCCGAGTGGTAGACGGCCAGGATCGGCTTTCGCGCGTAGGCGAGAAATTCGCCGCGGGTCGCCGAAACCGCTGCGCGAATCGCAGGGGTCTCGGCGGCCACCCCGCCGTAGACCTGGCTACCCGTTCCGGCCTCCACGTGAAAGGGCTGGTCGTCGCTCTCGGCGCGCTGGTGGAGCGCATAGCTGCGCGCGACCACCGCTTGGGCCTTCAGCGTCTCCCGGTGCCAGTCCGGGTAGACTTCCCGGCCTAGAATCCCCGCCACATAATCCTCAAGTTTTACTTTATTGATAACTTGCATTCCATTGGAAATACGTTGAAATTCAATTTCTCCTCGAAGCCGAACCCGATTGACAGCCACGCTTCCGCTGCCCCTGAGCCGCCATACCTCGCCCACCGGTCGACGGTCCGCGAGAAGGCCACTCGGTCCGGGTTCCACGATCGTCCCGGCGTCGCCCGCGCGCAGATCCCGTATCCACACCCGCTCGTTGGTCTCCATCAGGAGCACGCGAATGACGACGGATTCTGAAGTGGGCGCAACGTCATCGGCTCGCGTCACTCTGGATCCGCTGCTCAGCAGAATCCAGCAGGCCACCGTGAACAAAACGCTGCGGCACCCCCCGCTGTGGCGACGAGCCTTTCGGGAGGCGGGCCTTCGCTGCGCGGGAGTTCGCCTCACACCCTCTATCTCCATCGGGCGTGGATAAGCGCCCCGGCTCCGCGCACACCTGCTGCGACGGTGACGACTCGGTTCAGCTCGCGTCGCGCTCAATGGCCTGCGCGCGGTCGGTGTTCTCCCAGGGAAAACCCTCCCCTTCCCGACCGAAGTGGCCGTGGTAGGAGGTCGCACGGTAGATCGGCCGACGCAGATCGAGTGCTTCGCTGATGCCCTTCGGCGTGAGATCAAAGTGCTTGCGAACCAGCTTCTCCAACTTCGCGTGGTCCGACTCGCCGGTGCCAAAAGTCTCGACGCGAATCGAAACCGGTTCTGCAACGCCGATCGCGTAGGCGAGCTGCACCTCGCAGCGCCGGGCCAGCTTGGCGGCCACGAGGTTCTTCGCCACCCAGCGCGCCGCGTAGGCGGCACTGCGGTCGACCTTGGAGGGATCCTTGCCCGAGAACGCACCGCCACCGTGGCGGCCCATACCGCCGTAGGTGTCGACGATGATCTTCCGGCCTGTGAGCCCCGCGTCCCCCATCGGCCCACCCACCACGAACCGCCCGGTGGGATTCACGTGGTACACGGTGTCGTCATCGAGGAGTTCGGCGGGAAGCGTCGGTTTGATGATCTTCGCGATGACGTCCTTGCAGAGCTGGTCCCAAGAGACATCGGGTGAGTGTTGGGTGGAGAGAACCACCGCGGCGATCCGCACGGGTCGATCACCATCGTACTCGACCGTAACTTGCGATTTCGCATCTGGTCGCAGATAACCGATTTCGCCGGATTCGAAGTGGGCGCGGTGAGCCTCCATCAAGCGGTGGGCAAGTCGAATCGGCGCGGGCATGAGCTCGGGCGTCTCGTCACACGCGAAACCGAACATCATCCCCTGGTCACCGGCCCCCTGCTCTTTGTGGAGCCCCTCGCCTTCGGAAACGCCCTGGGCAATGTCCCGCGATTGTTGGCCGAGGGCAATCGTCACCGCACACGTCGCGGCGTCGAAGCCCATCTCAGAACTCGTGTAGCCGATATCGGAAATGACCTGGCGGACCAGAGGTGTTAGGGCGACGTCCGCGCTGGTGGTGACCTCACCGGCCAACATCACGAGGCCGGTCGTGACGAGCGTCTCACAGGCGACGCGCGACGCTGGATCCTGGGCGAGCAGCGCGTCGAGAACGGCGTCCGAGATTTGATCGCACATCTTGTCGGGGTGGCCCATCGAGACCGATTCAGAAGTAAAAAGAGCGCCTCTTGCCATGATCCGTGAGCTCCCTGGGGCGGAAATACGATCCTGCACTCTAGACGAGGGGCGTTTCGGATTCAATTCGGGCGGCGCGGTGGGGTCGCTCCCGCACCGTCGACCGCGCGTGGTTACAGTCGGTGTGGCCGGGCCGGCGATGTCGGCCCACGCAACCCATCGCTCAGCTGGCCGTGGAAATCTTGATCTCGGCGTGAGAGCGCTCGAGCAGCGCACCGAGCGCCGTGACGGCTTCGGCAGCATCTGCACCGGTCGCGCGAATCCGCAGCTCGACGCCGCGGCCCGCTGCGAGCGAGAGCAGGGAGAGCACGCTTCGCCCGTCCACCCACTCGCGGCCGTTGCCCACCGAAATTTCGGATTCGAAGCGACTCGCCATAACCGCGAACTCACCCGCAGGCCTCGCGTGCAGACCCAGCTCACTTCGAATCGTGAATCCGCGCTCCACGGTTTTGCTCACGGATCCTTTTCCGGGAGTATCTCGCTCGCAACGGAAATATTGCGCTGCCCGTAGCTCTTGATGAACGTCGCGAGTTCCTCGAGGGTCCTATCTTCTGAAAGCGTCGCAAGCTTGATGAGCATTGGGAGGTTCAGGCCGGTCACGACCTCGACTCCCGCCTCTTCCACGAACGACAGGCTCATGTTGGACGGCGTCCCGCCGAACATGTCGGCGAGCACGAGTACCCCAGCTCCGCGATCTGCTCGTTTCAGCGCCTGCTCGATCAGCTGTCGCATTTCGTCGACGCTCTGCTTCGGGTCGATCGACACCGAGAGAAAGTCCGGCGCATCCGGAACGATCAAGCGCAGCGCGTGGAGAAACTCTTTGCCGATCTGGTAATGGGTCACGATGACCACACCGATCTTCATCGGCTTCGCTCCGCGTCCCGATGCTCCACGTTCACTTCGCGCCCCGTGCTTCGAATCGATTCAGCAAGCGCCTCGACGACCGCGACAGATCGGTGCCTTCCGCCGGTGCACCCCACACCAATCGTCACGTACGCCTTGCCTTCCTGATCATATAGGGGAACCAGAAAGTTGCACAAATCGCAAAGCCGCTCGAACAACTCGGTCCCGAGTGGATTTTTCAACACGTAATCGGCCACCTCCATGTCGTGCCCGGAACGCTCGCGCAAACGCTCTTCGAAATAGGGATTGGGGAGAAAGCGCACATCGAAGAGCTGTTCGAGAGCCGGCGGCGTCCCGTAGCGAAAGCCAAAGGAGACCAGATTGACGACGGTGGCGCGGACCTCGCCCTCAATGTATTGAACGACGGCGGCCTTGAGCTGATGGACGTTGAGCGCCGACGTCTCGATCCGGTGATCCGCGAGTGCAGAAACGTCGGCCAGCAAGCGCCGCTCCTTTTCAATGCCCTCCTCGACGCTTCCGGTGGGCGAGAGCGGGTGAACCCGACGCGTCTCGCGATATCGGTTAAACAAGGCGCCATTCGAGCAATCGAGGAAGATGACCTCGATCCGCGCACCCGAACGCCGCAGCTCTGCGATCGCAGCCGGCAGCTCACGGAGAAACGGCTCCTCACGGGCGTCGACCGCCAACCCGATCTTCTCGATCGGCGGAGTGGCCTGGGTGCAAAGGTGTAGAAACTGCTCGATGAGCTGAACCGGGAGGTTGTCGACGCAGTAGAAACTCAGATCTTCGAGCGCCGCCATCGCTGTGCTCTTGCCGCTGCCCGAAAGTCCGCTCACGAAAACGATGCGCGCACCCGAGTATCTCAACGTTGCCCCATTTCGTCCCGCAAGCGCTGATCAAGGCGCTGCGCTGCGTTCACGCCCGATCGGCGCTGCAGGTGCTCGCGGGCCGCCAGCTCTACGACCGTCGCCATGGATCCGCCGGGCCGCGCGGGCAGCGTCAGGTGCGGCAGCTGGACACCCGCAAACGCCTCTTCCGGCCGCTCCAACCCGACACGCTCGTAGGCAACGCCCTCCTGCCACCGTTCGAGTCGACAGATCAAATCGACCGTCACTTCATCACAGACCGAATCCGCACCAAATAGATCTGGAACGAAGAAAATCCCGATTCCACGAATTTCCATGTAGTGGCGAATCCTCTCGGGCGCGCGCCCCGTGAGGCGGCCGCTCGATTCGGGCGTCAGTTCGATCACGTCGTCTGCGACGAGTCGATGCCCGCGACGCAACAGCTCCAGCGCGCACTCGCTCTTGCCAATTCCGCTCGGGCCAAGCAACGCGGTCCCAACGCCGTGAACCTCAAGGAGCGCCCCATGGACCGAAACCGTCATGGCCTCTCCAAATCCGCTGCACGGACATCGTGCGATGAGGGCTAGCGGGCGAATCCCTCGGATTCGCTTGCGGCGTCGCCTCACCCCATTCTGGGGTGAGGCTCCTAGAGCTTGGTGTCCTCTTCGGCAATGGCCCGAATGATGTCGCTCTGCGTCTCGGCATTCGTGAGCTGCTGGCGGAAGGCCGCGTCTCGAAAGAAACGCGAGATGCGCGCCAGGGCCTTCAGGTACTGGCCACCGGAGTGCTCGGGCACGACGAGCAAAAAGAAGTGATAGGTCTCCTGGCCGTCGATCGATTCGAAATCGACCCCTTCCGAACTCCGGGCGAAGGATGCGATCAAGCGGTCGAGGCCAGCCATCTTCCCGTGAGGGATTGCGACACCATCCCCGATTCCAGTGCTCTGGAGCGCCTCGCGCTCCAAGAGCACCTCCAAGAGGCGATCGGCCTCAATCTGGGGCTCCAGCTTTGCCAGCGCGCCAGCCATTTCTGCGAGCACCTCGCGCTTGCTGCCGACTTCCAGATTCAGGATCACGGCATCGTTCACGAGGATGTCCATGATCTTCATCGGAGATCCCTCGATTTGCGGGCGGGAGGCTAGCCGACTTCGCGCCGTTTCGTCGACGAGAGAATATTCAGCGATTCGCGGTATTTCGTGACCGTGCGGCGGGCGATGTTGATATTGGCGACC
>JACZVU010000100.1 GCA_022572485.1 Myxococcales bacterium
ATACGGCGACCGTCGAGCCCGGCTTCACCTTCGCGGTGTAGAGCGCCGCACCGATCCCGGTGGTCACCGCACAACCGAAGAGGCAGACCTTGTCGAGCGGTGCGTCGGAGCGAATTTTCGCGAGCGCGATCTCCGGAACGACCGTGTATTCGGCAAACGTCGAGATGCCCATGAAGTGGTGGAGCATCTTTCCCTTGTGGGAGAGCCGACTGGTACCGTCGGGCATCAGGCCGCGACCCTGGGTCTCGCGCAATTTGAAGCAAAGATTGGTGCGGCCCGAAACGCAGAACTTGCACTCCCGGCACTCGGGGATGTAGAGCGGGATCACGTGGTCGCCGACCGCCACGGAACTCACGCCGGGGCCGATTTCTTCCACGACGCCCGCGCCTTCGTGGCCGAGCACCACGGGAAACAGGCCTTCGGGGTCTTCACCGCTCATCGTGAATGCATCGGTGTGGCAGACGCCCGATGCCGCGAGGCGCACCAGGCATTCGCCCTGCTTCGGCCCGCCCAGATCGACCTCTTCCACTTCGAGAGGGGCCTTGGGCTCCCAGCAAATCGCGGCCTTCATCTTCATCGTGGCGTCTCCCTGTCATTTTGTCATTTTACGCATCGGTGGGCGGCGTGGCGCGACAGTATAGCGGCGCCATCCAGTTAGGAAGGCTCCAGCATCACAGCCGCCGCCGTCCGCCAAGCAGCACCGAGAGGAAGCAAGCGGGGACGTTGTTCACAGCCACCGCCGTCCGCCAAGCAGCACCGAGAGGAAGGCGGCTCCAGCACGAGTTGAACATTGGGGTGGCCATCACCTACTCAAGCCCGGGATCGATCGAGAGGTGAAGATTCACCAACGTCCCCTACAAAAAGAGACCTCCGAATCACCCGATACCACTCCAGCCGCATCGCTCGCGCTACGCTTTTCCACTATGCGCCCTCATGGCTGGATCGGACTCCTGCTCGTCATGGCGACGCTAGCTGTGTTCTATCAAGTGCGTTACCACGAGTTCGTCGCATACGACGATACCGTTCATATCATTCAGAATACGCAAGTTCGCGACGGACTGAGTGCCGCCGGATTCGTGCGCGCATTTCAACCCTACGACACAAACTGGATTCCTCTCACTTGGATCTCGTACCAAGCCAACTACGCATTGTTCGCGCTGGAGCCCGCAGGCTACCTCCTCACGAATGTCGCACTACACGCTGCGAGCGCTGTCCTGCTCTACTGGGTTCTCTTTGGTATGACAGGAGCCATCTGGCGTAGCGCCTTCGTCGCGGCCATCTTCGCACTGCATCCACTCCACGTCGAATCCGTGGCATGGGCGACAGAGCGCAAGGACGTGCTCTCAGGCTTGTTCTGGATGCTCACGCTGAGAGCGTACACAAATTACTGTCAAAAACCAAGGACGCTTTCGCGCTATCTCTTGGTACTTCTCAGCCTGGCGCTGGGGCTCATGGCAAAGCCGATGCTAGTCACTTTGCCTTTCGTGCTCCTGCTGCTCGACTACTGGCCGCTAGGCCGACTGCAAGGCTCCAAGGAAAGCGCCTGGCCGCGGGCTTCTGCACTGCGCGCGGCACTCGTCGAAAAGCTACCGATGTTCGGACTGTCTGCAGTCGCAAGCGCCGTGACCTTCATCGTGCAACGCGAGTCGGGCGCGGTTCACGCTCTCGATAGGCTCCCTCTTGGATTTCGCTGCGCGAACGCACTTGAATCTTACGCAATTTACGTGTGGACGACCCTATGGCCGAGCGGGCTCGCGGCTTTCTATCCCCACCCCTCGATATCGATCTCGACTTGGCGGGTTGGGATCTCCGCGCTGTTTCTGCTGGCAACGAGCGTCCTCGTGGCCCGAAACATCCGTTCGAAACCCTACGCGATCGTAGGTTGGCTTTGGTATCTGGGGACGTTGGTGCCCGTGATCGGTCTCGTTCAGGTGGGAATGCAGGCGCGAGCCGATCGCTACATGTATCTGCCCTTGATCGGGCTCTCGATTCTCGCCACATGGGGCGTCTCCGACTTTTCGGCCCGCTGGCGTGTGCCGCGCCCCGCACTGGCGGCGATGGCAAGTGTGATACTGGTCGCGTTTGGCATGAGTTCGTGGCAGCAGGCGAGAACGTGGCGCAACACTGAGACGTTATACCGGCGTGCCCTCGCCGTGACCGACGAGAACTACCTCGCACACACGGGTTTGGGCAATTTTCTGTTGCTGCGGGGGCAGGTCGAGGAAGCCTCCGGGCACTTCACCGAAGCGGTGCGGATCGCGCCCGGGTGGTCCAAAGCCAGGATGGGGCTGGCGGACGTCGCAGCGGCTCGCGGCAGGCTGAGCGAGGCTCTTCGCATCTACCAGACAGAGTTGCAACGCGATCCCGACAGCGTCGAAGCGATGGGTCGCTATGGCATCGCACTGGGGCTCGCGGGCCGCTACGCGGAAGCGCGTCCCCATATGCTCCGCGCGCTGGACGCACACCCGGGCATCGCAGAGTTGCACCTGAGTCTATCCATCATCGAGGCCAAGCAAGGGAATCCGCGCGAATCCGTACATTACGGGCGGGAAGCCTTGCGCCTATTACCCGACAGCGTCGAAGCCGCGAACAATCTCGCTTGGCTGCTCGCAACCTGCCACGATTCGAGCCTGCGCGAGCCGGACGAAGCCATCCGGCTGATCGAAAACATCGCGCTCGAGTCGCAAGACCCCAACCTGCTCGACACCCTAGCCGCCGCCTACGCGGCCGCGGGGCGCTTCGATGCTGCGACTTCCACCGCCAACCACGCGGTGGCCCGAGCCGAGGCGCTCGACATGAAGGCCAGCGCGTCCGAGTTTCGCGCCCGCATCTCACTTTACCGCCGCGGAAAACCGTACATTCAGTGACCGGCGTCAATGGTTTTCACCGGTCGACGCCAACTACTTCTGCCGCTGTCGTGGACTCCCTGAAATTGGACCCTGAGAGCGTTCCGACACGGAAATGTCCTTCACTTCCGGTTGTTCTTCTTTCGGACCGGCCGAGCATCGCACCGCGGATCAAAACACCAGCTTCACTCCCAAACGCACGTCGCGGCCCGGAAGCGGCGCCACATCCTTGAGAAAAGAAGTCGAAATGCGCGCCTCTTCGTTCGTGAGATTGCGGCCGCGGGCGAAGAAGCTGATCTCGGGATGATCCTTGAAGGGGCGCACGTCGAGATCGAGATTGAACAGCACGTAGCCATCGGTGGGAAGCTCGGAGGCGGCGGTCTTTTTCTGCTCGCCCGACCAGCGAATGTCGATCCCAAAATCGAAGAGTCCACTCTGTAGCTCCAAGGCGCTCTTCACGGTCACGGGCGGCATCCGCGGAATGTTGCCACCCGATCGAAACCGGCCCCGAACGTAATCGACCACCGTTCGCATCCCAACTGAGTAACCAGACTGCTCCCACAAGATGATGTGAAGTTCACCTTCGACCCCGTAGAACTCGGCGTCGCTCTGCCCATAACGAAAGACTGGAAGACCCTCCATTTCTGCGCCGGTTGTCTCGAGAAAGATGAAGTCATCGTATGCGGTGTAGTAGGCATTCGCCCCGACAGAGATCCGATCCGTTTTACGCCGGATCGAGAACTCGGCTCCGATAGCCGCCTCCGCATCGAGATCCGAATCGCCAACCTGGAAGGCTTCAATGGCGAGATGGGGGCCGTTGGAATAGAGCTCGACGGCAACCGGGTGCCGCTCGTTTCGATATCCAAGCAAGCCGACGTGCCAGCCCTCGGAAAAATTCCAGCGCGCGCCGCCAGAAACACTGAAGGTATCACCCGCGTAACCAGAAGAGCCGCGGGCATCGATTCCCTGGTGCTCGTACCGCCCTCCGATTTCAAGCAGCCAATCCTCGTAACCCCAGTAACCCAGGTCGATCTCTTCGACTGCGAAGAGCCCTACGTTATAAGTCTTCGATCGGGGCACGAAGGCCTCTTCACCGAACGCAGCGAGGGTGTTCTGCGCGACCTGAACCCCCAACGCGCCATCGAGCGCCTTCCAGTTTTTCTGGACGAGTTCGAGGCGGCCTTCCCAGCCGTTGCTCTCAAATCGCGTGCCGACTTCACCTCCCTCCAATTCCTTGTGCTCGTAGTCCGCCCAGCTCCAGGTCAGCTCGCTCTTGTCGAAGACAAAATACTCCCGATTGATTTCCGCGCGGACATCGACCCTCACCTGGTCGAGATTGATGCGCGCATATTCCCCTTCTCCCACTTCAGCATCGTGACCGCCGAGAACACCGTAGTTCGTGTTGAAGAACGTTCCCGAAGCGCCAAAGTTCCAATCTTCCGCGAGATAGGACGCACCCACACTCGCGCCGCGGGAATCGAAGCTGCTGTTGCGGGCCTTTCCCCTTGAAGATTCGTGTACATCACCGTTGGCGGCTTCGAGGGCTCGCAACTGTTTCGACTCGGCGCTCCCTGGGATTCCGTAGTCGCCCGCTGCGCGCGCAAAGCCGTCGGCGTGAAACGCAAACCGCCCCGTGCCGAGGTCGATCGACCCGCGGCCCGCTCGATCGGCGGCACTGCTCGCCCAATAGGCCATGGTGTCGAAGTCATAACCTCCATCTGGAACGGACCGAGGAATTCTCTCGGTGATCATGTTGATAACACCCCCGACCGCCGAACTGCCGTAGAGAAGTGTCGCAGGCCCGCGGATCACCTCAATCCGATGCAGCGTGAGCGGCTCGGCAGCGACCGCGTGATCGGGGCTTTCGGCGGAAGCGTCGAAGGAGACGATTCCATCCACCATCGTCCGCACGCGGCTGCCGCCGAGGCCACGGATGATTGGGCGGCTCGCGGCGCGACCAAAAAACGTCGAACTCACGCCAGGTTCGTAGGCCAGGGTTTCGCCGATGGTCGGCTCGATTCGCCGCGCCAGGTCTTCTCCGGAGAGGATCGAACTCGCCTGGAGCAGATCGAAACGCGAGCGCTCCGTTGGAGAACCGCTCACGATAATTTCCTCGTAGTCACCGTGGTGATGATGGCGCTCGTGATCGTGATCGGCTTCGCTGGCGCGCTCGGCAGCTTCCGTCTGCGCAGGGTCGGATTCCGCCCAGGCCGTGCTGGCACTCACAGAAAGAGCAAACGCCGCCATGGCATTTCGCCACAACACCAGCGCAGTGCATTTCGAATGACTCGACATTGTGTATAATTCTCCCAATCACATGCGCACTGCAGATCCAGACTCCATTACGAGAGGTGGGATCCGCCGCGCGCATCGCCTCTTCGAAGCGAATTCGCACTTGATAACGCGTCGATCGGATCAGGAAGGAAAGGGAGGTGCGCGTTTCCGCTGGGTGCCGTACGTGGTGTACTTCAGGCTATCCGGTATCGGCGAAAACACCGCCTCTATGGACTCGGTCGCCGCGGCTGCATCTGCTGTGGCAAACGAAACAACCGCCTGTTTGTGCGGCTCCGAGATGCGACATACCACACAATCGCTCCGTCCCAAATCGTGACCGACTGAATGGGACAGTGCGAAAAATTGCCCTACCAGAAGAAACGCGACGAAAATCACCGCGCGCAGCGAAGCGCAACCGACGGGATGCATCGACTGGAGCGCCCTGTTCATTCAGGCACCCTTCCCATTCAGGCGCCCTTCCGCATGGAAAACTCTTCCGAGATCGCGTTCATCTTCTTCGCGAGGGAAAAATCCAGATTCGTGATGCCATCCGCACTATGCGTCACGAGATCCACTACGACCGTGGCGTAGACGTTCGACCACTCCGGATGATGATTCATGGTTTCCGAGTATAGCGCCGCGCGTGTCATGAAACCAAACGCCTGGTTGAAATTACGGAAGCGAAATTCTCGGTGTAGCTTGCCGCTCCGAACCACCCAACCCGGAACACGCTCCAGCGCCTGTTCGATTTCCGCGCTGCTGAGCCTTTCGGGTCGACTCGACTCCGCCATCTCAACGGTTCTCGCGTGGCGCGGGGGGAGCGAGCTCGACGGGACGGACGGCCCCGCTTGCCTCTTCCCAGGCGCGTCGAATTGCGAAGTCGCGATCGAATTTAAACAAGAAGGGGATCGAGATCTGCTCGAAAGCTCCGTCGCTCTCGAAATCAGCAGCAGCCAGGGTCTCTTCGAGGGATTTTCCGGCCGCAACGGAATCCCTCGCGAAGGCTGCGAGTTCAGCAATAAAGCGCTGAAACTCGAGGAGGCCAGCGCGATCCGTCACGGGGCCGTGGCCTGGAATCACTTGATCAAAATTGAGGGCGAGCACTCGGTCGAGCGTCTCCGCCCACTGTTGTACCGAGCCGCCCGCCTCGAGGTCGATGTTCGGATAACGGCGATTGAAGAAGAGATCACCCGCGTGGAGGACACGATCTTCGACGAAGAGAACGACGAGATCGCCTCCTGTGTGGCCGCGTCCCAGGTAGAAGGAGCGGATCGTCTTGCCGCCGATCCTCAATTCGTGCCTGTCTGTGAACAGATCATTGGGAACAGACCCCGCGATTGAATCCTCCCAGAAGGCCGAGTCGAACCGCTCGAGATAGGCGCGGGTGCGCTCCGTCGCCACGATGCGCGTCCCCGTCGGCCAAGCCGGGTTACCGTGGGTGTGGTCCGCGTGATAGTGGGTATTGACGACAGCCTGGGTGGGTCCACCGCCGAGCCTTTCGGCGAGATCTCGGATGCGCCGACCCTGAATGGGAAACGCCATCGTATCGACGATGACCGCCCCACTCTGGGTCCGAAGTACAGCGACGTTTCCACCAGCGCCGTAAACTACGTAGACCGAGCCGGTCACGGCTTCGTGGTCGAGAAAGGTAATCCGATTGTAGAGGTAGACAGCCAGCGACCCCGCCAATGCGACCAGAACAGCAGCGATCACGCCGACTTTGCGACCCACGTTCCCCCCTGAAGAGTGCACTGGAATTATACGCCGCGGCCCATGCGCCGCACTGCGGGGGCGGCGCTCTCATTTCAGGGCGAGAAGGCCCGGAAGCGACTTCAGGTGTCCGTGCGCAGGGGGTGGGGTTTGCCAAAGAGCCATCCCTGACCGAAGGGAATCCCGAGGCGAGCGAGCGTTTCGAGTTCTTCCAGTGTATCGAGCCCTTCGCCGACGATACGCGCGCCGATCTTTTCCGATACCGCATGCAAGGCCCGCAGCATCTCCTGACGGTTCAGGTCCTCGTCGATTCCAGCCACGAACGCTCGGTCGACCTTGACGAACTCGGGCGACAGCTCGATGACTGATTCGAGGCTCGCGTAGCCCGATCCGACATCGTCCAACGCAATCTGAAAACCGAGATTCCCGTAGTAGTCACGGATCTCCCGGAAGATATCGAAGTTCGCGATCGATTCCTGTTCGGAGATTTCGAACACAAGGTCGGTAGGGGCAAGCCCGCAGCTGTCAAGCGTTCGGCGCAAGGCCTCGGAACGGAAGTTCGGATCGTAGATGGTCGTCGGGCGGATGTTGAGAAAGAGCTTCGCGCCGCTCGGGAAATCCCTTGCGCCGTCGAGGCCGCTCATCCTGCAAAGACGATCGAGCTGAAATATGAAGTCTTCTTCACTCGCGCTCCTGAACAACGCCCCTGGCGAGTGAAACTCCGAACCCTCCGGACCGCGCGCGAGGGCTTCGTATCCGAATACCGTCCGTGTCGAGACGTCCACGATCGGCTCATAGACGGAGCGAATCCTACCTTCGAGTACCAACTCGAAGAGTTTCTGGCGACGTCGCCGAGCACCGATCTTTTCGTTGAGCGCAGCGTCGGTGCGCGCTTGTTCCATCGCGTCTCGGATTTGTACTTCCGCGCTCTTCGTGGGATTGCAAAGAGCCGCCGCGGTGCCGATCGGAAGCCTCGGGGGCGTCTTCAGATGCGGATACCCGATTCCCATGCCCCGCGTCTTCAGCCCCTGGGCGAGAGCACCGTGAAGATCGGGAAGCTCCCGATTGTAGAAGTCCGTCTCCGTGAGATCGCGAAACAGAAAAACCATGATCTCGTTGCGACCGGTCTCACCCGCGAGAATCAGGTCACTGATCCCCAGGCGATCGCCAATGATTTGCTCCACGGCTTCTCGGAGCGACAACATCGCCCCGAGACGCGCCGTGCCGCCGAAACTGCGTTCAATGTCAGAAAACGCGGAGGCGTCGATCACGAGGACACCCAGCGCTCCGTGGTTGGTAAAGTGCTCGACGATCCCGCAGAGCGAATCTCCGACCGAGGCCAGCGCCACCTCAGATTTGGGTAGAACCGAAAAGGGCAGACGGTCATTGGACTCCGACATGCCACCCGCATCGGCACCCTTTGCCTGCAACACACCAATGACTTCGAACGGAGCGCCAGCGATCAATACTCGTTCTCCGATTGGCTGCTCACCATGGAACAATTCCTTCGCAATCTGTGCGCCGATGACAGCTACGCGCGATAGATTCCGCACGTCTTCATCATCGATGAGATCAACCGGGGCAATCTGAGCAAAATCATGGGTGAACTGATGATGCTCATCGAGGCCGATAAACGCAGTCCTGACTATGCCATCCCGCTAACCTATTCCAGTCATCCCAACGAGACCTTTTACGTGCCCTCTAATCTCTACCTGTTGGGCATGATGAACACGGCAGATCGCTCGCTGGCCATGGTCGATTACGCGCTTCGTCGTCGGTTTGCCTTCATCACGTTGCGGCCTCAGTTTCAAAGCCAGGCATTCAAAACACATCTGAAGGACCGTGGTTCAGCGCCTGGCCTGGTGCATCATATTGTGCAATGCTTCAGAGACCTCAACCAGCAGATCGTAGACGATAGCACCAACCTGGGTGCTGGATTCTGCATCGGCCACAGCTACTTCTGTCCTGTCCATCCTGACCTGGAACTCGACGCGGCATGGTACAATCTCATCATCGGTCAATGTCTGAAGACACAGCCCGTCTCCGCGGTCGAATCGATTTCGGTGTGTCGCTGAAACGCATGCTTCCTCCGCGTGCTCGCGCCCACTGCCGTTTCGACGAACTCGACCATGACGTCCTGCACAACCGCATTCTGAAGACCACACTCCGCCGCTTGGCCTATGTGCAAGGTCTAGACGCCAAATTACGCACAAAACTCCTGCTGTTGCACCGTCGCTTCGCCAACATCTCCGAGACACCCCTCAACCGTCTCACCTTTCGCAGAGTACAGCTCCATAGCAACAACGCCTTCTATCGCTTCTTGATGAACGTCTGTGAACTGGTGCAACGAAGCGTTTTCCTCAATGAGACCGTTGGAGCGCATCAATTTCGCGATTTCATGCGCGATGACAAGGCGATGGCTAGGGTCTTCGAGCACTTTGTCTTCAATTTCTACAAGAGAGAACAAAACACGTACGCTGTAGCACGCAATATTATTTCCTGGGACCTGGAAGCACCTGATGAAGAAAGCCGTTCGCTGCTGCGGACGGCTCAGTGGCGCTCGGCGGCGCTCGGCGGCATGGCACGAGGTCTGGCGGCGGATGGTTCTCGCGGGCTGCGCATCCCGGCGGCGGCGCCG
>JACZVU010000011.1 GCA_022572485.1 Myxococcales bacterium
CATGGACGCGAACCTGATGACTGGGATTGCCGGTAAAGGGTTTGACGACCCGCCCGACGACGCCGGTCGTGCGCCACCCCTCAGTCAGTACGCGTTCGATCCGAACGGATGTGAGCACCCGAGCGCCTCCGCGAAGGGCTGCGGGAATGTAACTGATGTCCATCGATTGCTTGGCTCGGCTGCGACATCCCGTAAAACACTCTCCGCTGCCTCGGCATCCACGAACATTGCGAGAAATCGGCTCGCAGTCGTATCCAAGCGCGTCGCAGCCGTCGCGAAACAGCAAGTTCCGACGTCCGAGTACGTTTTCGGGTGTTACCGCAATGCCCAGGAATTTTGCGACCGCCTCGTAGTGGGGGTCCAGATCGGCGCGCGTGGTGCATTCGAGTTCGAAATCGGTGCACCAGCGGTCAAGAATGAATGCGGGCGCACGATTGCAGATCGCCGAATTCACCAGGGAACCACCGCCGAGTGCGATCGCCTGCATGGTGGGCATGATGGTGCCGCTCGTCGTGCGCAGGCCACCCTCTCGCATGGTGCGCGCCATGGAGAGCCCGCCATCAAGTTCGTACTCAGCCGGCACGAAGGGCGGCCCCTCCTCGACCAACACGACACTCTTGCCGGCGTCGGTGAGCTCTTTGGCGACCACCGCACCCGTCGGGCCCGAGCCCACCACGACCACATCGGTCTCCAGTGTGAGATCCCGGTCGTACTGGGCGAAGACGCGAATCTCTCCCGGCTCCACTGAACTCAAGATCGCGGCTCGGCGAAGCTCGGGTGGAGCGGCTCGTTCTGCGAGAGGGGAATCCCCGCACTCGGCGCCGTCAAGTCCGCAGCGGTCTTGCCAATGGACTCCGGCCGCTCGCCGATTCGCGGATAGAGGAGATCGGCCTCGCAAATTGGAGACTCGATCGCCAGCGGGGCAAGACCGAGCCCTCGAAGCACAGGCGGGTGCGCGAAATATCCCATGGTCAACACGGCGCGCAGACTTGTGAACACGACGCGGCGGAAAAAGAGCGTGCTCTCCGCCCAACCGTCGAGTGCGGCCACCCGATGCTCGACGTCCTGGGATGAAAAACGGCGCATCCCGCCCCGCCCGGGTGTGGGGAACAACAACGTCCCGTGTTCGACGAGGAAGAAGAGCAGGTGCAGCAGGACTCGGGTCTGCAGGCGCGAAGCCGCCATCAAGCGCTCGAGGTAACCGGGGAGATCTGCGTCGAGACCGGAACTCGGAATCGGGCCGCCGGCCGGGTACATCGCCTCGCCCGCGCTCGAGATCAACGCCACCTCTCCACGCCCCAGTCCGCGGTACTGGCGGTGGGGGTCCGGATAGCCAAACGCCACCCGCGACACCACGTAATACAAAGCGAGCACCCAAAGAACCGCTGTAATCATGGATCGGCAATATAACGGCAACCCGGATCCAACCCACGCGCTCCAGAACCCCATTGCCGCCGCGCACCTCAGGTTGGGCGCCCAGAGCCACGGGCCGAAGCGGGCCGAAATTCGCCCCGGCACCCCGCTGGCAGGCAGCCGAGCAGCGGGAATGCGCAAGATCGCGCGCAGAACAGCCTCGGTCGGGGGTTTTCAGCGCTCAAGCCCCGGGTTTCGAAGCCCGATCTGAACCCCATGGAATCGGAGGGGAAGAAGCTGCGGCGCGGGGTTGGCCTCTGGGCGCTAGGGCTCGCTGTGGCGGCTTTCGCCGCGCTGCGCATCGCTGCGGTGTACAACGTGGCGGGCAATTGGGACGAATTCGGGTTGTTCGAAAACGCCTCGATCACCTACCAGACGGGGGTCCTGAACAGCGGCGGCCGACCCGGACTCGCACAGCTCGTCGTGCTCCCGCTCGTAGCCGGCTGCGACGACGAAATCGAAGTCCTCCAGCGGGCGCGACTCTTCTGGATTTTCATCACGCTCGCATTCCTCATCGGAGTGGGTGTTCTCGCCGGGCAGCTGCAGCCCGAACGAGATCGCCGCGTGGCGGACGGCCTGCTCGCGATCGGTCTGCTGGCGTTGGTTCCAGCTTTCCTCGAGTGGTCCATTCAAGTCCGAACGGACCAGATCGCACTTGCGGGAGGCATCTGGGGTGGCGTCGCGCTGCTGGCTTCGACTCGCCGACCGGGCCTCGCCCTCGCGGCAGGGGTGCTGTTTGGCATCGGCTTCCTTTCCTCGCAGAAACTGCTCTATGTAGCGGCACTCGTCGGGTTGCTCGCGCTGGCCCAGATCGATTTCGCAAGGCGAATGCGGTTTCGGCGCGAAGCGCTTCGCGCGAGCCTCTGCGCGCTCGGCTTTGCAGCCTGCCTTCTCGCAGCCTACCAGACGGCCACGCGAGAGATCGTGATCGCGCCGGATCACACGATCTTCTCGACGAGCGTCGTGCGCAACGGATTGTCTTCGTTCGATTTCTACCGCAAGACCATCGGTTGGTCCCAATACCGCGCAATGCTCCCTACGCTGGTTCCGCATTTCGTTCTGCTCGTAGCCCTCGCTGCCGCCACGCTTGTCGCGTTGCGCCGACGAGAGCCACTGCAACCCGCGCTGACGCTCGCCTGGCTGATCCTGATGCTCGGCGTCGCGGTGGGATCGTTCCACGCAGCAGCCTTCTCTTACTTCTGGATGACGTTGGGTCTCTTCCCCGCCCTCGCCTTCGCGGTGGCGCGTCAACCGATCTGCGATCTCTTGCCGGAGGTCGGACAGGCCCGGCATCTGGCCATCGCAGGATTCTGGTTGGCGCTGGCGGGCCCGGGCGCACTCGAAATGGTCGTGATGCTGGACGACACCCAGAAGGTTCAGCGCGATAGTTTCGACTTCATTAACCGCAATTTTCAAGTCAGCGATGCCGGCTTCCAGCCGGAAAGCGCCCTCTTCTGCCGCGGATACGGGCAGCCACTCCAGCACTACTTCTCCGCCGACATCTACCGAAGATTTGGAACACCGGGTTCCGAGTCGAATCGCGCGCGCCTGATCCAGCAGTTTCGAGACGAGCCGATCGTCTTCATCGTCGAATCCTTTCGTCTCAACCAGTTTCCCATCGAGATCCGGCGCTTCTGGAGCGACAACTATCAACCCTATCGCGCAGCAGTCTTTGTGGCGGGGAGGCGACTCGAAGGGCGCAGCGGGTCTCGCAGCGTATTCGAACTCGTCGCGCCGGGAGAGTATCGATGGTACCCGATCAGCGGCCCCCAACCGATCACGCTGGACGGCCATACCCTCGGCGCGGGAGAAATCATGCACCTCACGTCGGGCGAGCATGTGGCCGACTTCCCGGAAGATGTGCCGGGTGGAATCCTGGTGTTGGCGCTGGAACAACCGCCGGGGCTCGCTCCCCTGTCTTTCTACAAGACCTACTGAAATGCGAATCGCCATCCTCACGAACCTGCCGGCACCCTACCGCACGCCTGTCTTCGAGCGCATCGCTGCGGCGCCTGGGGTCGAAGCGCGCGTCTTTTTCGACTCCGCATCTGAAGCTTCGGTCGTGGACCGCCAGCCCGGCTACCCGCACGAATTTCTGCAACCGGCCTTCAGCCTGCGGCATCGAAACTACCAGGACGAAGAAGATTGGGCGGAGCAGGTCTCGATGGGTTTTGCGCTCGGCTACCTCTCGCGGCTGGCGTCGTTTCGGCCCGACGTCATCGTGTCCGGAGAGTTCGGCTGGCGCACGTTGAACGCGACCCTCTACGCGCGCGCGGCGGCAATCCCGCTTCTCGTCTGGTGGGAAGGAACCCGCTTCACCGAACGACGATTGGGCGCGATCCGGCACTGCGCGCGGCGGGGGCTCGCGAGAACGTCAGCGGGACTGCTGGGTTTCGGCAGGGGGAGCGTCGATTATCTGCGCGGCATCGCCGACGAACGGACACCCATCCACTTCGTCCCACAGACCGTCGGCAATGAACCGATCGCCGAAGCGACGGACCGATGGCGCGCGCAACGCGAACGCGTGCGCGAGCAGCTCGGAGCGCGCGGCGTCACACTGCTCTGCCTGAGTCGCTTGACTCGCCCCAAGGGAATTCCGCAATACCTAAGCGCGCTGCGCCGACTCGCGGACACCGTTCCAGAGGGCGCCTTCACGGCGCTGTTTGCGGGCGAGGGCCCCGAGGCCGAAACGATCGAGCAGGCCGCAAAGGATTTCCCGCGCGCGATTCGAAAGCTGGGGATGGTCTCGCCGGGCGAGATCCCCCGGCTCTTCGCCGCGAGCGATGTGCTCGTATTTCCGACGCTCCACGACTGCTGGGGGATGGTGGTCAACGAAGCCCTGGCAGCCGGAATCCCCGTGTTGGGCTCGCGATACGCGGGCGCGGCGGAAGAATTGCTTTGTGGCAACGACATCGGGAGGTTGATCGACCCCCTCGTTCCCGACTCACTCGATGAGGCGCTCATGGCCGCGGTTCGCGACGCGCAGTGGGCGGGCACCCCGCCCGCCCGCTTGCGAGCGGCGCTCGAGGGTTACAGCTGCGAAGATGCCGCCAACGCGATCCTGCAGGCCGTGCGAAGCGCTCTCGCCTGCCGCCAAGAACGCGGGCTTCCGCGACATCACCTATGAATCCATCAACGCGCTCTATCCACGCAGCACGAGCGTCCAGTCTTTCACAACCTTCAAGTGGCTCGCGACGAAAGCCGCAAAACCCACCCTGGCGACCTTCCAGAGCTCCTCCTGGTGAGGTTCCAGGGCTTCGCCAGGTGATGTTCCAGGGCCCCGGTCAAGTGAGGTTCCAAGGCTTCGCCAAGTGATGTTCCAGGGCCCCGTCACCTGGCAGGATTCATCGGCCCGTCGAAAACTCGCCTCCGTACTCTTCGTAGGATCGCCCCATCAACGACCACAGGTGGCCAGCCTGGGTACACATCCGCAGAACGACGCGTGCCAGAGGTCGCCTCCTCCCCCCCAATGCGGCAAAAGGAGCAAGCGCCGCGAAGCCGCAGAGCAAGACCACCGCGCAGAGGGCGCGTTTGGCAGAATCAGCGGGCACATTCGATCGCGCAAACCGGGTATAGACGCAGCCACCCCGAAATGCGCGTTGAGCAAGATGCCCGAAGCGGCGGCGCTCCGGCGGCACGAACTCCGAAACGCGCGCCTCATCGCACCAGAGAAAACGCGCGCCGGCGGCCAGCATGCGGCCAAAGAGCTCAGAGTCGCTTCCACCCGTGCGTCCGAAAGCGGGATCGAAACGGAAATTTCCGAAGAGCCGTCGGCGTACAATCGCGTTTCCGGTGCGTAGGTCCACCCAACCGAGCACGCTCCCGGTCGGATGTCGGCGCATCGCGAAGAAGGTATCGATGTCGATCCACCCGCGTTCGGGCGCTTCGAACTGAGGCAGGACGGGACCAAACGCACCATCGCAGGGCTCGTGTTCGACCAGCTTCAGATACTCGGAAATCCAGTTTTCGTCTGCGACTTCGTCGTCATCGATGAACAGGATCCACTCGCCAGAGGCTTCTGACAGCGCCCGATTGCGAGCGAGGGCGATATTCCGACGCGGCTCGACGCAGTAGTGAATCGGTTCGAGCAAGCCCGATCGCGCTTGCGCGATCGATGCTGCACTCGCATCGCGATCGTTGTCGACGACGATGACCTCGATCCGGATACCCGTCGGAAGTTTCAAGCGCTCGAGGCTATCGAACAGTCGAGCCAAGCCAAGCGGCCGATGGTAGGTAGCGATGCAGATGGAGACGTCAACGCTCATTTCAGAACGCGCCACGCCGGAAAAGCACCGCGCCAATCGTGCGCACCATGATCGAAAGATCCTGTCCCAGCGATCGATTGCGGATGTAGTAGAAATCGTATTGAAGGTTCTCGTGCATCGGGAGATCCTTGCGACCGAGAATCTGCCACAGCCCCGTGACTCCCGGCTTGACGGACAACCGTCGCCGCTGCCACTCGTCATAGCTGTCGACGATGAACGGCATCTCGGGCCGTGGGCCGACCAATGACATCTCTCCCTTGAGCACGTTGAAGAGCTGCGGAAGTTCGTCGAGGCTCGTGATTCTCAAGAAGCGCCCGAAGGGCGTAATCCGCGCATCGGCCCCCTCCTTTGGCGCGACCGCATAGTGCTCGACATCGGCGTACATGGTTCGAAATTTATGAATCTGGAAAATCTTGTCGTCGCGACCGACGCGCTCCTGCCGGAAGACCGCCGGCCCCGGGCTCTCGCGAACGATTCTCCACGCGCACCACAACATCACCGGGCCGAGCAGCATCAAGCCGATGCTGGCACCGACGATGTCGACCATGCGCTTGATGGGCTCGTAGAACGGGTGGGCCCGTTGGCGGCCAAGGCGGACGAGCGGAAGATCGTCGATGAAATCGATGGGAGTGCCCGCTGTGAGCACCTCGAACAGGTTGGTCACAACGCGAAAGGTCATACCCAAATCTTCGCAATCGAGCACGATCGAAAGCATCCGGGTGTGACTCAGAGACGGCATTGCGACGAATACCTCTTTCACACCTTGCGCGATCGCGATTTCGCGAAGATCGTCAATATGTCCGAGCACCGGACGGTTGGCAACGTCCTTCCGCTCTTCTTCATCCGAATCATCGACGAAACCAACCACCTGATAACCGATCTCGGGGTGATCCTGGAGCTTTTGGAGCAGACGAATCGCCGAGACTCCGGTGCCAGCGATCAGCACCGGCATATCGTGTTCCCCGGAACGGCGCATTCGATCTTCGAGCTTGTGAAATGCGATCCGACTCACGCCCTGCAAGACGAAGTTGAAACCGACACAGGCCGCCACCACGAAGCGGCCGAAATAGAGCTCTCTGAAGAAGAAGCCGATCGACGCGACCACCAGCAGCCCCAATGCCGTTCCCCGGAACAGGGCCTGAAATTCCTCCACCAATGTGGTCATACGGGTGCTGCGGTAGATGCCAAAGGCCCAACAGGAAATCATCCACGGACCGACGATCAGCGGAAGCGCGCGGAAGTAGACATCGAAGGAATTAATTTCGGTGCCGAGCGTGTCGTTCAACACAAAGCGCAGCCAGTAGGCGCCGACCCAACCGACAGACACGAGGATGGTGTCAGCGAGGATATGAATGCGACGGACCGCGCTGAGGTCGGCTCTCACCATCGCTGAATTCGGCTATCGAGGCGAACAGCGGGAAAACGATGAATAGAACGGGAAACCCTCACCTTTCGCAAAATCGGTCAGTGCGGGGCTCCCCTTGAGGCGCGGATGCCACCCAATGGCGGGAAGCTGGCCGGAAGGCCGGCGGCTGGTGTCGATTGCGAACCCAGCGCTTTACGGAAATCTCGCGCTGGAGTAGATATCAAAAATTAATCAGCTAGTTATCGATCGATTTGCACATTGGCAAGGCTCCGGAACCGGCCGCGTTCAGCCCTGCGGCCCGACGCATCCAGACCGCCCGCGAACCGCGCGCTTCGCGGCGTGTCCGACCAATCGAACCCGATTTTTCAAACCGACACAGCGAGCCAGCGGGGAGCTGATGAATCGGGCCACCGCCGGGCGACCAGCCGCTAGATTCCGGTAGGCGGCCGCGAGCCAGAACCGCCCTAGCAGCTGCTCGAAGCCAGGCCGCGGATAGAGCCCGTGCGCCTCGTTCGAGTGGAGAAGTTTTTTCAACCAGCTCTCCGTATCCGATAGAGGCAGAATTTCGCCAGCGAGTTCACCAGTGAACACCAATCGATGTATTAACAATTCTTTTTCGGTTGGAGTAAGACCCAACCGGCTCAAGAGTTCCCGGCGGATCCGCTTCACGGTCGCCTCCTGCACGTCGTGGTTCTGTCGACTGACACTTTTGGCGTGGATTCGATAGCGCAGCAGAACCGAACCGAGGTTCGCGAGCGGAAAGGCCTCACTGGCTCGACTCCACAACTCGTAATCCTCGGCATGCGGATACGCTTCATCGAATTGGAGGCGATGACGAGCGAACGCGTCACGCCGCATGCACACGGTGGGATGGGCGATCGCGGCGCCGAACAGCAGCCGACAGCGAATCTCCTCGGAGCTCTCGGGATAACCCCATATCTCACCCTCTCGATCACCCATCGTGACCACCCACGTCCCGCAGGCTCCAATATCGGGATTCGCTTCCATGAAGGCGACCTGCCGCTCCAGTCGCTCTGGAAGGCTGATGTCGTCGGCGTCCATCCGGGCAATGTATTTTCCTCGGGCCAGCTCCAGGCCGCGGTTTAACGTTCGTATCAGCTCGATCTGTCCTTCGTTGCGGACGAGGCGAATTCGGGAATCACCATATTCTTCGACGATCTCCACACCCCTGTCGGTGGAGCCGTCATCGATGATCAAAAATTCGAAGTCTCGAAAAGTCTGTCCGAGAATACTCTCGACTGCATCTGCGACGAATGCTTCACAGTTGTAGATGGGCATCAGCACGGTGACCAAAGGCGACGATGCTTCACCACCCGTGCTCACAATTTCACCCCGCTCGTGGGAAGCAGATCCGATGTATCCAGTGACTCATCTGCAAACCACTGCTTCGGAGCGACGACGATCTTGTCCGGGTTGGGATTGAGCCACGCTCCCCACCAGCTGAACGTACTGTTCGCGATGATGCGATGAGCACACCAACTCATCAATCGGAGATCCTCAGAGCCAGCATTGGGCCCGCTTTGATCCGCCAATCGGGCAGGTTCGCTAAACCCAAGATTCTCACGAACCCATTCGGGTTTGTCACTAAACCGGTAGAAGGTTGGATTCGACTGGCAAGCCCAAGAAACCAGTACCAACCGTTGGGTTAGGGATCGGGACCTGACCATCAGGCCGCTTCCCGGGTTTGGGGTTTTCCCCGTTCGAAGAACAGGGAGGGCGCCAGCCCTCCGAGCGACCCATGGGGTCGCTCGTGGTTGTACTCGTGAAGCCAGCTCTCCGAGGCTTCTCGCGCCTCCCGGACGGATTCGAATAGCCAGCGATTCAAGCAAGCCGTCTCTGAACACCGCGTTGAAGCTCTCGTTATGCCCGTTCTGCCAAGGACTCCCAGGCTCGATGAAGCGCGCCCCGATAGGTCGCTCTTCGATCCAGTCCTGAACCTTCTTCGCCACGAACTCTGGGCTGTTGTCGCTCTTCACGATCGTGGGCTTGCCGTGGAGTTTCACCAACTGCTCGAGTACGCGTACGACATCGACCGAATGCTCCCAGCCACCTCCGTGACCTTCAGGATCCCGATGATCTGCTCTTCACTGAAGTGTTTGCGCTTCATCTTGCCTCCTGTTGCCTTCGACGAAGACTAACTCAGAGGCTGGTACCAGTATGAAGGGGTCGACCAGTCAGGCTCAAGCTCTGCCAAAATCTAACACTTTCGATGGATCAGAATTTTCGGAGCAGATCACAAACCTAAAGACACGCTGATCGCCTTGCCAACTGCGACTCTACGCTACTGTTGTCAAAACAGTATCCGAGTAAGGCTATATCCTTTTCATAAACCGTTGATACCAACTCTCTCGTCCTATCGCTGTAGTAGGCCTTATATTCCTGCCTGTCACTTTGATTGATTTTAGGCAACGAACAGTTTCTTCCGATTTTCTGCGCTACGATCTGGAAATCTTCTTCTAAGTTTTCAAAAAGACAGTTGAAGTCCAGTTTGATCTTTCCCGCACTATCAGTTATGTAGTGACACTGCGGTCTGAAGTGCGGCCACTTCCATATATTCTCTTTATTCAGCCAACCAACCACAAATTCTTCAAAACCGGAATATCCTGCTAGCTCGCCCTCAAACCAGCGCTTGTCTGCAGACCCAAATCCGCCCGTACGCAGAAAGTGATATGCAGAGACTAATCGATCCCATGGATTCCTGACAATGGTAAATTTGAAATAGGAGAGTATTTCAGCGGGCTTGAACACGCGAAAATACTCTTCCAAAGTGGCGTGCCCACCGGCAAGGTTACCATACAGCGACCTGGCAACAGAAACACCAGCGCACTTTGGGATGTGCACAAAAATGGATCGTGAGTCATCAAAAGGCTTGTATGAGTAGGTATCGGTCGTAACGATTCTCCGTTTTTCCTGAAACACATTGTATTGTCTAGGGTGCTTGAGCCTGTAACTGATTCTGAGCAGCTCCAAATATATTTCGGGAGACAAGCTTGATCTTATCGTAGTAAGTGCAGACACCACCGCGAGCTCCATTGAAAACGACCTGTAGACATGCTGACCTTGCTCCATTTTCTGGGCCACCGAGGCCCCTCCGATCAGCTTGCTTTGATCCGGACCCCATCTCAGGCCCACCTAGCAGAGCCGCTCCGCAGCCTTACGGGGAGGCCCATCCCATCAGATTGGCCACGTACTGCGCAGGGGGGATATTCCCGAGCGCCGAATGCGGCTGCTGCTCATTGTAGTCCGTCCTCCAGCTTTCGATCAGACTCCGCGTGTCGTCGAGCGTATCGAACCAGTTCGCGTTCAGGCATTCATCGCGCAGCTTGCCGTTGAAGCTCTCGACCACGCCGTTCTCCGTGGGCTGATCCGGTGTGATGAAGTGCACCGCGACCCCGCGGCCGTACGCCCAGGCGCCGAAGGGATTCGACGTGAACTCCGTGCCGTTGTCCACCTGGACGCCCGCCGGCTTCCCGTGCTCTCCGATCCGAGTATCGAGACAGTCCATTACCCAATCCGAAGAGAACGAGCGCGCGGCCGCAATCTCGACACATTCTCGGCTCGTGATGTCGAGCACATTCAATGTTCTGAACCGTTTTCTCGTTGCTAGGCGATCTGACATGAAGTCCATCGTCCACAGCTCGTCCGGCGCTGCGGAATCGGAAGCGGAAACCGCGATTTGCTAGCTCGCTTCTTTCGTCGCTTCGTTCGGATCTGAAGGGTTTCGAACCGATACAACCGCAAGACGCGTTTCGCATTCATCTTCCACCCCTCCCGTCGTAAGAACACCGTAAGCCGCCGATACCTATAGGTAGAATTGGGAATCCGATTCGGGATTATCGGACAAAGCTCACTCACAAACCGGGCCGGAGAGGACATGAGCGTCAACACCAACCCAGCAGGGTCGTGCCACTTCGCCCAAGGCCAAACGCAAACTGATACCGCATGACGTTCAGACTTTCTCCCAGATTCCGGGAATGAAAGCTCCGATTTGATCTCGTTGCTTGGCGAGGTACGGCTGGATCAGGGGGTCGCTCACGCCTACGTCCGACAGAGAAAAGTTTAAGACATTCTCGGCGTAGTAGATTGATTCCAGCTCCCGGAAAATCCCCAATGCCAACGAATAGTCTCCGGGTGGGAGATGGTGTTCCGGAATACGGATCGAAAGCTTGGGGTTGCCAGCCTCCAGGACATCCACCACGCTCCGGGAGGTCAGGAGCCGAGCCCCCAGCGAATTGTAGATCCCGAGCCCGATACTAATGGTTTCGAACCGCCGATCGAGAGACAACGAGAGATCGAAACGCATCGGCTTGTCGAAGCCGGGCTCTTGCGCAGCTTCGTTGAAGCGAATCGATTCGATGCGCAACTGAGCGTCTCTGGTGGATAGATTCTCTGCCACTGCTCGCTGATTTCCAGGCGATAGGTAGGTGGCCACGACCTGGGCCGTTTGTTCATCGGCTACCAGATTTCCATTCTCGATAAGGATCGACCTCGAGGTGAGCTGCTGTACAGCCGCCATGTTATGGCTCACGAAAAGAACCGTTCGGCCGCTCGTGGCTACTTGCGAAATCTTTCCAAGACACTTTTTCTGAAAGACGGAATCTCCAACCGCCAACACTTCATCGACGAGCAAGATTTCGGGCTCCAGATGCGCGGCAACTGCAAATGCAAGCCGAACGTACATGCCCGACGAGTACCGCTTGACGGGTGTGTCCAAGAATTTCTCCACCTCCGCAAAAGCTACGATCTCGTCGAATTTTGATTTGATTTCCTGGCGTGCCATCCCGAGGATGGAACCGTTCATGTAGATGTTTTCTCGACCCGAGAGTTCCGGATGAAAGCCGGTTCCGACTTCCAGAAGGCTGGACACACGCCCGCGAAGTCGAATCCGGCCCTCCGTGGGCGGCGTGATACGCGACAGAATCTTCAGGAGCGTGCTCTTGCCAGCGCCGTTTCTACCAATGATTCCAACCACTTCTCCTGCGGCGACATCGAAAGACACGTCCTTGAGCGCCCAGAAGTGATCTTCGGCGCGGCCTTCGATCGGATTCCGGGGCCCCCTCCCAATCCGCACACAGTGCATGATCGCGTCTCTCAACGTGTCGTGTCGGATGCTCTGACCCAGCTGGTAACGCTTTCCGATGCCTTCTACGTGAATCATCTAGACCACATCCGCGAACGAGCGCTCCATTCGCTTGAAGAAGAGCCCGCCCGTTACGAAGAGCACCAAAGACACAGCCGCCGACACAAGAACGAGAACTCCGGGTGGATCACCGTGCGCGAAAAGCGCCCAGCGAAAACCCTCGATCACGCCCGTCATCGGATTGAGGGCGTACAACCACTGGAAGTCCGGAGGAACGAGGGATGCCGGATAGACGACAGGCGATGCGTACAACCAGACCTGGACGACAAACGGGATCAGCTGTCCGACATCGCGGAAATAGACGTTGAGCGCCGAGAGCCAGATTCCGACGCCAGCCGCCGCCACCCATGCCCAGAGCACACACAGCGGCAGCAAATAGAGGCTGTGGAGGGTCGGTTCGAGTTGGTAGTAGAACATCATTGCGAACAGAACCGACGACGCGATCAACAGATCCACCAACGGCGCGAGCGTGGCGGCCATCGGGACAATCAAACGAGGGAAGTAGACCTTCGTGAGCAGGTTGCGCTCGACGACCATGCTGAGAGTGGCCTTCTGCAACGACTGGGCAAAGAACAGCCAGGGCAGCAAACCGGCATATGAGAAGATCGGATACGGAATGCCATCCGTGGGGATATTCGCCACCCTGCCGAAGATGATGGTGAAGATCACCATCGTGATCAGCGGCGTCAGCAGCGCCCAGAGAATGCCGAGAACGGATTGCTTGTAGCGCACCGATACATCGCGCCACACCATGAACCCGAACAGCTCGCGGTAGGCCCACAATTCCTTGAAGTCGATGGATCCGAACCCTGTGGGCGGAGTGATCAGCAATTCTACATCGCGCGAATCAGCAGCCATGGTCCATCTCGCGGTTAGCGGAGAGAACACCTCAGAAACCGCGGAGTCCGCGGCAAATCAGACCCTCTGGTGGTCTTCATCGTCCACAAACCGGCAAATCCTGAGCGGAACCCCGTGGATAACCTCAGGCTGGCAGATGGCGGAGGTTCGGGTCGAATCGGCTACAGACCGGCGTCTCCCCGAGCCTTGAGCTGCTCGTGGATCCAGCGGTAGGTGATCTCGATGCCGCGCTCCAAGCTGGTCTGCGGCACCCAGCCGAGGGTGTTGCGCAGGCGCCGGTTGTCGCTGTTGCGGCCGCGAACACCCTGGGGTTTGCTGGTGTCGTACTCTTTCTTGATCGACTTGCCGGCTGCCGCAGCGACCATGTCGACGAGTTCGTCCACCGAGATCAGGCGGTCCTGACCGAGGTTCAGCGGCTCGCGGTAGTCCGAGCGCATCAGTCGGCAGATCCCTTCGACGCAATCGTCGATATAGCAATAGGAGCGGGTCTGCTTGCCGTCGCCCCAGACTTCGATGGAGTCGTTATCGGCAGCCATTGCGATCTTGCGACAGAACGCAGCGGGCGATTTTTCGCGACCGCCTTCGAAAGTACCGAGCGGGCCGAAGATGTTATGGAAACGAACCACCCGAGTCTCCAAGCCGTAGTCTTCCGTGTAGTGTCGACAGAGGCGCTCCGCGAAGAGCTTCTCCCACCCGTAGCCGTCCTCGGCGTCCGCCGGGTAGGCGTGCTCCTCGGCGAGCGGCGTGACGTCGGGCGTGTCCTGCCGATAACCGGGATAGACACACGCCGACGATGTGAAGAGAAACCGGCTGATCTCGTTGACCCGGGCCGCCTCGAGGATGTGGAGGTTGATGAGCGAGTTATCGCGGGTGATCTCCGCCTTGTTGGTCCCGATGAAACCGATGCCGCCCATGTTGGCAGCGAGGTTGTAGACCTCGTCGATCTCGCGCGTCGCCTGCAGACAATCGCTCCAGCGGCGCAGGTCGAGGATCTCGAACGACTGGGCACGCGTCGCCTCGTACTCGGGATACTTGAGATCTACGCCGCGCACCCAGTAGCCGTCGGTGACGAGCCGGTTGACCAGGTGGTGGCCGATGAATCCGCCCGCACCCGTAACAAGAACGCGTTTTCCTGAAATCATTTGGAGAATTCCCTTGCCAATTGCCGAACGAAGTGAAAGAGAAAACGGGGATTGTGGTAGAGATATCGACGCCACAGGCGCCTTGGTTCACAGCAGAGTCTGAACAACCATTCGAGTCCCGAGGCCTGCACCCACGCGGGTGCTTGTGCCTTGCGGCCAGTGTGAAAGTCGAAAGCCGCGCCTATTCCCACCATGACACAAGATAGTGATTCTCGGTGATCGGCAATCCAACGCTCCTGCTTGGGGCAACCCAGACCCACGAAGAGAATGCTCGTGCCCGAGGATTCGATGCCGTCGATCACTTTCTGATCCTCCTCAGCGATAAGCGCGCGATACGGCGGAGCCCAGGCGAAGGACACTTCCAGACCGGGAAATCGCTTCCACATCCGCCGAACCAGTTCGCCCAGAACCTCGGCGCTACCCCCGTAGAATCCCACCGACAATCCGCGCTCACGCGCGAGGCCACAGACCATCGGAAGTAGCGACGGTCCGTAGACGCGCTCGGCTTTCTCGACGCCGAGCAACCGAAGCGCCCATACGAGTGGAACACCATCTGGTGTTACTCGATCTGCAGAATTCACGATCCGCTGGAACCCTGGGTCGTCGAAGGCCTCCATCACCATGTGAACGGTCGAGACGCAAACCGCGCCGCCGTCCCCAGTCGAGACCAGATCCGCGATGACCTCGGCGGTCTCCCGGTAGCTGGTTCCATCGACCCGCATCCCGAGCACATAGCGGGACGGACAACTCCGAGCGGGAGAAGGATCCAGCGCTCCATCCGAGCGCCCTTGCGACCGGATGGGCTCGTCTGAAAATCTCGGAACGTTCACGTCCAACTTCCACAACGGGTTGCACGCTGCCCATGAACTCCCCGTATCGGCGGAGAACGCGTAACAGTTGAGGCATGTGGTGTTATGCACTCAGGCTTCCACCTCAAGGAGGGCGGGATCTCCTCCGATGGATGTCGCGTATAGATGGAGAGGAGAGCACCCCTCATGAGCCGTTCGCGCTCCCCAATTTTGGCGCTGATGACGACCGCGCTGGGGCTCGGATCGGCTTTGTGGATCGCCACCGGCTGCGGCGAGATCGAGGTGATGAAGCGCTGGCCGAGCGGCGCCGCGCTGCTCGCGGATACCCACAGCTTGGATCGACTCCTCGAACACGTGGCGCGGCTCGAAGGAACACCGTTGGCCCGGCAGGCCGAGAAGATCCGCGCGCTACTTCCCAACTGCCCGACCGTCGAAGGCCGCGCAGAGAGCGGCCGGACGTCCGACCTCTGGACGGCGTTGAGCTGCGCGACCGAGAGTTCGGACCTGGCCGCACTCGAACAGGCACGCAACGGTTGGGATCTCGCGGTCAGCGTTCCGGTCGCCGGCGACCATTGGTTGGGCATGCTCTCGATCCGTCCGAGTGGCGACGTCGAAATCGAACTCCGGCTACCCCACATCGCCGCCGAGGGTCTGGCGAGCCTTGCGCTGCCCGGCCATGAGGCGGCTGGAGCCGTCGAGTTGAGCGAATCCGAAACCCTGGTTCACGCACGGGTTCGGCCTCAAGGCGGACTCGATCTCGCTTCGCTGGTTCCCTCGGGCAGTCAGGGAGCCCGATTGTTTCGCCTCAAAAGCAAGTTATTTGCGGGTGTCGCTCTCGACGGGGTTTGGGAAATCGCAATCTACCTACCGGAGAAAGGCGATCCAATGCCCCGGACCGCGCTCGCGCTGAACTTCTCTCATCGCTCGGCGGCAGTTGCGGCAATGGAGGATTTCATCGCCAACCTACAAGAGTCCTGGCCCGTGGCTCGGACCTTCTTCCGGCTCGACGAGGCCGAAGGCGCTTGCCTCCTCGACCTCTCGATCATGCCCAGCCTCGCACCCTGCTACGTCGCGACGGAGCGGGCGCTGATCCTGGGCTGGAACCCGGCCAGCCTGCGCAAGGCCCTCGACGGCCATCACGGCGAACGCGACGGGCTCGGAGATTCCAGTGGTGCGATCATCCACCTCGATCGCTTCGCCAACGCAGACCGGATCCTGTCTTCCGCGCTGTCGGCCGAAACGAGCCCACATTCAATCCAATTCCCCTGGAAGCGAATCACCGCAAAAGGGGCTCCCGATCTGTCCGGTTTTCGACTCCAGCTCCGATTCGAATCGGATCTCGGCACATGATGAGATGGAGGCTCGTCATCCTGCTCGCCGCACTCGTGGCCTCGGCGGGGCTTGGAATCATCTCGGTGCGCCACGCCGAGCAGAACGCCGCGATCCTCGATGCGTGCGGAGCCGTGGAATCCGGCGATTGGAACACCGCCTTGCAGCGCACCGAGAAACTTCCGCTCAGCGGAAATTCCGCTCGAGACGCCGGAGAGTGTCGATGCATCGCCCTGATCGCGACGGATCGAGGTGTCGAATGCGAGTCACTCATGGATCGATTGCTCGCAGATCCCGCATCCGATGACTGGTCGCCAAACCCGAGCCTCGCGGTTCACCTGATCCAGACACACCGAAGCGCGGGTCGCATCCGAAAAGCCGCCGACCTCGCGCGCCGCGCGGCGAGGCAGTTCCCATCGAACGGCGACCTCTTCTTCCTGGAACTCACGACCCGATCGAGCGTCGAAGATGAAGCCTTGGTGTTGCGGGAGCTGGAGGCTCGAATCGACCCCGAAGCCGCGGAGGCAACCCGGATGCGAACCAGCCTCGCCACGCGCCACCTGATCCGAGGCGACGCGCACCGCGCACTGGACACCCTCAGATCGGGGCCACCGAGGGGAAATCGCGACGCGATCGAGCGCTGGTACGACACCCGGGGTATGGCATCGGCCAACACCGGTGACTTGTCCGCCGTAAAGCGAAGCTACGCCGAGTGGGCACAAGCGGGTGGCAACCCGCTTGAGTTACAGGCCCGCTACGCGCTCACCTTGAGCATCGCGGGGCTTGCCGATCCGGATGCGAGTAGCGTCAGCCTGCTGGGCGATTCTCTCGCGAAGACCGATGGTCTCATCGACGAACGCTTGCTCGAAGCATTGGCGACCCGCCTGATCTTGACCCTTGTCAGCTCCGGCGAACAAGAGGAGGCCCTCTCTACCTACGACCGCTATCAGCATCGTTTCGCGTTCGTAGGGTTAACCCGCGAGGAACTCGAACGTTCTGCGACCCACCGCACACTCGAAACAGGAATTGCCGGGCGGTTACACGGAACGATTCGATTCTCGCTTCCAAATCGTGGCCCGCAAGATTCGCTGCTGATTTCTCCATTGCCGGAAGAGCCTGTAGACACAGACTTCCACCTCGTTGATTTAAACGAGTCTTCAGTCATCGATGTGAATCGACCTCTGGGCGTTGCGCCCGTGCGCTGGGTGTATCGAGATGGCGCAGGGAACGTGCTCGCGTCGGGAACTGTGAATCTAAAACCCGGAGCAGTCGTATCCGTCTCGGTCTCGCCCGGAAAACCTCGCCCTCCGATGCGCGCGGCCCTCCGCAGAGAACCCGCCGATGGACATCGACGGGTTCTTCTGATCATGCTCGATTGCGGCGATTGGCGACTGACCCAGTACCTGCGAACCCGGGGCGAGCTTCCGGTCCTGGACACCCTGCTATCGGTCGGATTCCGCAGCGTACTCGACAGCGACCCGCCGCTCACCGCGGCTGCGCTCGAAGCGCTCGTGTGGCCAGAAAGGCACGGTGGCGCATCCTTCATCGGGTTGCTGCATCAGATTGGAATCGAAATCGCCGGCCTCGCCTCCGTAGGCGAAAATCCGCTCGACGCGCTCTCGTGGATCCTTCCCGAAGCTGAGAACCTCTTCACCGTCTTGGGATCCAAAGAACACTCGGCAGCCAATCTGCTCTTCAGTCACGGCGGAATTCGGGCCGGACACCACCGTGAGATCACGGGACCCAACGGCCTGCGACGACGACTGTCCATCGCTACGAGTTCGAGGGATCTCAATAACGAGGAGCGAAGGAAATGGCCCGGACTCTCAACAGATTCGGAGCGAGATGCTGTGCACCTTCGCACCATCGCGGCGGAATTCGATACGGCGGCAGAAATCGCCCGGGCCGGGGAGATCGATTTCCTCGCTCTGCGCATCGAGTCGCTCGACATCCTGACCCATTCCCACTTCGCACAGACGGCTCGCACGGGGCAGGACAATGGCAACCACTTCCTCTACGAGCTCTACCGCTACATCGACACCCGGCTCGGTGAAGTCCACAACCTGCTGGACGAGGATGACGTTTTCATCGTGATGTCGGATCACGGGATCCGAACCGCCATGGAGCATTCGCGTCACGCGATGTTCGTGGCAACCGGTCGCGGCGTTCCGCTCGGAAGGGCGGACGGTCGACCCGCACTCCGGGGCGTCCCGGCGGTGGTTGCGGATCTGATGGGTTTGGACACGAGTTGGCCGCGCACCGGTGTAGCACCTTGGGCGAGAATTTCAGCTGCACGCAATCAGGTACGGGCCGGCGCTGAAGACGGATAGCGGCGCTATGGCAGTTTCGTCGACCGGCTCAGCAGGCCTCCGAGCGCGAAATTCTTCGAAATCGAGATCAACGACCGTGGACGACCCGGTACTCTGGATAGAGGTAACCGCTCGAGCCCGCAATCCGCCCAAGCCCGTAGCTGAACAAGCGCAGCCCCTCTACGGCGACGGCGCGACCGCGCAGAGGGAACAACAGCGCGAGCCCTGCCCCTTTGAGCATGCAGCAGGCGCCGTGCGCCAACAGGCGAAGCACCGTGCTGGAATGATGTTTCAACTGCACCCAGGCGGACGAAGTTCCGACTCGGAAGGCACGCTGGAGGAGCCAGCGAAGCGTCAAGCGAGATGCGGGAACGCTCTCGTGAACGATCGCGTTGTCGGCCCAGATGATCTGGAAACCGGACGCGAAGACGCGCGCGAAGAACTCTTCGTCCTCCCCTCCACTGAGTGCCATTGACTCATCGAAGTGTCGATCGAAATTCTCGAAGATGGACGATCGCACGAGTGCGTTGCCGGTAAAAGCCACGTGCCGGAGCGTTCCGGTGGGATGCCGTGGCCTCTCGTGAAACGCACCCTCGACGACCCAGCGTGGAGGCGCCTCCACGTATCGGGGGAGACACGGACCGGTGACGACGTCCACTTTGTAGTAATCCTGTACACGCAACAGCTCTGCGAGCCAATCGGCCTCGGGAGTATCATCATCATCGATGAACGCGATGAAGTCGCTGTCGGCCAGCGCAACTTCGATTGCGGCGTTGCGCGCAAACGGGATCCCACGGCGCTTCTCGACCACGTAACGCAGCGGATAGGCGTGTCGCGCGACCACCTCATCGCAGACCGCTTTCGCCGATCCATTCGGATCGTTGTCGACGACCACGACCTGAAGCGTCACTCCGGCAGGAATTTCGAGAGTCTCGAGCGTACCCAGCAGGCTCCCGAGGCCGACCGGCCGACCACAAGTTGCAACACACACGCTCACGCGTCGGTCAGGAATCTCGTCACAGCCCGGCTCCACATCAGCTGCCGGCATCTTACTTCCCGTAGACGCGCGCGTATTCGCGGTAGCGCAGGCCGAAGAGCCCCGTCAGCCAGCCCGCGCCGGAGGCCAACTTCAAGAGTGCGTGTACGTGCGCCACCGCGCCTCGCCGCAGTGCGACTGCAAGCGCGAGATGGACAACACCGCGGGCCAGGCACTTCAGGCCGTTTACAAAAACCCACGAGCCCGCCCGTCCCTCGAGGCGCCGCAACTCCAGACTGCCCCGTCCGTTGGAGATGCGATACGCCCGTTGGAGAAGCCAGCGCAGCGTCATTCGCGACGCGGGAATACACTCGTAGACCCGTGCATCCTGCGCCCAGACGATGCGGTGCCCCGCGCGTGCAACGCGCCGGAAGAATTCTGAATCGGTGCCGCCGTGTAGTGCAAACCGCTCATCGAAGAGGCGATCCATCTGCTGAAGCATCTCGCACCGAACGAGCACGTTGTGGGTAGCGGCCGTGTCGACGAGGGTTCCCGTGACCCTCTGCGGGCTGTCGAAAAAGCGCCCCTCCATCATCCAAGCGGATGGCTCTTCGAGAAAGCGGGGCGGATTCGGCCCCGTTACGACATCTGCCCGATACAGGGCCTGGACTCGCAGGAGTTCGGCGAGCCACCCAGGTGTGGGCTCCACATCATCATCGGTGAACACCACGAAGTCCGCGAAGGGAATCGCCACTGCGAGGGCCGTATTGCGCGCTTGAGGGATACCTCGCCGCTTCTCGATCGCGTAATGCAGATCGAAGGGCAGCCATTGCCGAGCGCTCTCACAAATCGCGCGGGCCGACCCCTCCGGATCGTTGTCGACCACCACCACGTCCACCGTTGGTGCCGAGCGCGAGAGGGATGCCGATGCGAGTGCTTCGAGAAGCCGATGGAGACCCTCTGGCCGCAGATAGGTGGCCACGCAAACCGCCACGCGAACGGGCGACTCCGCCGAGGCTGGTTTCGAAGACGGCGGGATCGCTTCGGTGGCATCTGACAGATCCGATTGCACGCTCTCTCATCGGCACGGCCCCGCAAGAGCTTTTGGTGTTCGTGATCCGCTCGCGCCCTCTTGAACTGCCTGCGCACGAGCCCGCAGAAAGGCAAACTAAAGTCAGCCCGCTCGGGGTCCGAAACGCTTTGCGGTGAGGATCCGTCCACCCTGGTGAGGCCACTCGACGGGGAGGCCCCAACCGCCAGAATGCTCTGGATTGCCGCTGATCATGGGAACACGTAAAAACGGAGAGCCGCGGATCTCGGTGTTGATGCCCGTCTATCAGGCCGAGCGCTACCTCGAAGAGGCAGTCGAAAGCATTCTGGCCCAGAGCTTCGACGACTTCGAATTGCTCGCGCTGGACGATGGCTCGACAGACGCATCGCCAAGCATCCTGGAGGCTCTGGCCCGCCGCGACGATCGCATTCGGGTACGGCGAACGGAACACACCGGCCTCGTGAGTCAGCTCAACGAGGGGCTCGCAGAAGCTCGCGGCGAATTCATCGCTCGAATGGACGCCGACGACATTTCTCATCCCGAGCGCTTCAAATGTCAACTCGCCTATCTCGACGCCCATCCTGACTGCGTAGCGGTAGGCACGGGAACCGAAGAGGTCGATCCCGAGCGCCGAATCATCCGAACACTCGACATCCGCACCACCCATTACGAGATCGAATCTCGTCTGATGCAGGGCGATGGAGGAGCGCTTATACACGCCTCCGCGTTGTATCGGACCCACGCGTTGAGAAGCATCGAAGGCTACCGAAAAGAGTTTGAATACGGAGAGGTCATTGACCTTCATCTGCGACTGGCCGAGTCCGGTCGACTCGCGAACCTCCCTGAAAACCTCTACGAGTATCGGCAGAACTTCGCCGGTGTGTGCTTCACGAGAGGGCTCGAGATCCGACGCAAACAGGATGCAGCCATTCGGGAAGCACTCCTCCGACGGGGCCTGAACCCGCAATCCGCTCCAGAGCGTCCATCCTTCACCCCTCGGCCTTCGCCCGATGAGGTCTGGGCAATCTGGGCCAATCGCGCTCTGGATGCAGGGCATCGGGACACCGCGCGCCATTACGCCATCAAGGCTTTCTGCGCTGCGCCACACCGACATTGGAAGCTTCCGATCCGAGTCTGGTTCGGGATCCGACCGCTTCTCTGGAAGCGCTGCCACCGTAAGTTGCAGAAATGGATTGCGTGACAAGGCCAGCTCATCCGTCGATTGATTTCACGCGCTTCGGAGCGATCGACTCACCCATTGGATCCACTGACTCGCGCCGTGCTTCACGTCTTCGAGAATCAGGTAGAGACTCGGCACCAGGAAGAGCGAGATCGAGGACGCGAACACCACGCCGAACGCGAGCGAAGTCGCCATCGGAATCAAGAACTGCGCCGATACGCTTCCCTCGAGAAGCAGCGGCGTAAGGCCCGCGAAGGTCGTAAGCGACGTCAAGATAATTGGCCGAAAGCGCGCGGCACCCGCATCTCGAACCGCGACGGTCAGTGGAAGCCCTTCACTGCGCCGTTGATTCACATAGTGGACGAGCACGAGGCTCGAGTTGACGACGACTCCGGAGAGCGCGACGACGCCGAAGACCGACATCATCGAAAGGTTCATGAACATGATCAGGTGCCCGCCGATCGCACCCACCAGACCAAACGGAATCACCGCCATGATGATCAAGGGCTGCCCGTAGGAGCGCAGCGGCACCGCGAGCAACGCGTAGATCAGCACCAATGCGAAAATTCCATTGCGGGCCAGTGCGTTGAGCGTCTTTTTCTGCTCGCGCTGCTGTCCCTCGAGGTCGTAACTGAGGCCCGGGTAATCGGCCAGCAGCTCCGGCAAGAAGCTGCGCCGAAGATCGGCCAGGATTTCGTTGGCATTCGCGCGGGTTCGATCAATATCGGCGGTCACATTGATCACGCGCTGGCGATCGGCTCGTTTGATCGTCGCATAGCCGCGTCCGTGCTCGACGTGAGCCACTGCGTAGAAGGGAACTTCACCTCCTCCGGGCGTCCGAATCCGCATGTTTTCCAGATCGATGAGCGAACGGCGCTGGTCGCGCGGATAGCGCACCATCACCCGAACGTCATCGCGCCCACGTTGGATCCGCTGCGCTTCTGCGCCGTAGAAGGCCTGACGCACCTGGCGAGAGAGATCTTCCAGAGTGATCCCGAGGGGCTCGGCGGTCGCTAGCAGCGACAGCTTGATTTCCTGTTTCCCGTTCTGGAATGAATCCGCGATGTCGATCACGCCTGCGTACTCGGCGAGTCGTACCTTCAGCTTTTCGGCGGCAGCCTCCAGCACAACGGTATCGGCCGCTACGAGTTGGATGTCGATCGGGTCACCACCTTCAAACAGCGCCGAATCAAAGCGGAGTTCTTCAATGCCGGGTATCGTCGGAGTTTCTTCGCGCCAGCGCTGCGCGACGACCGACGTCTTGATCGGTCGAATGTCTCCGCCGGCAAGTTCGATCGCGACTTCCCCCAGATTGCTTCCGCCTCCCGAGCTAACAGACACTGGTCCGTGTCGGTTGCTAGTCTTCTCACCCACCGTCATGAGAATGTGACGGACGATCGATTGACCGTTGATATCCAGTTCTTCATCGAGAGCCGCCTTCATTCGGCGGGCTGCCGCTTCGACTTCTCGCACCGCGGCGGCCGTTACTTCGATCGCAGTCCCGGGTGGCATCACGATCCGCGCGGACACGTAATCGCTCTCGACTGGCGGAAAGAAACTGAATTTGATGCGACCGGTCTGGACGAGAGACACGGCGACCATCAAGATCGCAATCCCCACGGCCAACGTCGCGTAGCGCCAGCGCAGTGCCAGGGCGAGTCCAGGGCTGTACAAATGCGTCGCCGCGCGCTCGAGGCTCTCGGCGGTGGCGCGCTGAAGTCGATGCCAGCGATCGGAGACCGCGGTGCGCGATTCGCTCGACTCCGGGTCTCGCCGGCGCTCGACTTTCATATGACCGAGATGGGCCGGCAGGATCAGCTGCGACTCGATGAGCGAAAATGCGAGGCAGAGGATGACGACAAGACCGATCGCGGCGAAGATCTGGCCATATGGCCCCGGCGATATCATCAGCGGCAGAAACGCCGCAACCGTCGTCAACACACCGAAGATGACCGGAGTGGTGACTTCCTGGGTTCCCCGGATCGCAGCGACGTGGGCGTCGTCTCCTCTTTGCTGATGACGGTGCACATTTTCGCCGATCACGATCGCGTCATCCACGAGCAGACCGAGAACCAAGATGAAAGCGAATAGCGAGATTACATCGATCGAAATTCCGAAGATTGGAAACAGCGCGAGCGCTCCTGAAAACGAAATCGGAACACCTATGCTGACCCAGAATGCCAGGCGCAAACGCAAGAAGAGCGCGAGTACAACGAAGACGAGGATGAACCCGCTGCGCCCGTTCCGGATCAAGATGTCGAGGCGATCGCGCAGCGACTGTGAACCGTCTCGCCAAACTTCGATCTCGAGTCCGTCCGGGAGGCGCGCACTGGCCCCGGAAACCCACGCCTTCACGCTGGCGACGAGATCCAGGATCTTCTGATCGCCAACTCGGTAGACGCGAATCAAGACCGCGGGCTGACCGTCGAAATTTGCGTAGCGGTCGTCCTCTTCGAAGCCGTCGACGACGTTTGCGATATCACCTAGAAGCAGCCGGGTTCCGTCGTTACGGGTAATGACGACGATACGCTCGAATTCTTCCTGCGTGTACGCTTGGCCTTTGATGCGCAACAGCACTTCACCGCTCGAAGTCTTGATCGAGCCCCCGGGTCGATCTAGGGAGGCGCGGCGCACCGCAGAGGCAACTTGATCCAGGGTCAGATCGTGCCGTCGCAGCATCTCTTCGGAAACCTCGATCGAGATTTCATAGGATCGCGCACCCGTCAACTCGACCTGGGTGACACCGGGAAGCGAAACAATCTCGTCGCGCATGCGTTCGCCGAAGACCTTGAGAGTACGCTCGGACACATCGCCGTAGAGCGCAATCTGGAGCGCATTTCTGCGCGTTTGAACGTGACTGACGATCGGCCTTTCGGTGTCTTCGGGAAACGTAGAGATCGAATCGACCGCATTTTTGATCTCGCTCAGGGCGCGATCGACCGGGTAGCCCGCGATCAACTCCGCCGAAACACCACACGCACCCTCTGCTGCGCTCGAAGTGATCGTCTCGATGCCGTCGATGCCCTGGATTGCCTCCTCGATCCGAATGCAGACGGCCGCTTCGACCTCTTCGGGCGCAGCTCCTAGATAGGCCACGCCAACTGAGATGACTTCGACGTTGATGTCCGGAAAACTCTTTTGCTGGATTGCGGGGAGAGCCGCGATCCCTCCCGCGATCATCAATACCATCAGGATATTTGCGGCAACGTGGTTCCGCGCGAACCACGTGATGGGGCCATTCACAACAGTCTCTTCGGCAGGCTGGAGTTGAGCCTGCTGACGGCCTTCGGCGTCTGCCGCTGCTTACCAGACCAACCTTCTTCTCCTGCTTCGTAGACGGTCCTCACCAGCATTCCGTTTACGGCCGCCAACATCGGTGAGACACATACTCGATCACCGGACGCGAGGCCGCCGCCGATGATGACCTCCTCGCGTTTGGCTCGAAGAACCTCGACACGCCTGAAGCGCAGACGATCCTCGGAGTCCACCACATAGACGAGCTCGTCACCGCCATCCCTGCGCAGAGCCGTTCGCGGCAGCACGAAAACGTTTTCGACACGACGGCCCTGAATTTCGGCTTCGACGAACAAACCTACGGCCAGAGGTGCGGAATTCTTCGCGCCAGCCTGCCCGTAAGGGTCCTCGACGCGCGCAACGAGGTTCAACATACGACTCTTGGGATCGATTTCGCCTTCGGTTCGTACGATGTGACCGACCCAGGTTCGCAGTTGTCCGGCGAACTCAGCACGGAGGTAGACTTCTGGACCGACGCCAACCTTCGCCTCCATGCCATCCGAGGGAATCGTTTCACTGCTGAGATCAAACGGGATATCGAGGTAAAAGAGGTCACGATCGGGAAGTGGCAATCGCACTTCCGCGTAGTCGGTGGCGTAGAGCGTCGCAATGGGAGTGCCACGGCTGACGAACTGCCCGACGTCGACCTTTTCGGCGCGCACCCTCCCCTGATAGGGCGCGCGAATTTCTGCTCGCTCCAGATCGCGTTCTGCGCGCGAAAGCTTCGCCCGCTCCTCGCGAAGCTCGGCCTCGGAAACCCGAAACGCGTTTTCGGCGTCATCGATCCGCGTCTGGCTCGCAACCCCCTTGGCCGCGAGGCTCCGCTGGCGTTCGAGCTCGGTCCGAGTACGCGCAAACTCACTTTTCGTGCGCGCCACCACGGCGCGCGCGGCCTCGAGTTCAACGCGATAATCCGATGGATCGATCCGAATCAGGGGGTCACCTTCTTGGAAGAACCCGCCGGAAACCAAGCTCGGCGAAACCCAGATCACGCCTCCCGAAACCTGCGGGATGAGATCGCTCTCGGTACGCGGCACCACCGTGCCCTGCGTGTGTACCGAAAAGCGTAGATCGCGCGGTTGCACCTCGATCACGGTGACGAGCGGCGGCAGCACCCGAGATGGACCGGACTCAATGCTCGGCCGGGTCGCGACGACGATGCACACGCCGAGCGCGCCGACGCCGAGAATTCCGATGGGAATCAGCACCTTCTTTAGCGATTCCAGGTCTAGACGCCTCACGGTGTGTACCTTGCGCGAAGTCCGCCAGCCACGTAGGCAATCATCTGCTGAAGCACCGACTCGTCGGAGAGGCGTGAACTCCAACCCTCGTCAGCCGCGTCCTCCTGATTCGGTACCGTCACCAGATGGCCACTGATAACATGAACCATGACTCCAATCGTGAACTGAAAACCGAGTTCGACTTCTTCGCGTGACCGTTTCGGCAGCGCAGTGGAGAGCGCTCCAACGAAGCGCGCCACGATCGGACCGAAGAGTTCTTTTTTTATGGCTGCGACGACATCGGGTGGGTCGGAGTAGATGCGCGCAGCCACCTGGCGAAAACGGTCGGTGGTAGTAGCCGACGCCGCGTGCTCTTCGAAGACGGGCCGCAAAAAAGCTTCGAGGATCGTCTCGAGTTTCAGCGGGCGACCGCCCGCTTCGGCTTCGAGCGCATCGAGGCACGCAAGACGGCGCGCGTTGAGCGGGCCGACGCGCCGCAGCAGCGTCGCCCGAAGCAGGGCCTCCTTCGAACCGAAATGGTAGTTGGCGGCCGAGACACTCGCGCCGGCCGCCTGCGTGACCGCGCGCATCGACGCGCCCTCAAAACCGCGCTCGGCAAAAGCCCGCTCTGCGGCGTCGAGCAGCCGCTCACGCGTTTCGGCACCGCGCCCGCCTTCAGTCGGCGCGAGGCCGGCGGGCCGAGAAAGAGAGAGCGGTGAATCGGTGCGTTTGGGCACGGTGGCGGTGGCTCCGAATTAGAACGATCGTTTGAAACATACGTTCGAAATATCTGAAGCGCAACTTGAGCGATTCCGAGATAATTTAAATATTTGATTATAAAGGAGAATATCCGCATTCGAGAGGCGACACGGTGAATGGATCCAGCCGGTTTCAGAAGCTTTGGAGGCGCGGATTCCGATCGCTTCTCCACTACCATGCGCGCATGAGCTGGAAGCCCGAAGTCGATGGGATCGAAAAGCGCCAGCAACTGGCCGCGAAACTCGGGGGCGAGGAAGCCGTCGCCAAGCAGCACGAGCTCGGCCGGCTGACGATTCGGGAGCGCATCGACGCACTCATCGACGCGGGATCCTTTCGAGAACAGGGCGGCATCGCGGGCGAGCCGGAGTACGGCGAGGACGGGGAACTGGTCGGCTTCAAGCCCGCCAACTATGTGCTCGGCCTCGCGAAGCTGGACGGGCGGCCCTGCGTGGTCGGTGGCGAGGATTTCACCCAGCGCGGCGGCTCGCCCTCCCCTTCCGGACTTCGCAAGAGCGTGTATGCAGAAGAACTCGCCTGCCGCTTCAAACTCCCGCTGATCCGATTTCTACAGGGCGCGGGGGGAAGTGTGACGGGCCCGCGCGGAAAGGGGCACCGCCACGCCAGCGATCCCGTCTACGCACCACACCGCTTCCAATCGATCATGCAGGCGATGGCCAGTGTCCCGGTGGTTTCAGCAGCCGTCGGCGCCGTGGCGGGATTTCCCGCAGCGAGGTTGGTCGCCTCTCACTTTTCGGTGATGACCCGACACACCGCGCAGATCCTGATCGCCGGGCCCGCGGTCGTGGAACGCGCGATCGGTGAATCCCATAGCAAGGAAGCACTTGGAGGCGCGCGCGTTCACTCTAGGAGTGGCGTCGTTGACAACGTCGTTGAAGATGAGCAGGAAGTTTTCGAGATCATCCGCCGCTTCCTCGCCTACTTGCCGACCCATATCTGGGAACCGGCGCCGCGAATCGATTCGACGGACGACCGGGATCGCGCGGAGGAAGAATTGATTTCGATCGTTCCGCGAAGCCGGCGCCAGATCTACGACATGCGCCGATTGCTCGCGCTCATCGTCGACCGAGACTCGTTCTTCGAAATCAGCCCGAGCTACGGCCGCGCACAAATCACCGGCCTGGCGCGTATGAACGGCCAGCCCATCGGGATTCTCGCCAACGATACGAAGTACTACGCGGGCGCAATGACCGCGCACGGATCTCGCAAGGTCAGGAGATTCGTCGATCTCTGCGACACCTTTCACCTTCCTGTCGTGAGTTTCGTCGATGAGCCGGGCTTCATGATTGGAAGCGAATCGGAACAAGCGGGTACCATACGCTTCGGTACTGAAGCGATGTTCGCAGTCGTCCAATCGACAGTGCCGTGGGTGAGCGTCATCGTGCGCAAGACCTACGGGGTCGCTGCCGCGGCTCATTTCGGACCCAACGCCTACATGCTGTCGTGGCCCTCCGCCGAAGGTGGCGCTCTCCCACTCGAAGGCGGTGTGGCAATCGCGTTCGGTCGCGAGATCGCAGCCGCTCCGAATCCTGAAGCGCGCCGCCGCGAACTCGAGGAAGCCTTTGCGGCCGATCGATCGCCGTTCGATCGGGCAGAGGCCTTCGGGGTCAACGATCTGATCGATCCACGCCGGACCCGCCCCGCACTATGCGATTGGATCGACTGGATCCAGCCGTCGCTCGCTGAGCACCTCGGCCCGCGGAGCTATTCGATCCGACCCTAGACACCGATCACCCAGTGGGCCGGCCACCGTGATTTCCTCCTCTACAGAGGAACCGTATGGTGGTAGTTGGCGAGATCGGTGGCCGAAGCAATCGGCGTGCGCCGAACGCTTCGGCGCGACGCTCGAATTCGCGCAGCATCAGCGCGATGTGAATCAAGAGTGCGGGCTCGACGACATCTTCAGATGCTTCTCTCCTCGAGCAAGGCGACGCGTGAGACCCCAAGAGAGATCCCGAAACAAATCTCGACTATGGACAAAACGGGACTTTCACATCAAGGCTATGCTGGCCGCGGCCAGTTTCGGTCGTGGGGGAAATTCGAGTGTCGGTGCGGCGTTGCTGGATCTGGTGGACGATTGCCCTCATCGCAGCCTGCTGCAGCGCTTGCAGCGAGAAAACCCAAGAGTGGCATACGGCCGAAGGCGCGCTGCCCGCAGAGCCCGCGGGCCCAAATGGCGCGGAGACTTATCCGCCCGGTGCGTTACCCGAACTCGTCGAAGCCCTTCGCGAAAACATCGCGGCCGCGCCCCATCCCTCGGATGGCGGTGGGCGCGCCTGGCTCAAGCAGGAGCCGGGCGACCCCGAGTTCGTGATCGCCGGAGAACCCGGGCGATTCACGCTGGTCTACGAGGTCGGGCCGGAGGGAATCGCGGTCGGCGGCATGATCTATTTCCAGGTTTCGCCGTTCTGGCATTGGAGCACACCCCAAGTCGAAGAGCGGGACCTAGAGGGCTACACGGTGTTGACGGCGAGCGACGAGGACATTCAACTCGACGCCGCCACGCTCGACCAGCAACTCCTCGGTCTGCGCGTCTCCGGGCGGGCCCTGCGGGCCGGAGATCAGATCCAGCTGGTATACGGCGCGGGACCCGCACGTGCAATCGTGGACGCTCTCGCAGAAAAAAATTCCCGCTTCTGGTTCGCGGTAGACGGCGATGGCGATGGTTTTCGCGTCTTCTTGAAAGACTCGCCAGGTATCGATGTCCTACCCGCTCTTCCCAGTCAACTCCGAATTACCCTCCCGAGTGTCGTTCGCCCGGGGAAATCGTTTCGGATCACCATCGCGGTATTGGACCCCTTCGCAAACGCGGGGTATCCGTTCGAAGGCAGGATTGCGCTCACCAGCACGCCGGCGAAGCCCAAACTCGAGCTGGTAGAACCCGTTATATTCGTCGCATCCGACCGAGGAAAGAAGACCTTCGAAGCGATTGTCCGGGAGCCCGGAGTCATACGGGTGCACGCGAAATCGGAAGACGGACTCATTGGTGAGAGCAATCCCATGCTCGTCTCTTCAGATGGGCAAAACGTCTTCTGGGGCGACCTTCACGGCCATACGAGCCTGTCCGACGGAACGGGTACCGTGGAGGACTACTTCGCCTACGCACGCGATGTATCCGCCCTCGACGTGGTCGCGATCACGGACCACGACCACTGGGGCATGTTGCAGCTCGACAGCCATCCCGAATTCTGGGAGGAGACCAAGACCCAAACGCGCCGCTTCCACCAACCCGGTCGTTTTGTCACGTTGCTCGGCTACGAGTGGACCAACTGGATCCACGGGCACCGGCACGTTCTCTACTTTGGAGATGAAGGCGAAATCTACAGCTCGATTTCTCCCGATTACGAAACGCCGACACAGCTCTGGGATGCCCTGCGCGGAAAGCGCGTGCTCACCTTTGCCCATCACTCCGCGGGCAGCGTGATGCCAACGAACTGGGATATCCCACCCGATCCGATACTCGAACCGTTGACCGAGATCGTCTCCGTTCACGGCAGCAGTGAAGCGCCCGACTCACCGTTTCCGATCCACGATCCAGTGCCGGGAAATTTCGTGAGAGATGCCCTCGACCGCGGCTATCGATTCGGATTTGTGGGCAGCGGTGACAGTCACGACGGTCATCCTGGGCTTCCCCACCTCATCACGGAAAGCGGTGGACTCGCGGCGATCATCACCGACGAACTAACACGCGAGTCGGTACTCGCGGCACTGCGTGCGCGCCGCGTCTACG